>NZ_JBFUGI010000009.1:0-326284 GCF_056402995.1 Mesorhizobium sp. P3_A8 | reverse complement strand
CCCTTCGACAAGATCTGCTACATCGGCTGCGGCGTCACCACCGGCATCGGTGCGGTCATCAACACCGCCAAGGTCGAGCAAGGCGCCACGGCTGTCGTCTTCGGCCTCGGTGGCATCGGCTTGAATGTCATCCAGGGCCTGAAGCTGGCCGGCGCCGACATGATCATCGGCGTCGATCTCAACAACGACAAGAAGGAATGGGGCGAGCGGTTCGGCATGACGCATTTCGTCAATCCGAAGGAGATCGACGGCGACATCGTCCCGCACCTCGTCAACATGACCAAGCGCGGCGCCGACCAGATCGGCGGCGCCGACTACACATTCGACTGCACCGGCAGCACCAAGGTGATGCGCCAGGCATTGGAAGCCTCGCATCGTGGCTGGGGGAAGTCGGTCGTCATCGGCGTCGCCGGTGCCGGTCAGGAGATCTCGACGCGGCCATTCCAGCTGGTCACCGGACGCACCTGGATGGGCACCGCCTTCGGCGGCGCGCGTGGCCGCACCGACGTGCCGAAAATCGTCGACTGGTACATGGACGGCAAGATCCAGATCGATCCGATGATCACCCACACGCTGAAGCTCGAGGACATCAACAAGGGGTTCGCCCTCATGCATGAGGGCAAGTCGATCAGGAGTGTGGTGGTCTATTGAAGGAAGTTCGAATTCGTTTCGTCGACCCTGAGAAGTCGACGATCCATCGAATACGGAACTTCGGCGAGGATGTTTGGCGTAGCTTTCGCGAAGAAAAGCGCGTCACGATCAATCTGGAGGAGATCGATCGTGCGCAAGGTGAGATCGCTTACCTCGTGCATGGCGCCTTCCTAAGGAGGAGTCTGACCGAAGTGCATCGCCTGTTGAAGGTGCACTTCATGGAAAATGAGGTGGTCGTCGAGACCTAGTCGAGATGACAAAACAGGGAGGAAGATAATGCCTGAAAAACTGCATCCGAAAATCGACAATGGCCTGCCCAAGGAAAGCGCAAGCTTTGCCGGCGGCACGCTGGTCTGTGCCTGCACCAGCAAGCCCGTCAAGGTGAAGGTCAAGGGGCAGATCGCCCACAACCACGCCTGCGGCTGCACAAAATGCTGGAAGCCGGACGGCGCGGTGTTTTCGGTGGTTGCCGTTGCCGGCACCGGCGACGTCACCGTCACCGAGAACGGCGACAAGCTCAAGGTGGTCGATCCCTCAGCCCTGATCCAGCGCCATGCCTGCACCGGCTGTGGCGTCCACATGCACGGCCCGGTCGAACGCGACCATCCGTTCAAGGGCTTGTCCTTCATCCACCCCGAGCGCTTCCAGGAGGATGGCTGGTCGCCGCCGGGCTTCACCGCCTTCGTCTCGTCGATCATTGAATCCGGCGTCGATCCGAAGCGGATGGACGGCATCCGGGCGCAACTGAAGTCGATCGGGCTGGAGCCCTATGACTGCCTCAACCCCGGCCTGATGGATTACATCGCCACTTGGACGGCGAAGAAGTCAGGCGCCTTGCCGGCCTGAATTAAAACGAGAAGGGCTAGCTCGCGACGCCAGCCCTTCTCTACCGCGCATCGCCGCCGGGTAATTGATGGATCTCAGGGGCCTCAAGAACTGGAAGTTGAAGCTCCGCTACGGGCGGGTGACAACCGACTTTCATCACTACACGCTGCTTGCCGACGGAGAAGTGCTGTCTCCAAATGCGGGCTACGGAACCACCGACACAGGACCCGCCTTTTTTGGCATGAAGGTCTGGGCTTACAACTCCGATCAAGCGATCGATATGATCCGCACCATCGGCCAACAGGTCGGATTTGCCTGTACGAGGGAAGTATTGGTCTATGACACTGAGCCCGAAGAACCGCCCGGCGCCAAGCCGCGCGGCTATGATTTGAAATTCACCCGTTATGAACCCGACTAGCGGCGATCCATCGCTACCCCAAATTTATGTCGATGCCGATGCCTGCCCGGTCAAGGCCGAGGTCGAAAAGGTCGCCGAGCGCCTTGGCGTCGTCGTCACCTACGTCTCCAATGGCGGCTTGCGGCCATCGCGCGATCCGATGATCCGCAATGTCGTCGTCTCCAAGGGTGCTGACGCCGCCGACGACTGGATCGTCGAGAACGCCCGCGCCAACGATATCGTGATTACCGCCGACATTCCGCTTGCCGCCCGCGCGGTGGCGCTCGGCGCGCATGTGCTTGGGCCCACCGGGCGGCCGTTCACGCCCGAGACAATCGGCATGGCGGTGGCGATGCGCGACTTGAAGCAGCATTTGCGCGAAACCGGCGAAAGCAAGGGCTACAATGCCAGCTTCGCACCGCAGGACCGCTCGCGGTTCCTCGGCGAACTCGACCGCATCTTGCGGCGGGCGCTGAAATCCGCCACACCCAGCTAGAAACCGAGCGCCACCCAGGGTGGAGACCGCCATGGCCGCCGCGATCAAGAACCCCATGCAGCGTCACATGCTGTTCGCAATGTCGGCCTGCTTCGGCGCCGTGGCGCTTGTTGTGGCTTTGCTGCTGCGCGCCCCGCTCGCCTATTCGATCGGCGCGAATGCATTTTTTGCCGCTTACGTCATTCTTGTCGTCAGCCAGATGCCGACCTTCACCGGCAAATATCTGAGCAAGAATGCGCGCGCCACCGACATGCCGGTGCTGGTCATCTTCGCGGTGACGCTTGTTGTCGTCGGTGTTGCCCTTATCTCCCTGTTCCTGTTGATCAATCAGAAGGACAGGGGCAATCCCATCGAGCTCGGCTTCGCGCTGCTGTCGATCCCGCTCGGCTGGTTCACCATCCATGCCATGGCGGCACTTCACTATGCCCATGTCTACTGGATGGACGGCGACGAGGTCGACACCAAGACCAAGACGAGAATCCCGGTCGGCGGATTGCTGTTCCCAGGCGACAAGCGGCCTGAAGGTTGGGACTTCCTCTACTTCTCGACGGTCATCGGCATGACGGCGCAGACCGCCGACACCAACATCTCGACGACGCATATGCGTTGTGTCGTGCTTGTCCATTCGATCCTGTCGTTCTTCTTCAACACGGTCATCGTCGCCGCCGCCGTCAATCTCGCCGTCAGCCTGGGCGGTCCATAATAAATCCGTGATCGGATGAAACATCGGTTTGGATCGCGACGTATCAGGAGGACAATGAACGCGCAGGCCACGTCGCGGGGCCGGGAGACGAGACAAGATGGAATCGGTTGCCAGAAGCCAATCCGAAATTGAGCCGGGCGTTCCCGCTTCGAAAGACAAAACGCTGATCTACCGGCAGTCGCGCTGGACGCGGCTGACCCACTGGCTCTGGGCCATCTCGCTGTTTTTCATGCTGCTGTCCGGCCTGCAGATCTTCAATGCCCGGCCGCAGCTCTACATCGGCAAGCAATCCGGTTTCGGCTACAACAACACCATCTTCGAAATCGGCGCCGAAAACACCAACGCCGGCCCGCGCGGTTACACCGCAATCTTCGGGCACCGCTTCGACACCACAGGCGTGCTTGGCTGGTCAGGTCCGGCTGGCAACGAGACGGCGCGCGGCTTTCCGTCCTGGGCGACCATCCCGTCCTACTATGATCTCGGCACCGCCCGCGTCATCCATTTCTTCTTCGCCTGGATCCTGACGACGACCTTGCTCGTCTGGCTGGTCGCCAGCCTGATCAACGGCCATATCAGGCGCGATCTGGCGCCGCGCCTCGACGATCTCAAGCGGTTGCCGCGGGACATCGTCGACCACGCGAAGCTGAAATTCCACCACACCCGCGAATACAACACGCTGCAGAAGATGGCTTATGGCGGCGTGCTGTTCGTGCTGTTGCCGCTGATGATCATCACCGGCCTTGCCATGTCGCCCAGTATGAATTCGGTTCTGCCGTTCCTCAACGATCTGCTCGGCGGCAGGCAGACGGCGCGCACCATCCATTTCACCGTCATGCTGCTGCTGGTCGGCTTCTTCATCATCCACATCCTGATGATCCTTGCCGCCGGCCCGATCAACGAACTGCGCTCGATCATCACCGGCTGGTATCGCACCGATCCTCCCACGCATGACGACAAAACGCCTGAGAGGAGTGCCTGACATGGCGAAATTCGAAATCAGCCGCCGCAAGTTTCTGACCGCGGCCAGCCTCGGCGCCTCCGGCATCATGCTGTCGGGCTGTGACGCCTTCGACAGCCAGCTGAGCATCGGCAGCGGCTTGCGCAGTTTCCTCGAAAACGCCAATGGGCTGACATACCGGGCGCAACGCTTCCTGGCCGGACGCGACGCGTTGGCGCCGGAATTTACCGAGGCCGACATCCGCCAGCCGCAGCGGCCGAATGGCGTCACCGCGCCCGACGATGACACCTACAAGGGCCTGCTCGCCAACAATTTCGCCGACTGGCGGCTGGAAGTCTCTGGACTGGTCGAAAAGCCGCTGTCGCTGACCCGCGAGCAGCTTCAGAACATGCCGAGCCGCACGCAGATCACACGTCACGACTGCGTCGAAGGCTGGAGCTGCATCGCCAAATGGACTGGCACGCCGCTGTCGCTGATCCTGGACCAGGCGGTGGTCAAGCCGCAGGCGCGCTATGTTATGTTCCATTGCCTCGACACGATCGACCGCAGCCTGTCCGGCGACATCAAATATTACGGCACGATCGACCTGATCGACGCCCGCCACCCGCAGACGATCCTGGCCTATGGCTTGAACGGCAAGCCGTTGCCGGTCGAGAACGGCGCACCGCTGCGCGTCCGCGTCGAGCGCCAGCTCGGCTACAAGATGCCGAAATATCTCTACAAGATCGAACTGGTCGACGGCTTCGCCGATGTCGGCGGCGGTCGCGGCGGCTATTGGGAAGACAATGGCTACGACTGGTATGGCGGCATCTAGCCTCGCCACAAAATGATGATCGGCCCGTGGAGGCCACGGGCCGATCACGAACGCCTAGCTTTGATTGAGCCCCCCGGCCCCGCTCAATAGCCGGCGTAGATCCACTGGCAGTTGTTGTAGGAATCGCAGCTGTAGTACCAATAACCGTCGCTACGCGCCGTTTCGCCGTTCGACGTCGCCATGCTGGCGACCGCATCGGCCTTCTTGGCATCGGCGCCCATTTCCTTGGCCATTTTGGCCATCTTGCCGGTGTCCATCAGCGTCGGCTTGCCGTCCTTCATCTTGGCGCCTTGCTCGGCCACCGGTCCGGCCTCGGCCAGCATTCTGGCGGCGACGAGCATCGCCTCGCCGTCCTTGTCGGCCTTGGCGATGTTGGCCAGCGCCACGGCTGTTTCGACCTTGGTGCGCGCGTCAGCCTGTTGTTGCGGCGTCATCCCGCCGGCAAACGCCAGCGTTGTCGAGCCGAGGCCCGCGGCAAAGGCAAGCGCAAGCATCTTACGTAGCATGGTCATGTGTTGTTCTCCCCTGAGTGGACGTCCCCGCCCGACACTAGAGGAGTTTCATGGCCGACGAACCCTATCGAAACAGATAGGGTGCTTTCCGGCCTGCCAAATCCCGCGACAAGATCGGAACCTCGCTGCGGTCACGACTCGTTTGACAGGCGGTCGCCCCTTGTATGGCAACACAACAACGTCACGGAGAAAGCGACGCGGCGGACGCTGGTTCTTTCAGGCGACCTTGTCGAGCAGCGGCTTCAGCGCCGGATGGATCTCCGGCGAGGCATGCTTGATGAGGGTCAGCAGCGCACGTTCGTTCTCATAGAGAGGCCTGTCCACGCCGATATGTCCGACCAGCCATTTGGCTTCACCGGCATCGATCGTTTCGGCGCGGCGGGCCAAGGCCTCTGCCGCCCTGTTCTTGGCTTCCCACTCGGCCTCGATGTCATCCGGAGACCGGTAGGCCTCGATGATGCCGGCAAGGCCGCCGGAGACCATGCGGCTGAAGAAGCTGCCGATTTCTGGATCGGCGTGTTCGAGGAAGCTTTCCTGTCGCAGCGCGACATCGCGGGTCGGGGCTTCATAGCCGGCCGAGCACATGACGAAATTGGCGATCGCTTTGACGAACAGATCGTTCCAGGACGGATCGTTCTTGGCCTGGGCGGTCTGTTCGTTGATGCTGAACAGCACCTCGGCCTCGCCCCGTGTGATGGCGATGTTGCCGTCACCGCCATGGGCGTGGAGGATACGGCGCAGCAGTTCGACCTCCGCTTTGGCGATCAGCCCGGGCACCAGCGCGCCGCCCAGCATCAGCGGCCCCTTGCCGTCGATGACCGCATGGGCGACCTGCTCCAGCGCATAGACGCAAAGCTTGCTCGGCGAGGATCTTGCTTCTTCCAGCACATGGACCAGCAATTCGAGTTCGGTGCGGCTGTCGACCATGCCGTCGCGCGAGATGGTGCGGACCAGCCAGTCGGCATTGTCCTGCGAGGTGTAGCTGGACGGTTTTTCCTGATGAACGATGTAGTCGGTCACCGCCTCGACGAAGAACGGCGCCCAATCGGCGCATTTGTCCTTGGCCGTCTGGTCGAGCGCGAACAAAGCCTCGGCCTCGCCTCTGGTCACCACGCCATCGGCGAACACGTCGCGGCGCAGCATCACCACATCTTCCGGGGCAATGCGATTCTTCGAGGTCAGCCCTGCCACCGGCGCGCTCATGATCAATTCGCCCATTGTCGTCCCCGTCCGCCCCAAAGCGTTACATCGACCTCCTATATCAGGAGTGTCTTGAAAAACCGGCAAACGGCGTGGTTAGCGAAGACTTGCCGGCACGGCGCGCTTCAGCTGTGCTGAGATTCAGGTCAGGCCGGCATCACCTGAATATCAACGCACCTTTGATGTCGCAGGGAGGTGACAAGGTGTCGCCGACGGGCTATGGATGGCGCGTCGAGGACTTGAGGTTTTGAGTCCTACCTGTTTGCGGGAGAGAGCAGCGAGAGCTGCCGCCGAAGGGGAAATCGCCCGAAATCTCTCAGGCAAAAGAACCGTAGACGGGAAAGACACTCTGGAAAGTCGGGGCTTGCCCCCGCGCCGAAGGTGTAAGCGCCGCTGACAGAGTTCCGGTTGCGCGAGTCTCTCAGGCTTCAGACAGAGGGGCACGGACTGGTCGCCATCAGCGGCCGATTGCGTGCGACTCTGGAGATGACATGACGGGCGACGACAGCAGACACCTCCCCCTCGAAGATATCCACACAGCCGCCGGTGCGCGTTTCGGCGCCTTTGCCGGCTGGTCGATGCCGCTGACCTATCCGGCCGGTGTCATGAAGGAACATCTTCATACCCGCGAACATGCCGGCCTGTTCGACATCTCGCACATGAAGCTGTTCGAGGTCAGCGGGCCAGGCGCGATTGACTTGCTCAACCGCGCCTGCCCACTGGATGCCGGCACGCTCGAAATCTCGCAGTCGAAGCTGTCCTTCTTCCTCAATGAAGCCGGCGGCATCCTCGACGACCTGATCGTCACCCGCCTCGGCAACGAGCGCTTCATGGTGGTCGCCAATGCCGGCAACGCGGTGGCCGATGAAAAGCATCTGCGCGCGCTGGCCGCTGATTTCGATGTGAAGGTTGAGCCGCTCGACCGCGTCTTCCTGGCCATCCAGGGACCTGAGGCCTGGGCCGTGTTGTCCCGCGCGGGCATCGAGACCGGGTCGCTGCTGTTCATGCACGGTGTCGAGCCCCGGAAAAACTGGTTCATGAGCCGGTCGGGGTATACCGGCGAGGATGGTTTCGAGATCGGCCTGCCGGTGGCTGATGCACGCGACCTTGTGGCGAAGCTGCTGGAAGATGAGCGCGTGCTGTGGATCGGCCTTGCGGCGCGCGACAGCTTGCGCTTGGAAGCAGGGCTTTGCCTGCATGGCCAGGACATCACGCCGGAGACCGACCCAGCCGCGGCCGCGCTGATGTGGGCAATTCCCAAGGAGATCCGCGCTTCCGGCGCCTTCATCGGCGCCGATGCCTTGCGCACCGCCGTCGAACGCGGCCCGGCGCAAAAGCGCGTCGGGCTGAGGCCGGAAGGCCGTCAGCCGGTGCGCGCAGGCGCTCCTCTGTTCGACGCCGACGGCAACCCCGCCGGCCATGTCACATCCGGCGGCTTCGGCCCCTCGGCCGGACATCCGGTCGCCATGGGTTATGTCGCCGCAGCGCTGGCAAAGCCCGGCACACGGGTCTTCGCTGATGTGCGCGGCACGAAAATCCCCGTCGATATCAGTTCCCTGCCCTTCACCCCTCATCGCTACCGCAAAGGATGAATTCCATGGCAACGACCTATTTCACATCCGATCACGAATGGCTCCGCGTCGAAGGCGGTATCGCCACCGTCGGTATAACCGACTACGCGCAGGAGCAGCTAGGCGACCTCGTCTTCGTGGAACTGCCTGAGACCGGAAAGAAACTCTCCAAAGGCGATACCGCCGTCTTGGTCGAATCGGTCAAGGCGGCCTCCGATGTCTACGCGCCGGTCGATGGCGAGATCACCGAGGCCAACGGCACGCTGTCGTCCGACCCGTCGCTGGTCAACTCGGCGGCGACCGGCGCCGGCTGGCTGTGGAAGATGAAGCTTGCCGATGAAAGCCAGCTTGCCGGCCTCATGGATGAGGCCGCCTACAAAGCCCATATCGGCTGATAACAGGACGTATTGACATGACCGCAGCACCCTACCCTTTCTCGGCCCGCCATATCGGTCCGGGCGTTAACGATGTCAGAGCCATGCTTGCCGTAATTGGCGTTCCCTCAATCGAGACGCTGATCAGCCAGGCGGTGCCGCAGTCGATCCGCCTCGACCTGCCGCTGACATTGCCCGCGCCGGCCAGCGAGGCCGAAGCGCTGGCCGAATTGTCGGCGACCATGGCTGGCAACACGGTGCTGAAGAGCTTCATCGGCGCCGGCTATCACGGTGTCCATGTACCGCCGGTCATCCAGCGCAATCTGTTCGAGAATCCGGCCTGGTACACGGCCTATACCCCCTATCAGGCCGAGATCAGCCAGGGCCGGCTGGAAATGCTGTTCAATTTCCAGACCCTGGTCACCGAATTGACCGGCCTGCCGGTGGCCTCGGCCTCGTTGCTCGATGAGGCGACAGCGGTCGCCGAGGCGGTCGGCATTGCGCTGCGCCATCACCGCGACAAGCGGACCAAGGTGGCCCTTGCCGGCGCGCCGCATCCGCAGACGCTGGATGTCGTGCGCACCCGCGCCGAACCGCTCGGCATCGAGATCGACGGCGAGACGATCGACGACAACACGGCTGCCTTGCTTGTTTCCTGGCCCGACACGTTTGGCGTCTATGGCGACCACAAGGCGGCGATCGACAAGGCCCGCGCCACCGGCGCCATCGTCGTCTTCATCGCCGATCCGCTTGGCCTGACGCTGACCGATGCGCCGGCGAAACTCGGCGCCGACATCGCGGTCGGTCCGATGCAGCGCTTCGGCGTGCCGATGGGCTTTGGCGGCCCGCACGCCGCCTATTGCGCTGTGTCAGACAGATTGACGCGCCTGATGCCCGGCCGCCTCGTCGGCCAATCGACCGACAGCAAGGGGCGCCCCGGCTACCGGCTGGCGCTGCAGACGCGCGAACAGCATATCCGCCGCGACAAGGCGACCTCCAACATCTGCACGGCGCAGGCGCTGCTCGCCAACATGGCAACGGCCTATGCCATCTGGCACGGCCCCGCCGGGCTGCAGGCGATTGCCGGGCGTATCCACGCGCTGGCCAACCGCCTGGCAAGCGGCCTGAAGGCGGCAGGCGTTTCGGTGCTGGGCGCCAGCCGCTTCGACACGGTGACGGTGGAGGCGAAGGGCAAGGCCGCCCAGATTGCGGCCGCCGCCGAAAAGACTGGCCGGCTGCTGCGCGTCATCGACGCCGACCATGTCGGCATCAGCTTCGACGAGACCTCGACC
Source organism: Mesorhizobium sp. P3_A8 (assembly GCF_056402995.1). Taxonomy (NCBI): domain Bacteria; kingdom Pseudomonadati; phylum Pseudomonadota; class Alphaproteobacteria; order Hyphomicrobiales; family Phyllobacteriaceae; genus Mesorhizobium; species Mesorhizobium sp. P3_A8. The sequence goes on along the minus strand of NZ_JBFUGI010000009.1, from coordinate 316,491 downwards.
GATGCCGATCTCGACGCGATCGCGGCCCTGTTCGGCGCCAAGGCCGGGGTCTCCGCCGACAGCACCGTTCCCGGCAAACCGCGTGGAAAAGAGTTTCTGACCCAGCCGGTCTTCAACGAAAACAAGTCGGAAACCGACATGATGCGCTTGCTGCGCCGGCTGGCCGACAAGGATCTGGCGCTCGACCGCTCGATGATCCCGCTCGGATCCTGCACCATGAAGCTCAACGCGGCGGCCGAAATGATGCCGGTGAGTTGGCCAAGCATTGCCAATCTGCATCCCTTCGCGCCGTCTAGCCATTCGGCCGGCTATCGCGCCATGATCGGCGAGCTCGAAGGCTGGCTGTCGGAAATCACCGGCTTCGACGCCGTCAGCCTGCAGCCCAATGCCGGCAGCCAGGGCGAATATGCCGGCCTGCTCGCCATCCGCGCCTATCACCGCTCGCGCGGCGAAGGCCATCGCACCGTCTGCCTGATCCCCTCTTCCGCGCATGGCACCAATCCGGCAAGTGCTGCGATGGCCGGCATGAGCGTTGTCGTCGTGCGCTGCCTGGAGGACGGCAATATCGACATGGACGATATGCGGGCCAAGGCCAACGAGCATTCCAAAAATCTCGCGGCGCTGATGTTCACCTATCCCTCGACGCACGGCGTCTATGAAGAAGGCGCGCGCCATCTCTGCGCCCTCATTCATGAGCATGGCGGCCAGGTCTATTTCGACGGCGCCAACCTCAACGCGCTGGTAGCACTTGCCCGTCCCGCCGATATCGGCGCCGATGTCTGCCACATGAACCTGCACAAGACCTTCTGCATCCCGCATGGCGGCGGCGGCCCGGGCGTCGGTCCGATCGGCGTCAAAGCGCATCTGAAACCCTATCTGCCGGGGCATGTCACCGAAGGCTCGGTGCATGCCGTGTCGGCCGCACCCTTCGGCAGCGCTTCCATCCTGCCGATCACCTGGATGTATATCCGTATGATGGGTGCTGCTGGCCTGAAGCAGGCGACGGAGACTGCCATCATCTCGGCCAACTACGTGGCGACGCGGCTCGCGCCGCACTTCCCGCTGCTCTACAAAGGCCGGCACGATCGCATCGCGCATGAATGCATCCTCGACACCCGCGTACTCAAGGAGAGCGCCGGCATTAGCGTCGACGACATCGCCAAACGCCTGATCGACTACGGTTTCCACGCGCCGACCATGTCGTTCCCGGTCGCCGGCACGCTGATGGTCGAGCCGACGGAGTCCGAGCCCAAGCGCGAGCTTGATCGCTTCTGCGAGGCGATGATTGCCATCGCCGGTGAAGCGGCGAAAGTCGCCAGGGGCGAGTGGCCGCTGACCGACAATCCGCTGGTCAACGCACCACACACCGCCGCCGAGGTGCTGGCCGGCCAGTGGAACCACCCCTACTCGCGGCTGGAAGCGGCCTATCCCGCCGGCGATGCTGACACGGCGGCCAAATACTGGCCGCCGGTGTCGCGCATCGACAATGTCGCCGGTGACCGCAATCTGGTCTGCTCCTGCCCGCCGCTGTCGGACTATCTCGGAGCGGCGGAGTAGCCCGCTCTATGCCGAGCGCAAGGCCGGCCTGACCGGTTCGGCCTTGCCCATCCTTTTGTGGCTGATGACGCAATTTCGGCCGGCGTGCTTGGCCGCGTAGAGTGCTGCGTCCGCCTCGGCCAGCACCTCGTCGAGGCTGCTGCCGTCGGCGCCGCCAAAGCCGATACCGCCGCTGACCGTGCTGCGCAACGGACCGAGTGGGGTGGCAACGATTTCGGTGCCGAAGGCAACGCCGATCTTGCTGGCGAGATCATGGGCCCGCTCTTCCGTCATCCGCGACATGACGATGGCGAACTCCTCGCCACCCAGGCGAAAGGCGTCGACGCCTGTCCTGGCATATTTCCTGATGACAGCGGCGAAGCGGCACAGAACCTGGTCCCCGACCGGGTGACCGTAGACGTCGTTCGTCCTCTTGAAGTGATCGAGGTCGAACATGACGACAGCCATGAACGGACCGAAGGGCCGCTCGCCATAGTGCGATGTCAACCCGCGACGGTTCATCAGCCCGGTCAATGGATCGGTCATCGTCTCGGCCTTCAGCTCGATCTGCGCCTGCAGATGGTGCAGCGACAGCGTCAAGGCGCCGAGACCGGTCATGCAGGCCACCGCAACGACGGAATTCAAACGTTCGGCCCAGTTGTCGGGCGCCGCACCGAGCGTCCATTGCCCCTTGGCCATCAGAACAACGCCGCAAAGCGCAAACGACACCGCGCAGGTGCCGCTCAGGAACGAAACCACCAGCAGGATCCGGCGATCGTGGCTGCCATTGACCCAGAACATGGCTCCGATCGTCGACAGCAGCACGGTGACCGTCGCGTAGGTGACGACGAAGCCGATACCGTCAAGGCCGACGAAGGTCACCGCCGCGCAGACAGCCATGGCGGCAAATGTCGGCACGATCGCACGCCTGTAGTCCGGCACGCCGAGATACTGCATGGCCGAAATGCAGAGGATCAGGAAGCCCAAGCTGAGCAGCGCCAGCGCGATCTGGCAAAGCAGCGGATCAGGCTCCTTGGTGTAGCGCCAGAACAGGATCACATGCGCGACAAGCACGAGAATGCCGCACGCCACCGTCAGCACGAAACGCGCCCGCGGCGCGGTCAACCAGATCGCAAACATGGTGACGGCCAGACAGGTACCCGACAGCGCGGCCGCGAGCAGGAGCGAACTGAAATCCAGCATATCGGACGGAGGCCTCTCGAGCGTCGGCGGTTACGCCGCATTCTAGGTCAGCGGCAGCCCTCGGACATCGTTTTCAGCCGATCTTTCGACCCAAGCTGAGGTTAGGGTTTACAAAGCGTCGACACCGCCTGTGCCGCAACCAAGACCGGTGCGGGGACGCGGCATCAACCCTTGTTCAGCAGAGCGAGATTGGCGTTGACGACCGTGGGGTCGGCCATGCCGGCCTTCGCCTCGAGCAGCAGCGCCCTGGCCTTCTTCTTGTTGCCGCGCAGCAGTTGCGAATAGCCCATATTGTTGACGATCTGCGGCTTGCGGCCGGCGACCTTCAAGAGCTGGCCGTAGGCGCGGTCGGCAAAGTCGAAGCGGCCGAGTTCGTCATAGGAAGCGGCGAGCCCCATCCAGGCCTCCGCATTGTCGGCCTTCAGCTCGACCGCCTTGCGGAAATGCTGTTCGGCGAGACCGTAATTGGCATCGCGAAACTGCGCCTTGCCTTGCGCCAGATCGGAGGTGTCGACGGTCTTTGCCGTCGGTTGAATGGCTGTGGTCTTGGTCGTGTCGACGCTGTTGTTGTTCGTCGTGCACCCGGTGATCATCAAGACGGCCGCCATCGTGGCCACCGCCGCAAATTGTGTCTGACGCATGCCCTGCCCCGTCGCCCGATTTGTCGGGTCGTTCTTCAGGAAAGACACTACAACACAGCGATTAAGCTTCGGTGCCGAAATGCAGCTAAGATTTGGTTTCTAGAATACCGGCCATTAACCATTGGTCCGCAACGCCTCAAACCCCGGCAGACGCGCTGGTTGACGCGGCTTTAGTCTCAACAGCGGCTGTTCCAGCATCCGGTAGCTCAATGTAGCCAGCAGAATGCAGTGCGCCAGGCCCGCCAGGCAGGTCGTGGTGTAGGTTTCCGGAATATGGACCAACCCCAGCAGGACCTTGCCTTCCTCAAATGACCAGGGGTGGAAAACATAGAGGCCGAAGGAAATCGTTCCAAGATACGCCAATGGCGGCCAGCGCAGCAGGCTGGCGACGTTTTTCGCATACAGCGCCAAATGCAGCAGCGAACCAGCAAAAATGCCCGCTAGGAGAAAGACGTAGACCGGCCCGCCGGGAATCTGGTCATGAGGAAGGACGACCAGTCCGATGCCGCTTGCCAGGAATGCAGCGGCGACCATCGGCAGAGGGAATTTTCTGGTCAGGCCCATGGCGATGAGAATCCCGACGATCGTCGATTCGGGCCTCAGAAGCGGTGTCATATAGATCATCTGAAAGGACAGCCCGCTCAGCACGAATGCCGCTCGCCCAAGCAGGCACAAGGGCAGAATGCAAAGCAGGCCCATGGCAAGGGCGCGCTGGCCGACCTTGAGGTACATGAGAAACAAAAAGGGCAAAAACAGATAGATCTGGAATTCATAGCATAGCGACCAGAGCTGGCCGGTGTATCTGAGCGACCATCCGACCTCCGGAAACCAGTAGATATAGTTGCCGACGAACGAGACCACACCGAGAAGCCATCCGTAGGCGGCAGGATTGTCGGCGCCGTAGATGAGCAGCATCGCAAGCGGGAAAAGCACCATCAACGGATAGATGCGCAACAGCCTTCGCACGAAGAATTGCGAGATGGAAATTGTTCCTGTTCGTACCTGTTCCTGCTCGAACAGCCGAAAGAGCAGGAAGCTGGACAGGGCAAAGAAGACTTCGACCCCAACCCACCCCTGCGTCTGGATCATGACAAGTGTGGTATAATCGGCAGGCGCCTTGAAATGGGAAAAAAACACCATTGCGAACGCCAGACATCTCAAACCATCAAGCTGGTCGGTTCGAAGTTCGCCAATGTTGCTTCTCGAAGGCGACATGTTTCAGGACCTGAGATGGATTCACGAACGAAGCACGCCAACCGGCAAAGTGAAGCGCCAACAGTTGGTAGCTAACACAAGTTCGATAACTAACCTTTACATTGGGCGGAGACTGCCGGGCGGTCACGACGTCTCAAATCTCAGCGCAAGCGGCGCTCTCACGGCGTGTCCAGCACCTTGAGCGCGGCCGGAACCGGATAGTGGCTGCCGTCAAAGCGCAGCCGGTAGGTTCGGCTCACCGACTTGCCGGGATGCGACTGGCACTCGCCATCCTTGTCGGGAGCTGGCTCGTCGGTATCCTTCCGCTCGACCGCGATGATGTCGTGGTAGCCGCGATGGACCGTCGGGCTCATCGCCAGGCTGACTTGGCTCGAATGAAAGGATCCCGCACAATTGGTGTCACCTTCGCCGCCAAAGCCGGCGACGATAAGGCCGTCGAGCACCACGTGCAGCGCATTGCCGGAGACGGCATAGAGCCGCAGGTCGGTTTCTCTGAAGGGATTGGGCTGCGAATGGTTGGCCATATCGATACGCAGGCCGAAGGCGGTGACGCCGGGCGCCAGCCCATCACGGCCGGTATCGAATTCGATGCCGCGGATGGCGATGGCATCGTCGTTCATCAATCCGGGCTGCAGCAGGCGCTGGCGCACCTGCAGGGTCTTTCTGTCGACGACCAGAAGCTCGACATCGCCAAAATGCTCGCCGTCGCTGGACTTGGCGCTGTCGATCAGCGGCACTGCGACCAGCAGCAGATCGTCATGGGCAGGCCAGACCTTGCAGACCATGCCCGGCGTAAGGTCCTGCGGGACCGCCAGCGCAATGCTGGTATGGGGTTCGAGCGTGAACGAGCGGCCGTCGGTGCTTTTCTGAACCTTGGGATAGGCCTGCCGCAACAGCGCGGCAGCATCGCCGCAATCGTCGGCCATGGCCCGGGCGGGCAACAGGCTGGCTGCGGCGAGAGCGGCGGCAAGAAACAGTATTCGCATGGGGCTCTCACGTCGCAGGATCGCGTTCGGGCAGGATGATGGTTGTCGGCCCCTGCTCTGCGTTTGTCGATGATCATTTGTCGATTTCGCAAATCCCTGTGGGCCGCTACCACTTTATCCAGCGATCGCTGCTCCTTTCGCCTCATTGGCCAGGTTGGACCAGTATCCGAAAACCTCATCCAAGCGTTTGAGCGCCTGCTTGCCGCTAGCGATGCCGTAGCAGAAGGTCACAACAATTCTTACAGGGTTTAGGCTTGCCCTCCCGAACCCAACCAGAACCACTTGGCCAAAATCGGCGAATTTCTTGTTCTTAAGTGGCTGATCCCACTTGAGATGCAGGTATTGGCTTTTGAGCGTTTCGCCAAAATACATCCCCGCATCCATCGCAAGGGAAAATGTCCTATTTGTAAGCTCCTCTGCGGGAACGCCAAAATCGAAAGCTGCACTTTCTTTGATCCGGTCGACCTCTTCGGCCGTGCGCGTTCTCGTTTCCACTTGATGGGAGAGCCATTGTCCCAAGGCCTCGAGGGAGGTTCGGCTATGATCTGGCTTCCAAGCCCCGAAATTAGGGTCTGAGTTCACCGCGCCTCGCAGTTCAACCAGCCTGGACGGCATGGATTTAAAAAACCATCGTCGATAGTTCTTCAAGTCATCGGCCGACATATCTCGGAAATTCAGGGTAAAGGGCGGCTGTATGATCGAATAGCTCATAGCGTCTTGCCGAATTGGGGTGACAGTGCACTTCAACGCCTCTCTTGGGCTAGGCGCTATTGCGCCACCACTATGAGCATCCTAATGGTGACCCGTCATTTTGACGATGATCGGGATGACCGCGATCATCAGCACCACCGGCAGGATGCACACCGTCACCGGTATCGACATCTTGGCCGGCAGAGCGTGCGCTTTTTCCTCGGCCAGCGACATGCGCTTGTGGCGCATTTCATCGGAGAAGACGCGCAGTGCGCCCGACAGGCTGGTGCCGAGTTCCTTCGACTGCTGCAAAAGCGTGGCGAAGGAGCGAACCTCGTCCAGGCTGAGGCGGTCGGCGAGCGCCTTCAGCGCATCGTCGAGGCTGCGCCCGGCCCGCAGTTCCAGCGACACCAGCTGCAGGTTCTGGCTGAGCGCAGGATAAGTCTTGGCGAGTTCCTTCGAAACGCGTTCGATGCCTGCCTCCATGCTCATGCCGGCATCCGAGCAGACGATCATCAGATCCATGAAGTCGGGAAAGCCGTTGCGGTATTCGCGCATCTTTTCCCGCACCTTCTGGGTCAGCACCAGACCGGGCAGAAAATAGCCGGCCACGCCCGACAGGATGACGAACGCCCAGCGGCTGGTCATCGTCGCTTCGGCGCTGGCCAGCCACTGGTTGAGGACAAAGGCGCCGATCGCGCCGACGACCAGCGCCGAGAAGCGGATGATGAAGAACGTGCCGACGGCACGCGGCTCCATATAGCCGGCCTGAATCAGCTTCATGCGCAGCCGGGCGACATTTTCCGGATCGCTCCTGGCGTAGAATTCCTGCGCCCGCTTCACCGCCTTCTCGCGCACGACGTTGGCGTTCTTCTTCTGCAGCGGCTCGGATTTCACGACCACCGGACCGTGATCGACCTTGAGCCGGCGCTTCACGTCGTTGCGGTCGCCCTTCGCTGTCACCATCGGCCAGGCGACAGCGATGGAGCCCAGGGCCAACAGCAGGATTGCCACCGGCATCAAGGAGGTCGGTGCAAGCGAGGCGAGGAATTCGATCAAGCCCTGCATGTCAGAACCTGAAATTCGACATTTTGAACATCATCAGATTGCCCAGAATCAGCCAGGTCACCGACCCGCCGATCAGGTACCAGGTTTTCGGCTCGTCCCAGACATCGCGGTAGAAGCCCGGCATCAGCGCCATGATGGCGGCAAACAGCAGCGCCGGGATCGCCGTCAGGATGTAGGCCGACATGCGGCCTTCGGTCGAGATGGCGCGCACCTTGCGGCGCAGCTTGCCGCGCTCGCGGATCGTCAGCGCGAGGCCGTCGAGGATTTCGCGCAGATTGCCGCCCGAACTGGACTGGATCGAGACGGCGGTGATGAACAGCGGCAGATCCTCATGGCCGACCCTGTCGAACAGCGAGTTCAACGCCGAGACCAGATCGGAACCATAGGTCACCTCATCGGCGATGACGCCGAATTCGGTGCCGATCGGATCGGGCATCTCGCGCGACACCATGGCGATTGCCACCGGCACCGGGTGACCGGCCTTGAGGCCGCGCGTGATCAGCTCCAGCGCCTCGGGCAGTTGCATGCCGAAGCGCTTGAGCCGGCGCTTGCGCTTGAAGCGCATCACCATCACCGGCACCAACGGCATCAGCACGGCGAACAGCAGCAGCCCCATCAGCAGCGGCAGGCCATACCAGATGGCGACCAGCGTCATGCCCATCGCCACGCCCGAGGTTATCATCAGGAATTTCGACAACGGCATGATCATGCCCGACTGCGTGCGCAGCGCGCGGAACCGGTCCGGCGAGAACAGCGAGGTGCCTGCGTCGAGCCCGCGCTCCTTGCGCAGCTGGGTCAGCACCTGTTCCTGGCTGATCTTGTTTTCCTGCAGCTTCATGCGCCGGTTGATGGCGGTACGCTTGTCGCTGCGGCCGGCATAGAGGAGATAGCAGGCCTCGGCGATCATGATGCCGGTGAGTGCTGCTCCGGCATAGACGACATAGATTGCGCTCAGCCCATCGAACACCAGGCTTACTCCTGCGGCCGGCCGGGTTCGAAATAGCGTCCGGGAAACTCGATGCCCATGGCGCGCAGATCCTCCAGGAAGCGCGGCCGGATGCCGGTCGCCTCGAAATAGCCGAGAATGCCGCCATCGGCATCCATGCCGGTGCGCACGAAGCGGAAGATCTCCTGCATCTGGATGACGTCGCCTTCCATGCCGGTCACCTCGGCGACGCTTGTCACCTTGCGCTTGCCGTCGGAAAGCCGGGTCAGCTGGACGATGATGTCGATAGCGCTGGCGATCTGGCTGCGGATCGACTGCACCGTCATCGGCATACCGGTCATGCCCAGCATCTGTTCGAGGCGTGAAATGGCGTCGCGCGGCGTGTTGGCGTGGATGGTCGCCATCGACCCTTCATGGCCGGTGTTCATCGCCTGCAGCATGTCGAACGCCTCCTCGCCGCGGCACTCGCCGAGGATGACGCGGTCGGGACGCATGCGCAGCGCGTTCTTGACGAGATCGCGCTGCTTCAGTTCGCCATGGCCCTCGATGTTGGCGGGGCGCGTTTCCATGCGCGCGACATGCGGCTGCTGCAGCTGCAGTTCGGCCGCGTCCTCGATGGTGATCAAGCGCTCGTCCTCGGGAATGAAGGCCGACAGCGCGTTGAGCATCGTCGTCTTGCCGGTGCCGGTGCCGCCCGAGATGATCGTCGTCTTGCGAGCGTGGACTGCCGCCGCCAGCACTTCGGCCATGTTCTGGGTGATGGCGCCGAATTCGACCAGTTTGTGCAGGCCAAGCTTGTTCTTGGAGAATTTGCGGATCGACACCAGGGGTCCGTCGACGGCGACCGGCCGGATGGCCGCATTGAAGCGCGAGCCGTCCAGCATGCGCGCATCGACCATCGGCTGCGATTCGTCGACCCGGCGACCGACCGCGGCGACGATCTTGTTGACGATTCTGAGCAGATGCGCCTCATCCTTGAACGGGATATGGACCTTCTGCAGCTTGCCCTTCTTTTCGATGAAGCAGTTCTGGTGGCCGTTGATCAGGATGTCGTTGATGTCGGGATCCTTGAGCAACGGCTCGAGCGGACCGAGACCGACCATCTCGTCGACGATGTCGTCGACCAGCGCCTCGAGTTCGACGGTGTTGATCGCCATCCGCTCCTGGCGGGTTTTTTCCGAAACGAAATCATGGACTTGCCGGCGCATCTCCTCCTTCGGCAAACGCTCCAGCGCGACGAGATTGATTTCCTCGAGCAGCATCCGGTGAATGCGCACGCGCGCATCGAGCACCTTGTTGGCGCTCTTTGCCGGGGCGATGTCCGGCTTTGCCGCCAACGCCTTGCGGTTGGTCGGGATGACGACCGCATGATGCGCCACCGGGGTCGAGTCCGCGGGACGGAGCGGGCGCGCGTCGCGGTTCTGCAGGGTGGAAAAACGACTGGTCATCCGGCCTTCCTCTTCAGTAGACCCTTGCCGAAGCTGAACAGCGACTTCGACTTGACCCCGGTCGCGACCGCCTCTTCCGGAAGGATGATCTTCTTCAAATCGTTGATGACATTGGCGTTCGGGTCGATCTCGTGCAGCGGTACGCCGCGATCGACCGCCTCGCGCACCAGCCGGTAATTGTTGGCGATGCCGCCGACGAAATGTTCGCCGAGAATCTCCTGGACGTCCGCCTGCTTGATGCCGTTGTCGAACATCTTCTGCTCGAAACGGTTGACGATGACATTCGGCTTCACTTCCTTGCCGGCGGTCTCATAGACCGCCTGGATCAGCCTTTGCGTGTGGCGCAGGCACGGCACCGTCATCTCGGCAACGATATAGAGCTTGTTGGAGCCAAGCAGCACGGTCTCCGTCCAGGGAAACCAGGTGCGCGGCATGTCGATGACGACATTGTCGAAATAGGCCGAAACGAGGTCCAGCATGCGCACCACGACATCGGTCTTGAACGAACGCATCTCCGAGGGATGCGTCGGCGCTGCCAGCACGCAAAGGCCGCTGGCATGCTTGGACAGCATCACGTCGAGCAATTGCCGGTCGAGGCGTTCGGGCTGGTTCTCGATCTCGGTGATGTCGAAACGTGGCTCGAGGTCGAGATATTCGGCGCAGGCGCCCTGCTGGAAATTGAGGTCGACCACGCAGGTCGAGGCGCCGCGCGTCACCGAGTGGTGCAACTGGAAGGCGGTCTGCAGTGCCAGTGTCGTGGTGCCGACGCCGCCGGCCGCCGGCATGAAGGTGTAGATCTGCGACTCGGTGTTTTCCTCACGCCCCGGCCCTTGCAGGGCGCGCACGACCGAGCGCACCAGATCGGCCGTGGTGATCGGCTTGACCAGGAAGTCCGCGACCTTGAGCTGCACCAGGATGCGCACGGCTGCGGCGTTGAATTCCTGGGTGACGACGACAACCGGCGTCTTGCCCTCCAGCCGGCGCATGATGCGCTGCAGCGACTCGACCTCCTCCAGCCTCGCTGCGTCCATGTCGACGATGATGGCGCCGAAATCGGTCTCCTGGATCTCGCCACGCAACTCCGTGACACTCTTCTCCACCGCCGAGAGCTGGATGATCTCGGAGGCGGCGAATGCGGTCCGCGTGTCCTGCACGAAGGTCCTGTCCGTCGATACGAGCAGGATCTTCTTGGTCTTGATGCCGTTAGCCATTTTTGTCAGCCTGTGGGCTTGATCGCCCTTTGGGGTCAGTTGCCCGTGGTCGCCTGAGATGTCTTCGAAGCGGCGGCCTGATCGGGCGTGACCGGTCCGGCGTCGCCGCGCTTGGCAGGCACGAGAAGCCTGGTGTTCTGGACGCCGTATTTCCACGGATCGACCATCTGCATGACGGTGTTGGCGGCCTGCGCGTTGCCGGGGCCGGTCGTCACCCCTTCGCTGCGTGTGTAATCGTCGCTGGTACAGCCGCCGGCCAGACCGGCAAGAAGCAAGGCGATGCTCGATTTCAGGACCAGTCGCATGGCTTCAGTCCTTCGGCAGGTCGAGGAAGTGCCCGACCGTGGTGGCGGGAGCGGTCCGTGCGGCGCTGCCATCGGCCATCGCCAGCGCGCGACCGGTGTCCGACGTCTTCACTTCCTCGGTGTTGTTGAGGAAATAGTCGACATTGCTGGCCGGCTGCGAACCATCGGTCGGCTCGGCCATTTTCTTCGACGGATCGACCGGCTTGACCAGATAGGGCGTGACGAGGATGACCAGATCGGTCTCGCGCCGCTGGTAGGATTTCGACGAGAACAGTGATCCAAGGACCGGCATCTTGCCGAGGCCGGGAATGCGCGAGGTAGTGATGTCGTTTTGCGACTGCAGCAGCCCTGCGATCATGAAGCTTTGGCCGTTCTTCAGGTCGACCGACGTCTTGGCGCGGCGGACAGTGAAGCCCGGCACCGAAATGTTGCCGATGTTGTAGGACGCCGACGCATCGATCGAGGAGACTTCCGGCGCGATGTCGAGGCTGACCAGCCCGTCCTTGAGCACAGTCGGCGTGAAGTCCAGGCTGACGCCGTATTTCTTGTAGGTGACGGAGATCTTGCCATTGTCCTCCGAAACCGGGATCGGAAATTCGCCGCCGGCGAGGAAGCTCGCGGTCTGTCCGGAGCGCGCGATCAGGTTGGGCTCGGCCAGCATACGGGCTAGGCCGCGCTCCTCCAGCGCTTTGACGGCGATATCGACGGACACGCCGTTCGACAGCAGGCTGCCGATGATCTCGCCTGTACCTGCCGTCGGCACCGACGCGCCATCGGGGTTCAGCACGACACTGCGCCCGCCGAGGCCATAGGCGAAATTGGCGCTGTATTTTGCACCGAGATCCTGCCCTGCCTGCCGGTTGATCTCGACAAAGCGGACATTGAGCTGGACCTGCTGCGACGACGAGATGTTGACCGAGTTGATCACCTCCTCGTTGCCGGAAAAGCGGGTGGCGATCTTGTTTGCCTTTTCGGCGGCGACCGCGTCATCGGCCTCGCCCGACAGCACGACACGGCCGTTGGCGGAGCCGACCTTGATCTTGGCATCCGGCACGCTGGCGCGGATGGTGCTGGCCAGTTGGTCGGTGTCGAGCGTCACCTCGATATCCACCGTGCCGACAAGCTGCTTTTTCTCGTCGAACAGCGCAATGCCGGTGGTGCCGAGATTGTTGCCGAGCACATAGAAGGATTTGTCGGTCAGTGGATTGACGTTGGCGATCTCCGGATCGCCGATGACGATCTGGTAGAAGGCGGCACTCGTTATGATCGTCTTGGGCTTGCCCTTGGCGACCTTGATCGACGCATTCTTGGTCGACGAGACATAGACGATGTCATTGTCCGCCTTGGCCGCCCCGGGCAGAGCAAGCATGCCGCTCGCAGCCACCGCAACCGCCATTGCCAGCGTGCGCACGAAGCGCGACCGGCCCGTCATTCGATATAGGGTACGCATCAACATTGCCCTGTCCCGTCCGGTCCCCACCGGCCTTTACTTCTGGTTCTGGTCCCGCGCAGGAACCTGATATTCCTCGGCCTTCGTTCCGCGCGTCACGATGATCGTCTTGAATTTCGGCTTCTCCGGCTCCTTGGTCATCGCATCGAACAGCGAACCGGCCGCGGCCTGAGCCTTGGCCGCCACCGATCCGCCGAAGGAAGAGATGGTGGTGACGCCGTCCTTGCCGTCGCCGCCTTCGCTGGCGGAGCGCAGCGACAGCGACAGCGTGCCGACGGTGCGGGCAAGCGCCACTTTCTGCGCGCCCTCGGTCGTCACCTCGATGGTCACGGAATTGGTCACCTGCGGCGTCGTCTGGCGCACGTCGGCGCCCTGGCCGACACTCAGTACCTTGGCGTCGGCGACGACAATCTCGGAGGTGATGGTCGAACCGGCCGCCCCTTGTGCGTTCTTGGCGACTTCCTGGATTTCGCCGGCATCGCGCGTCAGCACGACATCGACGCGGTCGCCCGGTGTCACGAAGCCGCCGACACCGGCGATCTCGTCGGTGCGGATGGTGACCGCCCGCATTCCGGGCGTCATCATGTTGGAGAGCGTTGCGCGGCCGTTCGGACCCGACAGCTTGGTCAGCAGCACCGGTTCGTTGACCTCGATCGGCGACAGCACCACGCGGCTGCCTTCGCCAAGCAACCCATCGATGGTGGGAAATGCCCCTTGTGGCAGCGAATCCTGCGGCCACGGGATTTCGCTGAGCTTGGCGCGGTCGAGTTCCATGCCGTAGCGCAACGGCGCGTTCGCCACCACGATGGTCTTGAACTCGATCCTGGGCGGTGCCGGAGCGGCGATCGACGCCGTCTTCTCCTCGGCATCCGGCTTGGCCTGGCTCTTGACCCAGAAATCCGCGGCAAAGATCGAGATCGCGCCGAAAACGGCGGCGATGCCGATCATCGTTATGGCCTTGCCCCTCACGCCGAAACCCCTGATGCCCGCAGTTTCTTATTATGTTGGGCTCACGCTAGGCCGCATTGTTAAAGAATCAGGAATCTTGTGCGGCTGCATTCGACCTATTTCCGCCCGCTTGGTTATCGAATGGTTTTAGGATAAGACGGGTCAAATCCCCGAACGTAACAGGAACCTCCGTCGCTTGGCGCCGCAAAGCGTGGCAGTATCGACGGGTGATTCGCAGCATCGGACCCGATGGCAGGCATGGACGACAACAACGATCTCTTCGGCAACATGGACAAGCAGCCACAGCCGGTTCGCACACCCGCGCGCCCGGCTGACCCGCTGGTGCAGGCCGCCAAACGTCCGGCCGCGACCAAGGATGGCAGCGAGGGCTATAGCGCCGCCGACATCGAGGTGCTCGAAGGCCTGGAGCCGGTGCGCCGCCGGCCGGGCATGTATATCGGCGGCACCGACGACAAGGCGATGCACCATCTGTTCGCCGAGGTCATCGACAATTCAATGGACGAGGCGGTCGCCGGCCATGCCACCTTCATCGATGTCGAGCTGTCGGCCGATGGCTATCTGGCCGTCACCGACAATGGCCGCGGCATTCCGGTCGACCCGCATCCGAAATTCAAGAAGCCGGCGCTCGAAGTCATCATGACGACGCTGCATTCGGGCGGCAAGTTCGACTCCAAGGTCTACGAGACCTCGGGCGGCTTGCATGGCGTCGGCGTGTCGGTGGTCAACGCGCTGTCGGACCATCTCGAGGTCGAGGTCGCACGCGGCCGTCAGCTCTATCGCCAGCGCTTTTCGCGCGGCGTCCCGGTGACCGGCCTTGAGCACCTAGGCGAGGTCCATAACCGGCGCGGAACGAAAATCCGCTTCCATCCCGACGAGCAGATTTTCGGCAAGGGCGCGGCCTTCGAACCGGCGCGGCTCTACCGCATGACGCGCTCGAAAGCCTATCTGTTCGGCGGCGTCGAGATCCGCTGGACCTGCGATCCCTCGCTGATCAAGGAAAAGGACCAGACGCCGGCAAAGGCGGAGTTCCATTTTCCCGGCGGCCTCAAGGATTATCTCAAGGCATCGCTCGGCGACGACTTCCAGGTGACGCGCGAAATCTTCGCGGGAAAAAGCGAAAAACAAGGCGGCCATGGCTCCCTCGAATGGGCGGTGACCTGGTTCGGCGGCGACGGCTTCATCAATTCCTACTGCAACACCATCCCGACCGGCGAAGGCGGCACCCACGAGGCCGGCTTCCGCAACGTGCTGACGCGTGGCTTGCGCGCCTATGCCGATCTCGTCGGCAACAAGCGCGCCTCGATCGTCACCTCGGAAGACGTCATGATCTCGGCGGCCGGCATGCTGTCGGTGTTCATCCGCGAACCGGAATTCGTCGGCCAGACCAAGGACAGGCTGGCGACGATCGAGGCCATTCGCATTGTCGAGACCGCGATCCGCGATCCGTTCGACCATTGGCTGGCCGACAATCCGCAGGAAGCCTCGAAGCTGCTTGAATGGGTGATTGCGCGCGCCGACGAGCGGGTGCGCCGGCGCCAGGAAAAGGAAGTGTCGCGCAAGAGCGCGGTGCGCAAATTGCGCCTGCCGGGCAAGCTCGCCGATTGCACGCAGAATGCGGCGGCCGGCGCCGAACTCTTCATCGTCGAAGGCGACTCGGCCGGCGGCTCGGCCAAGCAGGCGCGCGACCGCGCCAGCCAGGCCGTGTTGCCGCTGCGTGGAAAAATCCTCAACGTCGCCAGTGCCGGCAATGACAAGCTGGCCGCCAACCAGCAGATATCGGACCTGATCCAGGCGCTCGGCTGCGGCACGCGCTCGAAGTACCGCGACGAAGATCTGCGCTACGACCGTGTGATCATCATGACCGACGCCGACGTCGACGGTGCTCATATCGCTTCGCTGCTGATCACCTTCTTCTACCAGGAAATGCCGGGGCTGGTGCGTGGCGGCCATCTCTATCTGGCGGTGCCGCCGCTTTACTCGATCCGGCAAGGTGGCAAGGTCGCCTACGCCCGCGACGACGCACATAAGGACGAGCTTCTGCGCACCGAATTCACCGGGCGCGGCAAGGTCGAACTTGGCCGCTTCAAGGGCCTGGGCGAAATGATGGCAGCCCAGCTCAAAGAGACCACCATGGATCCGAGGAAGCGCACGCTGCTCAGGGTTGACGTGAACGAAATCGATTCAACCACCAAGGACAGGGTCGATGAGTTGATGGGTACCAAGCCGGAAGCCCGCTTCCGCTTCATCCAGGAACGCGCCGAATTCGCTGCGACGGAAGTGCTGGATATCTAGCCACCCGCCGGTCCATAACAGGCTCAACTTGCGGAGATAAGCAATGTGACCTGGGTGCGGCTGAAAACCTATTTCGAGACGAGTTTGGCCGGGCTGACACAGCCGACGCGCTCGGACTGGATTTTCGCCCTGCGCACCGTTTCAGCCGGCCTGATCGCGCTGCTGGCCGCCTATGCGCTGAAGCTCGATCACCCGCAATGGGCGATGATGACGGTGTTCATCGTTGCCCAGCCCGTCGCCGGCATGGTGCTGGCGAAGGGCTTCTACCGCTTGCTCGGCACGTTGGCCGGCGGCGTCGCAGCGATCGGCATCACCACGGTGTTCGGCACCAACCCATGGGTGCTGGTGACCGTGCTTGCCGTCTGGATCGGCATTTGCACCTTCGTCTCGTCACTGCTGCGCAATCCCGAAGCCTATGGTGCTGCCCTTGCCGGCTACACAGCGATGATCATCGGCCTGCCGGCCTTCGGACAACCACACCTCGTCGTCGACCTCGCCGTCGCGCGCTGTGCGGAGATCGTGCTCGGCATTGTCTGCGCCGGCCTGACCAGCCGGCTGATCCTGCCAAAACTGGCCAGCGACGCCATCATCTCGCGGCTGAAACGCTGCATTCTCGATCTCGCCACCTACGCCGCAGGCGCCTTCTCGGGAGGTGATACAGCGACACTTTCCGCACTGCATCGCAAACTCGTCGCGGACACCCAGACACTGGGCGAAATGCGCGCTTATGCCAGGCTGGAAGCGCCAAGCTTCGCGCCACGTGCCCACCCGGTGCGGCGCACCATCGGACAATTGCTCTCCGCCTTGTCGGCGGCACGCGCGCTGCATTCGCACGCCGCTCCGAAAAATGCCGCACTTGTCCCGGTGCGTTCGGAATTGCAGGCCCTTGTCAGCGAATTGGCGGCAAAGCCCGGCGCACTCGACGATACGGCGCCTTGGGTAGAACAACTCGACGCGATCTCGGCCAAGGCCCGGCAAATTCCCGATGCCTCGGTCGACCAGGGCGACGACAGGGTCGGCACCATCACCCGTCTCACCATCGCCGCCGATTTCGCCGAGGCCTTCAAGCAGGTGTTGCGTGGTCTCGACGCCTTGCGCGCTCCGGTCACGCGCCCGGTCCGCGGCAGCAGGCAGCCTGCTCTGGTGGTTCATCGCGACTACCCCGGCGCATCGCGAAATGCCGTGCGCGCCGCCCTTGCCACCTTGCTGGTCGCGGCCTTCTGGCTGACGACGAAATGGTCCGAGGCGGCGGGCACGGTCATTCTCGTTGCCGTCGTATCCAGCCTTTTCGCCGCCCGCCCCGATCCGGTGCAGGTTTCCTGGGGCTTCTTCAAGGGAACGCTGCTGGCTTTGCCCTTTGCCTTTCTGGTCGGCCAGATCGCGATGCCTGCCCTGCCCGGCTTCGGCTGGTTCGTCTTGTTTGTCGTGCCGATCCTGGTGCCAACGGCGCTGGGCATGGCCAATCCGCGTTATGTCGGCGTGGCCACGGCCTTTGCCATCAACTTCCTCGCTTTCCTCAGTCCGCATCAGGCGATGACCTACGATCCTGGCCCGTTCTTCGCCGGCTCGGCGTCGGTGCTGGTTGGTATTCTGCTGGCGATCGGCGTCTTCATTGTCGTGTTACCCGCCGATCCGTGGCTCGCGGCAAACCGGATCGTGCGGGCCATGCGCGAGGATCTGGCACGGCTTTGCCTGCATGAGCGCGTGCCGAGGCGTTCGGCTTTCGAGAGCCTCGCCTATGACCGCATCAACCAGCTGATGCCGCTGGTGCAGAACTCCGGCAGGAAGGGCGATGCGGTCCTGGGCGGCGGCGTCGCCGCCGTCACGGTCGGCCTGGAGATCCTGCGGCTGCGCAGCGCAAGTCAAGGCCATGTCGTCCCGTCCGAAACCGCGCTTTCGATTGCCACCTTTCTGAGGGGTCTGGCGCGCGAGCTGCTCTTTCGAGCCCCTGGCGATCCGCAGACAGCGACCGTCGCCGTTGCCCGCCAATATGCGGCGACCATCGCTCAGCGAAACGCCTCCGGCGACGTGCTGCAGATCGCGGCGTCATTGCGCATAATCGCCGCCGCGATCGAGGATTTTCCGGATTTTTTCGCAAAGGACCGAGGCTAGGCAGCCGCGATCGCCAGCGCGTGCCCACGTGCGTTCTCGCGCAGCGCGTCGAGATGGATCGACTTGATCAGGGCGGCAAGATCGCCTTCGGCGGATTGCCCGCCCACCTCTTTCAGCATCAGCCAGCTGACTTCCTGTACGCCGGCGACGCGCTTGCCATTGGCGACTTCGCGCCAGATCTTCAGCGCGCGCAGGATGATCGCATGCGTGGCAGCCGCCAGGCCGGCGCTGCGAAACAGCGCCTGCAAGGCCACATCGTGGCCGCCGGCGAGCAGCGTCCTTACCCGCGGCTCCGACTGCTGGCTGAGCGCGACCAGCGTGGAGCCAAAGAAATCGACCTTGCCATGCGCAATGGTGCGGATGAGGAAGCTCGCGGTGAGATCGCCGCGCAGCCTGAGATGCTCGATCAGCGCCGCATGTTCTTCCTGGCGCGTACCTTCGATCAGCGTCACCGAAGCCTTGACGCAAGCGTCGCGCATGACGCGCTCGGCACGCGCGGCGCCCATCAATGCCATGACCAGCGGCGATGCCTTCAATGTCTCGCCGAGCTTGATGAGCAACATATGCCGGCAGTCGGCAGGCAGACGTGCATCCGATATCAGCGCCTCGCGCACCAGCGGTAGATGCCCGTGGCGTTCGGCCATGCGGCGGAAACTGAGTGAAGCAATGTCGGCGCCGCTGTTGGCCAGCAGCACGGCGCAGGCTTCCGCCTCGCCGATCTCGGCGATCGCCGCCGACAGCGCCATCGAGACAACAGGCCGATCGGCGATCAGCTTCTGCGTCGCCTTCTGGCTCGACGCCACGCGGTTGATCAGGTCGGCGTCGGTGAGCAGCGGCGAGCGCGCCAGCACGACACCGGCGACTTCCGGCTGGTCGGAGGCCAGCGCGCTGATGATCTGCAGCGGCGCGTGGTGGCTCATCGAGAGCGCTTCGGCCATCGCCAGCCGGACTTTCGACGAGGCATCGTCGAGCAGCAGCGTCAGAGCAGCCTCGGCGGCGCAGCGATCCTCGAACGGCAATTCGGAATTGACATAGGCCCGAGCCAGCGCATTGGCCGCGGCGGCGCGCTCGGACACTCTTGCCGTGTAGATCCACTTCAGGAAATGCGAAACAACAACCATGCCCGTCTGCTTACGCCCCTTGCCGGAGGGTTTCCGGCCCCGCTGAGGACGGTAGGCAGAAATGGTTTACGAACGGTTCACCATGTTCATTAACTGGCTTGCGAGCGCTGGATGCAGCGCCTATCAACCGTCAAACAGCGCAGGAGACGGAAATGGCCGGCCTATACCTCGAAGAGTTCGTCGTCGGCCATGTCTTCCAGCACACGCTGCGCAAGACCGTCACCGAGAGCGACAACATGCTGTTTTCGGTGATGACGCTGAACCCGCAGCCGCTGCATATCGACTTCGATTTCGCCGCCAAGAGCGAATGGGGCAAGCCGCTGGTCAACTCGCTGTTCACGCTCGGCCTGATGATCGGCATTTCGGTCAACGACATCACGGTCGGCACGACGGTCGCCAATCTCGGCATGAAGGAAACCACCTTTCCGCATCCGGTCTTCCACGGCGACACCATCCGCGTCGAGACCACAGTCATCTCGGTGCGCGAGTCCAAATCGAAGCCCGATCGCGGCATCGTCGAATTCGAGCACCGCGCCTACAACCAGAATGGCGACCTCGTCGCCAAATGCACCAGGCAAGCGATGATGCTGAAAAAGGCCGCCTGATGCGCTCGCTGCTGTTCGTTCCCGGCGATTCCGAGCGCAAGCTGGAGAAGGGATTTGGCGCTGGCGCCGATGTGGTGATCGTTGATCTCGAGGATTCCGTGGCGGCGCAGAACAAAGCGGCCGCGCGGGCGATTGCGGCACGCTTTGTTATTGAGCGCAGGACGGAAACCAGCTCAGCGATCTATGTCAGGGTCAACGATCTGTCGACCGGGCTGACGGACGACGATCTTGCCGCGCTCGTTCCAGCAAAGCCGGACGGCATCATGCTGCCCAAGTCCAACAGCGGCCAGGATGTCCAGCAGCTCTCGGCAAAGCTCAGGGTTCGCGAGGCCGAGAACGGCTTGGCCGACGGTGCTATCAAGATCCTGCCGATCATCACCGAAACCCCGGCGGGTGTGCTCGCGGCCGCGACCTATGCCGGCGCAAGCAAGCGGCTCGCCGGCCTCACCTGGGGCGCCGAAGACCTGTCGGCGGCGATCGGCGCGAGCGCAGCTCGTGACGAGCACGGCCACTACACCGACCTGTTCCGCCATGCTCGCCTGACGACCATCCTCGCGGCGGGTGCCGCGGAGGTCGCGGCGATCGACACTGTGTTCCCGAATTTTCGCGACATGGCAGCCTTCGCCGCGGAATGTGCCGAGGCCGAGCGCGATGGCTTCGCCGGCAAGATGGCGATCCACCCGGACCAGGTGCCCGTCATCAACGCCGCCTTCACACCATCGGCCGAGGCAGTGAAACACTCCCAGGCAATCGTCGACGCATTCGCGGCGGCGGGCAATCCTGGCGTCGTCGGCATCGACGGCAAGATGTTCGACCGCCCGCATCTGCGGCTGGCCGAACGGTTGCTGGCAAGGGCGAAAGCGGCAGGCGTTTCCGCTTAATCCCGCGCCAGCACGATGATCCGGTCCTCCGGCAGATAGGCCAGTGCTTCCGACTTCAAGGGATTGACGGTGACGCCGCCCAGCGCCCGCTGGTCGGTGTCTCCGGCGCGGATGCGCCGGTACCCTATGGCGATCTCGCCGCGCAACCGTGCCGATTCCGCGATCGTCCAGAAGGTCAAGGGCTGATCGATGGCGACATAGTCGGCGACCGGGCGCATGTAGATTTCGGAGCCCTTCTCGTCGAGCAAATCGTCGAAGATCGCGGCGAGATACTGGTTCTCCGACGCCTGTGCCAGCATAAGACTGACCAGCCGGTTGCTGACGACGAAATCATCGGCCTTGGTCACCGCCGCAAGCTCGCGGTTGCGCACGTCGATCATCTCGCTGACGATGGAGATGTGCAGGCCGGCATCATCGGCGATCTTGCGCAGATGCAGCAGCGTCACCAGCGTGCGCGTATCGGCCGGCTGCGCTGCCATGGTTTCGCTGTAGCCGAGGACGAGCACATGGTCGTAGGAAGGCACGTCCAGGCTTACCAGTGCTGCGCTGCTCGACGTGTCGGTGATGCGGCAGGTAACCGACAGATTGTTGCCGGCAACCGGCAGTCCGGCAACTTCCTGCTCGAGGCCTGGCGTATCGGCGGCGATGGTCAGGATCGAACCAGGCGCGACATAGCGCGACAGTTCATAGGTGATGATCGGGCCGCGCCGGTTCCAACCGAGGATCAGCGTGCGCTCCGGCTTCGCCTCGACGGACCGTGGCCCACGGATCGCCGCCGCATCGATCTTGATCCCGGTGCTTCCCAGCTTAATGGCCGCATCGTCCTCGGCGATGATGATGGCGCGCATGTCCTTGGCGATCACCAGGTCCGACGGCGGGTTGAGATTGACGCGTCCTTTTTGGTCGCAAAGCCCGATCAGCGCGCAATGCTCATACGCCATCACCGCCTCGCCGAAGGTCTTGCCGGTGAGATCAGGCTGCTCGGTCGTGTAGATTTCGCAGCCGTCGAAATCGAGCAGCTCCGAATAGACACCGCTGAGACCCGACTGCCGGCTTGAATGCACGACGATGCGCGAGATCAGCTGGTCGGCCAGCACGAGCTGCACCTCGGCCCCGCCGACGACGCGGGCGACCTCGGCATTCTTGCCGTCGCGGATCTCGGCGGCGATGTTGTAGGGGTCGGTGCGCCGGTTCGGATCGTTGACCAGCGCCAGCACCGTCTTGATGACCTGCGAATCCGGATCGTCACCGTCCGGCGACAGAACGATGACCGACCGCGAGGTCTGCGGGTTGACGATGGCGAGATCATAGAGATCGGTCGGGTCGCCGCTGCGGCAGATGATGCGCGTGTTGCCCAGTTTGCCGACCTTGGCCGCGATCTCGTCCTCCATCGCGACCTTGTCCATATTGGCCATGACGACGATGCGCGGACGGCGGCGGCTGGCATTGGCGATGACGAGTTCGGAGATGACGTCGAAGATCGACGGCGACCAGTTGAGGATGATGGTGTGATCGGCCTCCAGCACCCGCGAACGGCCCTTGCGCAATTCATCGAGCTTGCCGTCGACGCCGGCGCTGAGCACGCCGATGAGAGCCGACACGACGAAGATGCCGGCAAGCGTGACGACCAGCATGACGAGGCGGAAGGCCCAGCCGGTGTCGCCGCCCATCGTGCCGGAATCGAGCGTGCGCATCAGCGATTCCCAGAACGCTTCGAAAAAGTTCAGCGGCTCGCCGCCCTCCGGCGCGATGCGGGTCACCGCAAGGAAAGCCGCGGCGGCGATGATGATCAGCAGGGAAACGACCGCGAGCCAGCCGATCAGCGCGATCGGGCCGGCGGCCATGCTCTTGTCAAACCCGTAGCGCAGCCGGGTTCCCAGCGAGTCTCGTTTCTTCATGTCGCCGGTGCCCCCGCACTATCCCCAAGGTCGATGCGCCAACGCAACGCCGAAGCCGCTCTCTTAACGCAATTCCAGGAAAAGTGTGAACGGTTTTCCGTCCGGAATTGCGTCAAAACAAAGAGTTAGAGCGGTTCGCCGTTTCCGTGAAACGGTGAGCCGTTCTAGCCTGTGTTTGGATGAAGGGGAATCGCTATTCGCGTGTTCACGGCTAAGGGATCCGCAGCGATGGCGAACCGCGCGAGGCGGCAGCCATTTCGCATGGCCGCTACCAGACCATCGGGATCAGGCGGTAGCGAACCTCAGTTGCATAGTCGTCATATCCGCGCAGGCCGGTGCGAAGCGTTTTCTCTTCGATGAAGGTGCGGATGGCCAGGAGAACGACGAACACGAGCACCAATACCAGTCCCCACCAGGAGCCGAGCAGAAGCGCCGTGCCGGCGAAGAAGAGGATGGCGCCGGCATACATCGGATGGCGCACGTAGCTGTAGGGGCCAGTGGTGATCACGCGCTGCCCGCGCTCGTCCTGGATCTTCACCACCGGTGCCGCGAAACTGTTCTCCAGCATGGTCAGGTAGCAGATCCAGATTCCGACCAGCAGGACCAGCGCGCCGACCACCTGTGCCCAGACGGGAACCACCGACCAGCCGAAACGGACGTCCAGCCCCATGAAGACCTGCCAGCCGAAGATGGCGATGAGAAGTATCGACAGCAGGACCTTGTCGGCAGGGGTCTGCTTCTTCTGGATGGGAGAACCCAGTCGCTCATTCATCAGGCCGGGATCGCGCCGCGCCAGTGCCATCCCCAAGGTGAGACTAAGCCCCACCATCCCCACCAGATAGATCCAGGCCCCCGGCCAGTGCAGCGTGCCGGCCGACAGAAAGAGCAAGGCGCCCTTGACGCCGAACCAGATGACTGTCTGAAGAACCATTTTCGCGATCATGATCGACCTTCCACGGTATGCCCCCGCGGCATTGGCTGAAACAGACCAACGGTCTATCATACCGACCAGTGGTCTGGAATTCAAGCGAACGATCCGATATCCCGTGCTGGACGGGAACGGCCATCGCGTGCAGAAGGTTCGTCATGCCCCGTGTCATCAAGCATCCAGAGATCAGACGAGAAGATATCCTGGACCATGCCCAGGCCCTGTTCCTGACGCAGGGCTACGACAGAGCGAGCCTCAACGACGTGATTGCGTCCGCCGGCATCTCGAAGGGCGCCTTCTATCACTACTTCGCCTCCAAGGAGGCACTGCTCGAAGCATTGGCAGACCGCTTCGCGAGACAGGCATTGGCTGGTGTCCAGGGCATACTCGACGATCGCGGCCTCGACCCGCTTGGCCGCCTGAATGGCCTGCTCAGCCAGTCTCGGCAGGCCAAGATCGAGACCGCGGCGGAGGCCTGGGCTCTTTTCGAGACGATGTTCCGGCCCGAAAACCTGGTGCTTTTCCATCGAATCAACCTGGCGGCCAGCGCGTCGTTTTCACCCCTGCTGGTCAGGATCATCCGCCAAGGTGTCGAAGACGGCACCTTCAGGACCTTCGACCCGGAAGGTGTCGCCGACATCGTCATGCAGTTCGGCTTGGCCACGCATGACGTCGTCGCCAAGGCGATTACCGGCGGCAGCGACGCCGATATGGAGGTCGCGATCGAAGTGCTGGAAAAACGCGTCAGGCTCTACGAGATCGCTCTCGACCGCATACTCGGCCTTCCCGATGGAAGCATCCGGATCGGCGAGCCCGGCTATATCAGGACCGTCATGACGGCCCGGCGGCAAACGAGTGCAGACAAGACGCGGTGATTTGCCAGGTCTGAAGCCTACTCCTTGCCCCAGCGGGGCCGGCGCATCGAAAAGACCTCACTGACACTGGCATAGTCCATATAGCCGAGACGAGCGACATTGCCGGCCTTGGTGATGTCGAACAGGCCGTCTTTCAGAAAGGCATCGTCGATGTGCACGCCGACCACTTCGCCGGCGACGACGACGGCGCTTGTCGGCGTACCGTCCAGCGCCTTTGGGCGAAACACCTCCGTCACCCGGCATTCCAGCGCGGCAGGCGCTGCCGCCACGCGCGGCGGCCTAACGAGACGCGAAGGCGCCATGGCGAGATCGGCATAGACGAATTCGTTGACGCCGCGCGGCGCATTGACAGAGGTGTAATTCATCTTCTCCGCAAGATCGCGGCCGACCAGATTGGCAACGAACTCGCCGGTCTCCTGGGCGAAGGATGCGCTGTCCTTCTCGCCCTCCGAGGAGAACCAGACGATGAACGGCCGCGTCGAAACGGCGTTGAAGAAAGAGTATGGCGCGAGATTGATCTCGCCAGCCTTGTTCAGCGTCGATATCCAGCCGATCGGGCGCGGCGCCACGATCGCCTTCGATGGATCATGCGGCAGCCCGTGCCCCTTGGACGGCTCGTAAAACATTTTTAGCCCGCCCAGGGTCCTGCGTAATCGGCATAGAGCTTTGTCGGATCAGGCCGTGGCCGCTCCGGCGCCGGGCCGGCATAAGAGCCGATGTGGATGAACCCGACGACTCGCTCCTGCGGCGCCAGTCCGAGGATCGCCCGGCCCTCCGGCACGTCGGAATACCAGTTGCTGATCATGTTTGTGCCATAGCCCAGCGCATTGGCTGATATCATCAGGTTCATCGCCGCCATGCCGCCGGACAGGAACATCTCCCATTGCGGTATCTTGGGATTCTCTTTCGGCACCGACACCACGCCGATCACCAGCGGCGCACGCGAAAAGCGCGCCAGTTCCTGGTTGCGGCGGCCCTCGGGCAGCGGCCCTTCCCGCTGTTCGGCAAGCTGCGCCAGCTTCCTGCCGATCTCGATGCGGACATCGCCGCGATAGAGGATGAAGCGCCAGGGCTCCAACCGGCCGTGGTCGGGCACGCGCGTGGCGGCGGCGATCATGGTTGCAATATCGGCGTCGCTCGGCGCCGGCTCCTTGAGTTCCGGAATCGGCGCTGAATTTCGGGTCAGCAGGAAGTCGATGATCGGCGACGCCATGGGCGCAAGTCTCCTAAAACACTCTGTTTTGAGCTGAAGCGCACCATCGGGAATTCGGGCGGCTCGGGCAAAGGCGCGCAAGCGCCGGGCTGAAGAGTCTTCGATTGGACTCTTAAGCCTTGAAATTGCCACCGCCATGGGCTTCAACGCAAGGCATGTTTGAGGGGCGACTGCGTCTTTTCCTGGTCTGGCTCTGCGCCGCACTGTTCCTGCTGCCGGTCTCCTTGGCTGCTGCGCAGGAAAAGGACGGCGTTAGCGACCTGAAACTTCCGGGAATTTCGAGCTATGCGACGCCGAAGAGCGAAACCCCGCTGGCGCTTGGCGGCGGTGGCTCCATCACTTTGTCGGCCCAGCTGACCGACAAAGGCACAGACATCAGCCGCGGCCTCGTCTGGCGTGTGTTCAAGCCGGAAGCCGTCAACGGCAAATTGCCGATGGTCGCCTCCGCGCATGGCGGCAGCGCCGTTTTCCAGCTCGAACCCGGCAGCTATCTGGTCCACGCGTCCTACGGCCGCGCCGGTGCCACCAAGCGCATCACTGTCGGCAAGGAAGCCAAGCGGGAAAGCCTCGTGCTCGATGCCGGCGGTTTGAAGCTTGACGCGGTTCTGTCCGGCGGCGTGCGCATTCCGCCGAAAAAACTGCGCTTCTCGATCTATGAGGGCACCGCAGAGGCCAATGGCGACCGCGCTCTGATCATTCCCGATGTCGAGCCCAACAGCGTCGTGCGGCTCAATGCCGGCATCTACCATGTCGTCTCGACCTACGGCGCGGTCAATGCGGTCATCCGCTCCGACATCCGCGTCGAGGCCGGCAAGCTGACCGAAGCCACCGTCGAGCACCACGCCGCCGAGATCACGATGAAACTGGTGCGCGAGACCGGCGGCGAGGCCATCGCCGACACGTCCTGGTCGCTGCTCAATGAATCCGGCGATCCGATCAAGGAGACTGTCGGCGCCTTTGCCTCGATGGTGCTTGCCGAAGGCGACTACACCATCATCGCCAAGAACCGCGACCGCATCTACCAGAAGGATTTCACCGTCGTGGCCGGACAGAACCAGGAAATCGAGGTTCTGGCCACTGAAGCCGCGGCGATGGACCCTGAAGAAGGCGCCGACTAGCCTTCAGGCTGCCAGCTTTGTCCGTGCCGGCAGGAAGGGTATCCGGCGGCGCGGCACCTGCGGCGCCAGATCAAACACACCGCGGTAAAGCCGGTCGAGCAATATCTTGCGGTCGCGCAGCGGCTCCAGTTCGCCCCAGCTCAGCACATCGCCGACGCGCACGTCGATCGCCTTGCCGGACAGCCGCGCGAATTCGTGGATGAGCATCGAAAGCCGCAGTGTCAGCGACGCCTTGCCGACGAACTTGGCCACGCGGCCATCGCGCTCGGCCATGTTCATCGGCCCGCTGACCAGATGGAACAGCCTGCCGTTCTGTCCGGAAAAATGCATCGGAATGACGGACGCCTTGGCATCCTGGACCAGGCGTGCCGGAAACATCTTCCATGGCAGGTCGCGCGCCCGGCCAAAGCCTTTCGGCGCGGTGGCGACGCCACCAGCGGGAAACACCACGATGGTGACGCCTTCTTTCACCAGCCGCACCGCCTCATGGCGCACGGCCATGTTGTTCTTCAGCGCGTCCTTGGTCTCGGAAAAATCGATTGGCAGCGAATAGGGCTCCATCTCGCGAATCTTCAGCAGATCCTTGTGGATCATCACCCGGAACGGCCGCCCGAGCTGCTCTGCCAATGAGAGCACGGCAATGCCGTCGCCGATGCCGAACGGATGGTTGGCCACGATCACCAGCGGTGTGTCCGGCAATGGCGCGGGCGGCCATTGGTCGGCGGTCCGTATCCGCACGTCGATCAGGTCGAGCATGCGGCTGAACACGCGCTCGCCCGATGGCACCACCTGGCGGCGCCAGAAATCATAGAGCGCGGCATAACGGTCGCGCCCCGACAGGCCTTCGATGGAATGGATGACCCAGCGCGTCAGCGCCGGCTGGTGCGGATTGGCGTAGGAAAGTTCGGGAAATGGTTTTTCGCGCAATTTCAGCTTGAGCATAGCGATTCGTTACAAGATCGGCGTGACAAGGATGTGAAAATGGCGGTGGATCGCTCCACCGCCATCACCAAAGTGCTGTTCAATCAGGCAGCGCGTTTGCGCCTGCGGTCCGGCGTCACCGCTTCCTCGGTCAGCCGTTCGATCGCCTCGGCAAGACCAAGCGATTCCTGGTCGCGCGAGCCGAGCCGGCGCATGTTGACCGTCTGTTCCTCCGCCTCGCGTTTGCCGCAGACGAGGATGACCGGCACCTTGGCCAGCGAGTGCTCACGGACCTTGTAGTTGATCTTCTCGTTGCGCAGATCGGCTTCCGCCAGAAGCCCGGCAGCCTTCAGCTTTGCCACCACTTCGGTCGCATAGCCGTCCGCCTCGGAAGTGATCGTCGCCACCACCACCTGCAGCGGCGCGAACCACAGTGGGAAATGGCCGGAATAGTTCTCGATCAGGATGCCGAGGAAACGCTCCATCGAACCGCAGATGGCGCGGTGGACCATGACGGGCTGCTTCTTCTCCGAATCCGAGCCGATGTAGAAGGCGCCAAAGCGTTCCGGCAGGTTGAAGTCGACCTGCGTCGTGCCGCACTGCCATTCGCGGCCGATGGCGTCCTTCAGCACGTACTCGAACTTCGGCCCATAGAAGGCGCCCTCGCCGGGATTGATCGAGGTCTTGATCCGGTTGCCCGACCGCGTTCTGATCGTCTCCAGAACATTGCCCATGATCGCCTCGGCATGATCCCACGCCTCATCGGTGCCGACCCGCTTGTCCGGCCGTGTCGACAGCTTGACGCTGACCTCCTCAAAACCGAAATCGGCATAGGTCGACAGGATCAAATCGTTGATGCGCAGGCATTCCGCTGCGAGCTGCTCCTCGGTGCAGAAGATGTGCGCATCGTCCTGCGTGAAGCCGCGCACGCGCATCAGCCCGTGCAGCGCGCCTGATGGTTCATAGCGATGCACATTGCCGAATTCTGCAAGTTTTACGGGCAGATCGCGATAAGACTTCAACCCATGCTTGAAAATCTGCACGTGGCCCGGGCAGTTCATCGGCTTGAGCGCAAAGACACGGTCGTCGTCGGTGTCGTCGCCGGCGACCGTCACCTTGAACATGGCGTCGCGATACCAGCCCCAGTGGCCTGACGTTTCCCACAGGCTCTTGTCCAGAACCTGCGGCGCGTTGACCTCCTGGTAGCCCTGCTCGTCGAGGCGGCGGCGCATGTAGTTGACCAGGTTCTGGAACATCTTCCAGCCCTTGGCATGCCAGAACACGACGCCCGGCCCCTCTTCCTGGAAATGGAACAGGTCCATCTCGCGGCCGACCTTGCGGTGGTCGCGCTTCTCGGCCTCCTCCAGCATCGTCTGATAGGCATCGAGCTGCGCCTGGTCGGCCCAGGCCGTACCGTAGATGCGCGTCAGCATCGGGTTGTTGGAATCGCCACGCCAATAGGCGCCGGCCACCTTCATCAGCTTGAAGGCATTGCCGATCTGGCCGGTTGAGGCCATGTGCGGGCCACGGCAGAGGTCGAACCAGTCGCCCTGCGCATAGATCTTGAGATCCTGATCCTCGGGAATGGCGTCGATCAGCTCGAGCTTGTAGCGCTCGCCCTTGTCGGCAAAGACCTTTTTCGCCCTGTCGCGCGACCAGACTTCCTTGGTGAACGGCTTGTTGCGCGCAATGATCTCGCGCATCTTCTTCTCGATCACCGGAAAATCATCCGGGGTGAACGGCTCGTTGCGAGCGAAGTCGTAATAGAATCCGTTCTCGATCACCGGTCCGATGGTCACCTGCGTTCCCGGCCATATCTCCTGCACGGCTTCCGCCAGCACGTGCGCGGTGTCGTGACGGATAAGCTCAAGAGCGCGCGCATCGTCGCGGGTGATGATCTCGACCTTGCCGGATTTGCCGAGCGGGTCAGACAGGTCGCGCACGGTGCCGTCGATGGCGTAGGCGACGGCCTTCTTGGCCAGCGACTTCGAGATCGATTCGGCAAGGCCAGAACCGGTCATCGCCGCGTCGTAGTCGCGGACGGAGCCATCGGGAAATGTCAGGGAAACGGAATTCAGCATTTGTATCTCCTATCCAGTCCCGCAAACGAGCGCGGGTGGTCGTGGGAAAAGCCGGAGGCGTCCGGTAGCGGGCGAGGTTTTAGAGGCAGCGTTGCGTCAGGTAAAGAGCGCTGATTGGCCTGGCCGTCAGGAAATGTCACCACACATGTCGCAGACCAGTCGCAGAGACTTGCGAAAATGCACGACATAAACTGGAATCACCAGCATGGAACACGCAACACCCAGCCGAACCGCCCTTGGCGTCGCACGCATGAGAGCCCTGCATCAGTTTTCACCGCAGGCGGGGCTGTTTCGCGATCCCTACGCGATCGCGATTCTGGGTGAAGCGGCACCCACGGCACAAGAGCTCGAGCAGGAAGACGAGCGCCGCCGGCGCATGCGCCTGTTCGTCACCGCGCGCGCCCGCTTTGCCGAGGACTGGCTGGCGGCGGCGGTCCGGCGCGGCATCCGGCAGCTCGTCGTGCTTGGCGCCGGCCTCGATACGTTTTCGCTGCGCAATCCGTATCCGGATCTCAGCGTGTTCGAAGTCGACCACCCGGCGACGCAAGCCTGGAAACGCAAATGCATTGCCGATAGCGGGCTTGCCGAGCCACCCGCCACCACATTCGTGCCAGTCGATTTCGAGCGGCAAAGCCTGTCCGCGGAACTGACCGCGGCCGGTTTGCATCAGGCCGAGCCCAGCTTCTTCATGTGGTTGGGGGTCGTGCCCTACCTGACGAAAGAAGCGATCTTTAAAACGCTGTCCTGGATTGCCGGCATCCCTGGCTCGGAGGTCGTGTTCGACTATAGCGAACCGGCTGAGAACCGCGATGCGGCGGGGCAGGCCGCGCTGGCCTTCCATGCCGCGCGCGTCGCTTCTGTCGGGGAGCCATGGATCAGCTTCTTTGTTCCGACAGAGCTGGCGGAATCCCTGACCGATCTCGGGTTCGACGAGATCGAAGATATCGAGAGCGGCGATATTGCCGCCCGCTTTTCCGGAGCACCGAAGGCAATCACGAGCAATTCCGGCGGCCACATCATCCGTGCCCGCCGAAGCGTCTGACCGAATTATTTCATCAGCAGCGGCAGGTCCTTCAGAAATCCGGAGCGTGTGCTCCAGCCCTTGGGCACGTCGGTGCGCTTCGTGTCGACGATGAGACGCGCAAAGACGATCTGCTGACCGTCCTTCTTCGCCCAGCCGACGAACCAGCCGAGCGAACGCTTGTCCCTGATCTTGTCGGCATCGTTGGCCAACCTGGTGCTGCCGGTCTTGCCTTGCACCGTCCAGCCTCCGGCTTTGAATGTCGGGATGATGGCTGACGTCATGTCGTAGGCCTTGGCCGAGACCGGCAGCTTGCGCGCAAGCAGTTTGCGCAGGAAATCGACCTGCTCGACCGGCGTGATCTTGAGCGAGGAATTCACCCAGGAATGGGTCAGCCCGTCGTCCTTGCCGGGATTGCCGGAAACGTCGTTGTTGCCGTAGTCGAGTTTCGAGACGTAGCCGGCAAACTTTTCACCACCGAGCCGTCGCGTAATCTCGCGGGAGAACCAGATAATCGAATCCCGCTCCCAGATCACCGGATCGACGGTCTTCTGATCCCGCTTCACCGCATTGAATTCGGGTTTGTAGTCCCAGCTCGGCGTGTGCTCGTCGCTCAGGATGCCGGCATCATAGCCGATCAGCGAGAGCGGCACCTTGAACGTCGAGGCCGGGCTGAACCGCTGGTCGCAGGTGCCGTCCTGATAGAGCGTCTTGCCGCTCGCCGCATCGGCGATCAACGTGCACTGCACATCCCCAAGCGGCGCCGACTGCGCGCGCATCGGGAACCCCAGCAGCCAGGCGAGCAGGAACAGGATTCCAGCCAGGATAAAGGGAAGACGGTCGATGTTACGCATGATGCTCGCTCCAGAAGGGGTGTTCGCGAGCGGGCTTAGCGAGGTCTCTTGTCTCGATTTTGTCTCAAATGCGCAGTCTTTGTGCAGGCTTGTGTTAACCCTACCGGATCGTAAACAAGCGCTGCCGCGTGAGGCGTGACCGGCACAATCATGCCTTCGTTTCGGCGTGCTTGCGGCCGATCCGCCAGTACCGCCACGGCATGAACCATACGTAGCGATCGGCAAGCGCTTCCGGCACCAGGTCGATGCCATGCGTGCCGAAGGGCCCGCAGCGCAGCACCCGGAAAAATCCCATCCAGCCGCCGGCCCACAAGCCATGGCGGGCGATCGCCTCATGCGCGTATTCCGAACAGGTCGGCAGATGCCGGCAGGAATTGCCGACAAAGCCGGACAAAGTCAGCTGGTACAGGCGCACGAACGACGTGCCGAGGAGACGGCCGGGCGTCTTGCGCCACGGGCCGGGCCAGTTGCGGCCACGCCCCGGCGGTCTGGCAGTGTGGGCATGCCCATGCGGGTCGTGCACCGCGGTCTCCGTGTCGCGTTCTTCCTCGCGATAGATGTGAGCTTCGTCGGCAGAACGCAATCCCTCGCCCCCTATCCGCCGTGTTGCCATGGGCGGGAGCGGCGAAACGGCGGCCTGTCTACAGGGGGCGCCCAGCGGCCGGGGCTGGCCGGCTCCTCACAGCACTTTGCATGGTGCTTTTCGTCACGCCATTGGAACGTTGCGATCCGCATGACATCGCCGAAAATGTTCAGGAACTGGATCATGGTCGCGTCTCCTTTGACGCGATTAGACCGCCGCTGGCCTTGGCCTTCAAACGAGTATAATTTCGACTTCGGATAACCCTGGATTATGCTAAATGAAACGCGGACGCCTGCCGTTGACGGCATTGAGGAGTTTTGAGGCAGCCGGCAGGCATCTGAGCTTCAGCCGGGCCGCCGAGGAGCTTTTCGTCTCGCAGGCGGCGATCAGCCGGCAGATCCGCGAGCTCGAAACCTTCCTGCGCCAGCCCTTGTTCGAACGTCACCACCGCCGCGTCGAACTGACGGATGCGGGCCGCCGGCTGCTCGCCCAATTGGTCAGGAGTTTCGATGACATCGACAGGCTGCTTTCGGAACTGGTCGCTGTCCCCGCGCAGTCCGTGGTCCGGGTCAGCGTCGAGCCGTCGCTTGCCTCCGTCTGGCTGGTGCCCCGGCTCAACCGGTTTCGCCAATTGCGGCCCGACATCGACGTCTCGCTCGAAGTCGACCCTAGGCTGATCGAATTCCGCAGCGATCAGCCTGAGCTAGCCCTGCGCTTCAGCGCCCATGCCATCTCCTGGCCTCGCAGTCAGGCGGAGCGGCTTGCCTCGACCGTCGATTCACCGGTTCTGTCGCCAGCACTGCTCGCCTCGGGCCCTCCCCTTGAGAAGCCGATCGACCTTGCCCGCTACACACTTTTGCACGAGGAAAATCGCCAGGGATGGGCACGCTGGTTCGAAGCGGCCGGCGTGCCGGCGGATGCCGTGCCTGCCCGCGGCCCGATGCTCGCCGACGCCTCGCTGTCGAAACAGGCCGCCTTGCTCGGACATGGCGTGGCACTCGGCGATCTCCTGCAAATCGGTGGGGAAGTCGAATCCGGCGCGCTGATAAAGCCGTTCGACATCGACGTTGCGTCCGGCGCCTACTGGCTGGTGGCGAGGAATTTGCGCGATCTTTCGGAACCGGCCGCGGCTTTAGCTGACTGGCTAAGAAGCGAATTTGCCGAAAGCAGACGGATACTGGAAGCAACGGCTTGAACCGGTTCCCGAGCCTGGCTCCAGCTACTTTGCCTTCTTGTATTTTTCGAGAAATCTGTCGATGTCGTTCACATCCACCTTCGAAGGCCCAGCCGGCGGGGCTTCTGCCGGGTTGAATGTGAGGACGACATCGCGCCACAGATCATAGTGGGCCGCGTAGGGTATCAGCCCGGGAAACGGCGCGCAGCGCGTGATCGCTCGAACGGCGGTCTCGGCAACCTTGTCCGGAGGCGGCGTCACAGGACCGAGGATCTTTGGCGGGCCGGCGAGCGATCCGTCCTTGTTCAGGCTGATCTGAACGCGTGCAATGCTGTGGGTGTTTGCAGGCATGTTCCAGCAGACCTGGACGGCCTTCATGAGATAGTCGCCGATATCGCGCATGAGTGCCACGTCAGCCCGGCTCGTGCTGCCGCTCGACAAGAGCGCGCCGGCAAGACTCCAGACGAACACCAAACCGCGGAAAGAACGGTGTCGCGAGCGGCCACGCATCGGGAGAACGTGAAATGGCAACGTCAGGCTGCTTCTTCGGCGCGCTTCTTCTCGATCTGGCCGATGGCGTCAACCACGGCGTCGAAGGTCAGCATGGTCGAGGCATGGCGCGCCTTGTAGTCGCGCACCGGCTCGAGATACCTGAGATCGGCAAAGCGGCCTTCCGGCGGTGCGCCATTTTCCTTCAGCATCTTCAGCATGGTGTCGCGCACGGCGCGCAATTCCTCGGCGCTCGCGCCGACGACATGCTGCGCCATGATCGAGGACGATGCCTGGCCAAGCGCACAGGCCTTCACATCATGGGCGAAGTCGGTGACCACGCCGTCTTCCATCTTGAGGTCGACGGTAACGGTCGAACCGCACAGCTTGGAATGCGCCTTGGCGGTCGCGTCGGGATGATCGAGCCGGCCGATGCGGGCGATGTTTCCGGCAAAACCGAGAATTTTCGCATTGTAGACGTCGTTGATCATATTTTTCCAATCCGTCGCCGCCAAGCGAACAGCGATTGCCGCTGCTGCGTCTTCCTTTCGCTCGCTACGATCTTATATAATGCTGGCAGTCCGGTAACGACAAGGCGATGAGCGCCGCTGTCCTAGCCGGGAAGTTCACGCCGCTTACGGGGCTGGAAACGGGGCGAGTTTCCGACACCGAAAGGTCGTGGTCCGTTCAACTCGTTCCTCCTTGGAGAGGAACTACGGGAGACGCCTTTTATGGATGCCGTCATCAAGAAACTCATGCCCCAGTCCGCCTATATGGAAAAGCCGGTCACCGACCGTCCGAGCGAAGCCGAAGTCGAAGCCGCCGTGCACACGTTGCTGCGCTGGACCGGCGACAATCCGGACCGCGAGGGGCTGATCGACACGCCCAAGCGCGTGGCCAAGGCCTACCGCGAAATGTTCGGTGGCTACGACATGTGCCCGGCCGAGGAACTCGGCCGCACCTTCGAGGAGGTTGCCGGCTATGACGATCTCGTCATCGTCAAGGACATCCAGTTCCATTCGCATTGCGAGCACCACATGGTGCCGATCATCGGCAAGGCGCATGTCGGCTATCTGCCTGACGGCAAGGTCGTCGGGCTGTCCAAGATCGCGCGCGTCGTCGATATCTTCGCCCACCGCCTGCAGACGCAGGAAGCGCTGACCGCGCAGATCGCCGGCGTCATCCAGGATGTGCTCAACCCGCG
This sequence comes from Mesorhizobium sp. P3_A8, assembly GCF_056402995.1. Taxonomy (NCBI): domain Bacteria; kingdom Pseudomonadati; phylum Pseudomonadota; class Alphaproteobacteria; order Hyphomicrobiales; family Phyllobacteriaceae; genus Mesorhizobium; species Mesorhizobium sp. P3_A8. The sequence goes on along the minus strand of NZ_JBFUGI010000009.1, from coordinate 281,453 downwards.
CGGCGTCGCCGTCATGATCGAGGCCGAGCACATGTGCATGGCCATGCGCGGCATCCGCAAGCAGGGCTCCACCACGTTGACCTCAACCTTCACCGGCGTCTTCAAGGATACGCCCGAAGAGCAGGTTCGTTTTGTCACCATGGTGCGCGGCGGCAGGGCGTAAGCCCCCTGCCGGCATCACGGTCAACAGGAAAATAGACCGCGATGTCGGCACTGGAATTTCCCAAAGCTTCGTCAGACAAGAAGGCCGTGGAAGAAGGCGCGGTGTTCTCACCGCGCTTCGACGCCACCGGTCTTGTCACCGTCGTCGTCACCGATGCAGAAGACGGCATGCTGTTGATGGTCGGGCATATGAATGCGCAGGCCCTGGCGTTGACGCTGGAAACCGGCATCGCGCACTACTGGTCGCGCTCGCGCAATGCACTTTGGAAAAAGGGCGAAACCTCGGGTAATTTCCAGCACGTCATCGAGATGCGCACCGACTGCGACCAGGACGCATTGTGGCTTCGCGTAAAAGTGTTGGGCCACGACGCAACCTGTCACACAGGCCGGCGTTCATGCTTCTATCGGACGGTGGGGCTGGTTGACGGCAAGGCGACGCTTGCCGACGATGGCAGCAAGCCGCTGTTCGATGCGGAAACCACGTATCGGAAACCATCGTCTTGAACCTTCTGTCTCACACCAACCACACAGATTCATCTTTTCGATACGGCCCGTCCGTATATTAGCCTTGGGACAAGGGAGATCGTGATGCTCGAGTGGGCGTCATTGCGTAACAGACCGGATGTAAGGGAGGCCAACGGCCCCGCTTCGTCGGGCGGCGCGTCCGAGCAAAAACCGGCAAAGAAAACAGGCATTTCGCTGGCCCTGGGTGGCGGCTGCGCGAGAGGCTGGGCCCATATCGGCGTGCTGCGCGCGCTCGATGAAGCCGGCATTGAAGTTTCGATGATCGCCGGCACCTCCATCGGCGCGCTGGTCGGCGGTTGTCATCTCGCCGGCAAACTGGATGAGCTCGAAGAATTCGCCCGCAGCCTGACCAAGCGGCGCATCTTCGGCCTGCTCGATCTCAATCTACGCGGCAGTGGCCTGTTCGGCGGCATGAAGCTCGATGCGCGTCTGCGCGAGCATGTGGCGGGCATCCGTTTCGAGGACCTGCCCAAGCCGTTCGTCTGCGTCGCATCGGAAATCCGTACCGGTCACGAGATCTGGCTGTCGAGCGGTTCGCTGATCACGGCCATGCGCGCATCCTACGCGCTGCCTGGCGTGTTCGAGCCGGTGAATTGCAACGGCCGCGTGCTGGTCGACGGCGCGCTGGTCAATCCGGTTCCGGTGTCGGTCTGCCGCGCCTACGAACAGCCGCTCGTCGTGGCGGTCAACCTTCACTACGACCTGTTCGGCCGCGCCGCCGTGATAAAACACAGCGCCGGCGAACTGATGGTCGAAAAGGATGCGCCGCGCCCCGGCCAGGTCGACGCCGGGCACCAGTCGCATCAGACACGCCTCGGCATCACCGGTGTCATGATCGAAGCCTTCAACATCATCCAGGACCGCATCTCGCGCGCCAGGTTGGCCGGCGATCCGCCCGACATGTCGCTGCAGCCCAAGCTCAGCCATATCGGCCTCACCGAATTCCATCGCGCCGACGAGGCGATCCAGCTCGGCTACCAGGCGACGATGGCGCAGATCGGCGAACTGAGCCGGCTGCAGACCGTTTTGGCTTAGCCAGCCACTCTCTACGCCCGCGCCGCATCGACAATGCGGAACTGCACCGTGCGGTTGCCGTTCCAGTAATTGCCCGACAGCGAGCCGGCGACATGCACGGTCTTGCCCCGGTTCTTGAACAGGAATTCGCCAAGTGCGGTGTCGACGGCGCGAAAGGCGATCGCCTGGATGCGGCCGCCGCTGTCCGACTGCAATTCGCAGCGGATATGGTTGGTGCCGACCGGCCGGGCGTCGGCCAGCCGGTGACGCGGCAGCACGAAGACCGGCGCGACGTGGCCGGCGCCGAAGGGGCCGGCTTTTTCCAGCGCATCGAGCAGGCCAAGCGTCGCGCCTTCGGCGGCAAGCGCGCCGTCGATCGCCAGGCTCTCCTCGTCCTGCAGCCGAAACACGTCGGCGGCCGCCCGCTCCTCGAAAAACGCCCTGAGTTCGCCGAGCTTGGCGCGCTCAACCGTGATGCCGGCCGCCATGCCATGGCCGCCGCCCTTGACGATCAGCCCGGCATCGGCGGCTTCGCGCACCAATCGGCCGAGATCGAAACCCGACACCGAACGGCCCGACCCGGTACCGATGCCCACGGCATTGAAGGCGATGGCGAAAGCCGGCCGGCGCGCATGATCCTTCAGCCTCGAGGCGAGCAGGCCGACAATGCCGGGATGCCAGTTGTTGCTGGCGGTGACGATGATCGCCGGTCCGTTGCCACCGGCAAGCTCGGCATCGGCCTCGGCACGCGCCGCGGCCAGCATCTCCTGCTCCATCTGCTGCCGTTCCTGGTTCAGCCGGTCGAGCGTCTCGGCGATGGTCCGCGCCTCGACCGGATCGTCCGTCGCAAGCAGCCGGCTGCCAAGGGCGGCATCGCCGATGCGCCCGCCGGCATTGATGCGCGGCCCGATCAGATAGGCGAGATGGAAGGTGCTGATCGGCTCGCCGATGCGCGAAACACGAGCCAACGCAGCAAGCCCTTCGTTCTTCTGCTGGCGCGCCATTTGCAGGCCCTTGACGACGAAGGCGCGGTTGACGCCGGTGAGCGGCACCACGTCGCAAACGGTAGCAAGTGCGGCGAGATCAAGCAGCGAAAGCAGGTCGGGCGGCGCGACATCACTCAGGCCACGCAGGATTTTTGCGGTCTGCACCAGGGTGAGGAAGACGACACCGGCGGCACACAGATGCCCCTGCCCGGAAAGATCGTCGTCACGGTTTGGATTGACGACGGCAATCGCCGCCGGCAAGGCGCCGCCCACCTGATGGTGGTCGAGCACCACGACATCGGCGCCGGCTTCGTTGGCCGCATCGACGGAAACGGCGCTGTTGGTGCCACAATCGACAGTGACGATCAGCGACGCGCCACGCGAGACGAGTTCGCGCATGGCATCGGGATTGGGACCGTAGCCCTCGAAGATGCGGTCCGGGATATAGATTTCCGACGGTATGGAGAAATGCGTCAGAAACCGCTTCAGCAAGGCCGACGAGGCGGCGCCGTCGACATCGTAGTCGCCGAAGATCGCCACCTTTTCCCGCGCCATCACCGCCGCGGCGATGCGGGTGGCGGCCTTGTCCATGTCGGTCAGCGAGGCCGGATTCGGCAACAGGTCGCGGATCGTCGGGTCCAGGAACCGCTCGGTCTCGTCGGCGGTAACGCCGCGTCCAGCAAGAACGCGCGCGACGATGTCGGGCACGCCGTGGCCCTGCGCGATGGCAAGCGCAACCATGTCCTGCCGTTCGGTCAGCCGATGCTCCCAGGAGAGACCGGTCGCCGACTGCCTGACATCGAGGAAGAGGCGCTTATCGCCCATCATGCGCTTTGCCAATTCATGGTTGGCCGCAGGATAATGCATGTCGCCCAAAACTGTGCATCGCGGCGGGGGGCATCGCGGGAAAATTCAAGAAGAACTACGCTTTCCGCTTTTCAGCCTGGCGCCGGATCCATTCGTCGGCTGCATCCCCCATCGTCTTTTCCCGGCCGTCCTTGAGCCAAGCCATGAAAGACCGGTCGAACCTGAACGTATCGCCGCATTCGCGGGTGAGAAAGCGGCTCACATTCTGGGTGTTGCGGTAGGATTTCGTGATGGGCGTCGCACGCGAAATCGGATCCGCGTGCCAGTCGAACGCATTCATCGTCAATCCTTGCACGGCCAGGGTTTAGATGCAGCCAAGGGCTAGCAACTGCGGCCCGGCTTCGCAAGCTGATCTAGAACTTATCCCGATCCTGGTGCCGGGCCTTGATCTCGCGCACGGTCCGTGACGAGGAGCGCAGCACGATCGTGTGCGTGGTGATATAGGTGCGGCCGAACTTGACGCCGGCCAGCATGTTGCCGTCGGTGACGCCGGTGGCGGCGAACAGCACGTCACCGCGCGCCATGTCTTCCGCATGATAGATCCGCTTCGGATTGGAAATGCCCATCTTCGCCGCGCGTGCGACCTTTTCCGGCGTATCAAGGATCAGCCGGCCCTGAATCTGGCCGCCGGTGCAACGCAGTGCAGCCGCGGCAAGCACACCTTCCGGCGCGCCGCCGGTGCCGAGATAGAGATCGATGCCGGTTTCGTCCGGGTCGGTGGTGTGGATAACGCCCGCGACGTCGCCGTCGCCGATCAGCCGGATCGCGGCGCCCGTGGCGCGCACCGCCTCGATCAGCTTGGCGTGACGCGGCCGGTCGAGGATGCAGGTGGTGATATCAGTCACCGCGACGCCCTTGGCCCGCGCCAGGCTGGCGATGTTCTCGGCTGGCGAGGCATCGATGTCGATGACGCCTTCGGCATAGCCCGGACCAATGGCGATCTTGTCCATATAGACGTCGGGTGCGAACAGCAGGCTGCCCTTCTCGGCGATGGCGATGACGGCCAGCGCGTTGGGCAGGTTCTTGGCGCAGATCGTCGTGCCTTCGAGCGGATCGAGCGCGATATCGACGGCGGGTCCTTTGCCAGTGCCGACCTCCTCGCCGATATAGAGCATCGGCGCCTCATCGCGCTCGCCTTCGCCGATCACCACCGTGCCCTTGATGGCAAGACGGTTGAGTTCCTGACGCATGGCGTCGACAGCGACCTGGTCGGCCGCCTTCTCATCACCGCGGCCGCGCAGCCTGGCCGCTGCCACAGCTGCCCGTTCGGTGACGCGCACCAGTTCCATGGTGAGTATCCGGTCAAGACCGGCGACAATGTTCTGGGCCACATTCATTTTCGGGAAATCCTCGTTCGCACGTCGCCTCCCGCCGGAGGCGCGCCTGTTTTGTCAAACGAGCATGACAACGGCAAGACCTGCCGAATGTTTTATCGAAAAGTCAGCAATATCAATCGATTGAAGCGCATTCCCAACAAGATTGCGGCCCGGTCGCAAACGACCGGACCGCCTTGTAGATGACCAAATTGTGGGTCTCGCGACCTAGAAAACCGCAAGGTATTTGAGCAGCGAAATGATGCCGATGATGATGACGATAACCTGCACGATCTGCCGCATCTTGGCGTCGAGCGGCAGGCGCTGCACCAGATAGAGAACGAGAATGATGACGAGAAATGTGATCAGAATGCCGATCAGCATGGATGAAGCCACGATGCCCTCCTAAAAATGATTTCTTGAAACGGGAGCCGGCAACGCCGGCTCAAGGCCGACACGCTCAATACCAGCGGCGCGATGTGTCGTTGTTCAACGACTGGCCGACGGCAATTCCGGCCAGAAAGCCGAGCAGGCCGATGACGCCGACCACGGCGGTCGTCGTGCCCGGATTGTCGCGCGCGACGTCCGAAACCGCCTGGGCCTGGCTGCGCAGCTGCTGTGCCGTCCGCGATGCACGCGCCGACGCCGTCTCGTAGAGATCCGACGCCTGTTCGCTGGCGTCATCAAGCATTTCCGCGCCCCGTGCCGAAATGCTCTTGTTGATCTTGGTGATCTCCTTGCGCAGTTCAGCGATCTGTTTTTCCAGCGTTTTCTGGATATCGTCGATGTGAGGGGTGTCGGACTTGTTGCTATCGGCCATGAAGTGGCTCCCTTGGTTACTGACCAAGAGAACGGTGCCGCAACGATTTCGTTCCGGTCTATTCGCGGCTCGTCGCCAATCGGATCGACCGCTAGGCCGGCGGGGATTCTTCCTTCGGGACGGAGCTACCCTGCCCGCTCGATGCGGATGACCTGCGGCTTGTCGGTCAGGTGACCGTCCTTGGTGATGCCGTCGACGGCCTTGCGCACGGCGGCCTCGGTGGTTTCGTGCGTGACGAGGATCACCGTCTTCTGCACGGCGGCCTCACCACTGACCGCGTGCTGGACGATCGATTCCAGCGAAATATCGTTGTCGGCCATGCGCTTGGCGATTGCGGCAAAGACGCCGATGCGATCATGCACGGTCAGCCGGATGAAATAGCCGCCGGCATGGCTGCGCATCTGCGCCTTCTTGTAGGGCCTGAGCTCCTTCGCCGGTCGGCCGAAGACCGGACCATGCTGGAAGCCGGGCCGGCTCTTGGCGATATCGGCGACATCGCCAATGACGGCCGAGGCGGTGGCGTTGCCACCGGCGCCGGGACCGGAGAGCAGCAGTTCGCCGAGAATGTCGGTCTCGATCGCCACCGCATTGGTGACGCCATGCACCTGCGCGATGACGGAGGCCGTCGGCACCATGGTCGGATGCACGCGCTGCTCGATGCCGCTTTCGGTGCGCTGGGCAACGCCCAGCAGCTTGATCCTGTAGCCGAGATCGCCGGCCGCACGGATGTCGGCCTGGGTGATGTTGGAAATGCCTTCCATGTAGATATCGTTGGCGGCGATCTTGGTGCCGAAGGCAAGGCTGGTCAGGATCGACAGCTTGTGCGCCGTGTCGTGGCCCTCGATGTCGAAGGTCGGATCGGCCTCGGCATAGCCCAGCCGCTGCGCGTCCTTCAGGCAGGCATCGAAGGAGATGCCCTCGGCTTCCATGCGGGTCAGGATGTAGTTGCAGGTGCCGTTGAGAATGCCGAACACGCGGGTGACCGAGTTGCCGGCCATCGCCTCGCGCATCGTCTTGATGACGGGAATGCCGCCCGCCACCGCCGCCTCGTAGTTGAGCAGCACGCCCTTCTTCTCGGCGATCTCGGCCAGCGCCACGCCATGCTTGGCGAGCAGCGCCTTGTTGGCGGTGACGACATGGCGGCCAGCTTCGAGTGCCGCCTTCACCGATAACCGCGCCGGCCCTTCGTCGCCACCGATCAGTTCGATGAACACGTCGATATCGGCGCTCTGCGCCATCTTGACCGGGTCGTCGAACCATTTTGCCGAACTGACATCGACGCCACGGTCGCGCTTCGGGTCGCGCGCCGAAACCGCTGACACGACAATGTCGCGCCCGCATTGCCGGGTCAGCTCAGCCGCCTTGTCGCGCAGCACGCGCGCCACCGACGCACCGACCGTGCCAAGACCGGCAATTCCAACACGCAATGCTTCAGCCATGGAAGGCGACGTCCCTCAAATCAGATCGAATTTTTGCTTACCGGTGGGCGGACAGCGGCACCACATTGTTGGGCTGCTTGGCGCTGGTCGACAGGAAGCGCTTGATGTTGCGCGCCGCCTGGCGGATCCGGTGCTCATTCTCCACCAGCGCCACGCGCACGAAATCATCGCCATGTTCGCCGAAGCCGACACCGGGCGCCACCGCCACGTCGGCATGCTCTATGAGCAGCTTGGAGAATTCGAGCGAGCCGAGATGCTTGAACGGCTCGGGGATCGGCGCCCAGGCGAACATCGAGGCCGCAGGGGCCGGAATGGTCCAGCCGGCGCGGCCGAAGGCATCGACCATCACGTCGCGGCGCTTGTGGTAGATGTCGCGCACCTCGGCGATATCGGCGCCGTCGCCATTCAGCGCATGCGCCGCCGCCACCTGGATCGGTGTGAAGGCGCCGTAGTCGAGATAGGATTTCACCCGGGTCAGCGCCGAGATCAGCCGCTCATTGCCGACCGCGAAACCCATGCGCCAGCCGGGCATGGAGAAGGTCTTCGACATCGAGGTGAACTCGACGCAGACATCGATGGCGCCTGGCACCTGCAGCACCGAAGGTGGCGGATTGCCGTCGAAATAGATTTCGGAATAGGCAAGGTCCGACAGGATGATGATGTCGTTCTTCTTCGCGAACGCCACCACGTCCTTGTAGAAATCGAGCGAAGCGACCAGAGCCGTCGGGTTCGACGGATAGTTGAGGATCAGCGCCAGCGGCTTCGGGATCGAGTGACGAACACCGCGTTCCAGCGCCGGGATGAAACCATCATCAGGCTCGACCTGCAGCGAACGGATGACGCCGCCCGACATGATGAAGCCGAAAGCATGGATCGGATAGGTCGGGTTCGGGCAAAGGATCACGTCGCCCGGCGCGGTGATCGCCTGCGCCATGTTGGCGAAGCCTTCCTTCGAGCCAAGCGTGGCCACCACTTGCGTGTCGGGGTTGAGCTTCACGCCGAAGCGGCGGGCGTAGTAAGCGGCCTGCGCGCGGCGCAGGCCCGGAATGCCGCGCGAGGAGGAATAGCGATGCGTGCGCGGATCGCGCACCACTTCGCACAATTTGTCGACGATGGCCTTGGGCGTCGGCAGGTCCGGATTGCCCATGCCGAGGTCGATGATGTCGGCGCCGCGCGAACGGGCGCTGGCCTTGAGCCGGTTGACCTGCTCGAACACGTAAGGCGGAAGCCGGCGGACCTTGTGAAACTCTTCCATGGCAGTTCCAGACAGCAAAAGGAGTGTTGGGCGCGCGCTATATACTCATTTGCAGGTAGGGTCGAGGGCGGGGTCGCATTTGCCTTCGATCTGCTTCAGCGTCTGCGGGCCATGCTTCTTGGCCAGATCCGTCAGCGCCGCCTGATTGCTGGCAGCGCCACCACCGCGTTTGGCGCCCTGCGCGTTCTTTTCGGCCTGGAGTTCGGCGAGCTTGGCCTTGCTCTCGGCCGCGGTGAACTGCGGCGCGGCCACTTGCGGTTTTATGTTAAGGTTCGGAAACGAGCCGGTATCCTTCGGCCCCGCGTCCACGGCGATAGGCGTCGGCCCGCTGGTATTGCTGCTCGAACACCCGGCAATCCCCAGCAGAACAATCGCCGCGCCGATGCGGGAAAACCGTGCGGCGCCAAAAAAAACAGTCTCGCCAATATTAATCGTCATATTGTTTCCTTGGCAGCCGAGGTAGAGCGAGATTGGACCCTGTCGGATGTCCCATGTTAATATGTCAAGAAAACGCTTCGGGAGGAACCCCGCGAACCATGTCCAAAACACCCGATTCGGGCAAAACGGAAGATGACGAGCCTTCGACCGTCGAGCAATATCTGGTTAAGGACCCGGAACGTTTCGCGTTGAATATGGCGCGCATGGTCGAGCAGGCCGGCAAGGCGGCGTCCGCCTGGGCCGAACCGCGCGAACGCGGCGAAGTGCGCGACCACGTCGCCGAGCCGGTCGTCGACATGGTCAAGACCTTCTCCAAGCTCAGCGAATACTGGCTTGCCGACCCGCAGCGCGCGCTGGAAGCGCAGACGCGGCTGTTCGCCGGCTATATGACCGTGTGGGCGAACGCCATCCAGCGCGTCAGTCCCAACGCCGAAGGTCAGGATGTCGCGGTCAAGCCGGAGCGCGGCGACAAGCGCTTCCAGGATCCGGAATGGGGCCGCAATGCCTTCTTCGATTTCCTCAAGCAGGCCTATCTCGTCACCTCGCGCTGGGCGTCCGAACTGGTCGATCACGCCGAAGGTCTGGACGAGCACACCCGGCACAAGGCGAGCTTCTACGTCAAGCAGGTGTCCAACGCCATCTCGCCGTCGAATTTCATCTTGACCAATCCGGAACTGTTCCGCGAAACCGTCGCGTCGAACGGCGAGAACCTGGTGCGCGGCATGAAGATGCTGGCCGAGGACATCGCCGCCGGCAAGGGCGACCTGAAAATGCGCCAGGCCGACTATTCGCCCTTCGAGATCGGCAGGAACATCGCCACCACGCCCGGCAAGGTGGTCGGCCGCAGCGATGTCGCCGAGATCATCCAGTATGATCCCTCCACCGAGACCGTGCTGAAGCGGCCGCTGCTTATCTGCCCGCCCTGGATCAACAAGTTCTACATACTCGACCTCAACCCGCAGAAATCCTTCATCCGCTGGGCGATTGAGCAAGGCCACACCGTCTTCGTCATCTCCTGGATCAATCCGGATGAACGCCACGGCGCCAAGGGTTGGGAGGCCTATATCCGCGAGGGCCTGCAATACGGCCTCGACACGATCGAGAGGGCCACCGGTGAACGCGACGTCAACGCGATCGGTTATTGCGTCGGCGGCACGCTTTTGGCGGCGGCACTGGCGCTGATGGCGCAGGAGGGCGACGACCGCATCAAGTCGGCGACCTTCTTCACCACGCAAGTCGACTTCACCTATGCCGGCGACCTGAAAGTGTTCGTCGACGAGGACCAGGTCGCGGCGGTGGAAAAGTCGATGAACGAGAAGGGCTATCTCGACGGCACCAAGATGGCGACAGCCTTCAACATGTTGCGCTCCGGCGACTTGATCTGGCCGTATGTCATCAACAACTACATGCGCGGCAAGGATCCCCTGCCCTTCGACCTGCTCTACTGGAACGCCGATTCGACCCGCATGGCTGCCGCCAACCACTCTTTCTACCTGCGCAACTGCTATCTCGATAACACGCTCTCGCAGGGCACGATGGAACTCGCCGGCCACACAGTCTCGCTGGGCGACATCACCATCCCGGTCTACAACCTCGCCTCGAAGGAAGATCACATCGCGCCGGCGCTGTCCGTCTTCCTCGGTTCGAAATATTTCGGCGGCAAGGTCGACTATGTGATGGCCGGATCCGGCCACATCGCCGGCGTCGTCAATCCGCCCGCATCCAACAAATACCAATACTGGACCGGCGGCACGCCAACAGGCGATTTCAACCAGTGGATAGCCAGCGCAACCGACCATCCGGGCTCGTGGTGGCCGCACTGGCAAAGCTGGATCGAGGCCAAGGACAACACCCGCGTGCCTGCCCGCAAACCCGGCAAGCATATGAAAACCTTGGGGGATGCTCCCGGCAGCTATGTGAAGGTGCGTGTGTAACGGATTGTAATGTGTGGTGAGTTGACGGCCCGGTAAAAGCGGGCGAAATGGTGTCGTCAACCATCAAGCAGCCGTAATTCGGCAATCACTGCAAAAATACTTTCAGGCTTGCGGATTTGACACAGGTCTCGTTTCCGGATCGGAGACAACGGTCACCTCGACGCACATCTTGGTTCTGCGTCAAGGACATACCGACCGGACATCGAGGGGGAATTTGACTTTGAAATCAGCAGGATGGAGCCTCGCAAAGGGAGAACGCCGCGCCATCGTGGCAGCGCTCTGCTCCGTGCTCCTGGCCTCCTGCACCTCGGCCGGCGACCCGACAATGTCGGTCGGCATGCCCGGCTACAATGCCTCTGCCTCGAACATCAATGCGGCCGCCACCGGCAAGCCGGTCATGACCGCCGATTCGTCGTCGCAGACGGCGACCGAGCAGACGACCGTGATGACGGCAAGCGATACGGCGCTGCCCGAAAAAGTCGCCTACGTGCCGATGGCCAAACCCCAGGCCGCCTTTCCGCTGACAACGCCAGCCGGGGCTGAGACGATAGTGGGACAAACGCCGCAGGCCTTGCAGCAGCCGGTCCAGACGGCGCAGCAGACCGACCCGGTCGCCCAGAAGATCGCCGCCGCCGATGCCACCGTGACGACGCCGAAGCCGGCCGCGGCACCGGTGATGAACAATCCGGTCTATGTGACATCAGGCGAGGCGCCGCAAGCCGAGGCGCCGAAGAAAAAAGGCTTCTTGGCCTCGATGTTTGGCGCCACGCCCGCTTCGGCAACGCCCGCGCCCCTGGTCAACACCAGGTCGGGCGAACAGCCGGCCGCGCAAGCCAAGCCGGCAGCGGCGGCAAAGCCGATCATCACGCTGGCCTCGGCCGACTCCACGGCAAAGCCGATACAATTGGCCTCGACCGGTGACGAAGCCGGCCACATCACGGGCGGCGATGCTCTGCCCGGCGTGCGCCAGACGGCGCTGTTTGAGATCAAGCGCAAATCCGGCCTCGACGACGAAAGCGACGTCGACCTCAATGAGGACGAGGGTCCAATCGGCGGCAGCTATCAGGTTGCGTCCGCCGCCGGCATGGCTCGGCTCGCGCCCAACGGGCTGCTGAAGCAGAACGAGACCGTCGACGTCGCCTGCCTGAAGCCGTCGCTGGTGCGCGTGCTGAAGACGATCGAAGGCCACTACGGCCGCAAGATGGTGGTCACCTCGGGCTATCGCGACCCGGCCCGCAACCGCCGCGCCAACGGCGCCAAGAATTCGCTGCACATGTACTGCGCCGCCGCCGACATTCAGGTGCCCGGCGTCTCCAAATGGGAGCTGGCGAGCTACATCAGGACCATGCCCGGCCGCGGCGGCGTCGGCACCTACTGCCACACCGAATCGGTCCACGTCGACGTCGGCCCCGAGCGCGACTGGAACTGGCGCTGCCGCCGGCGCAGCGGCGGTGGTGATGGTGGTGGCGACGGCTAACGGCGTGCACGCGCATGAGCCCTTTTAGCAGCCAGGAACCGTTCGCTGATATCGCTCCCGCCTGCTGAGTTTAGCCGAAGCATCCCCGACTTCGTCATCCACGGGCGTAGCAGGAGCGAAGCTCCGTCGCGAAGACCCGAGGATCCATGCCGCGCCCCTGGCCGACGCGCGCAGCGGAACAGAATTCTGCACCGCTGCGGCGTTCAAAAGTCGCGGCATGGATTCCAGGGTCTGCGCCGCGTCGCTTCGCTCCTTGCTCCGCCCTAGAATGACGAAGCGATGGATATCGCCGCTAATGATCAGCCGTGCAGCCGTGACGAAACACCCGTGTTTCCATAGCCCGCAAAAAAGTTGTCCAAGGCGTCAACTGACGGGTTGCCGGTTATGCTCAACGTGAGTATAAGCCGCTTCGTCTGAGCGCGCCCATCGTCTAGCGGTTAGGACACCGCCCTTTCACGGCGGTAACAGGGGTTCGATTCCCCTTGGGCGTACCAGACTTTTCAAGCACTTGGCTGGTTTGTTGATTGACACATCGAATATGGGGCGAATAAACGCCCGCGAACGTCCATGAACGCCAGCAAAGAAAAGCCAGCCACCGAAGCAGCGGGCCAACCATAACGCCCGCCGTTTGGCCGCGTGCCACTGCCACGCGGACGGCTCGGCAACAAAGTCGCCACCGTGGCGAATGCCCTGTTGCAGACCTTAAGCTGGGATCAAGAGTGCAATTCGATGGATGCCAACCACGTTGCTGATGTTGGTGGCTTTGTCCGACTTTCCCTTGCCGCAGCTGTAGATGCCGCCGTCCTTGACGGTATATGCTGGAATACCTTTCTTCTCTATTTTGAACTCACCGGCAATGATGTGACAGACCATGTCCATGTCCATCATAGGCTGGTCGTCTGGATCGGAAGCTCCAGGTTGATAGATCACATCGATTATCTTGATGCTCTTGTAAGCACTGATCTGCGATTCCTGCTCCCCGACCTCCACCATCCGTCGCCCATGCCCCATATCCATGCCATCTGTGGCGCTATAGGTGGGAGCTGCCGCCCCCGCCGGCGCTGCCAATACAAAAGCGGGTGTCGCGGCAGTCGCTGCGAGACCAAATTTAAGGGCTGATCTGCGATTAAGGTGTTCCATGTGCGGTCCTCCCTTTGAGCAGTAGTACGATTAATTCGCGGGGGGACTCGGCGCTTAAGTTCGAAAGCTGTCAACCGTTTCTCTCTTCGTCGGGAAGACGCTCTATGAGCCGCTGGAGGCAGAGACCGAGGCGACGGCCCTACAATTTCGCCCAAGGAAATAAGACGCCGCCAGCGCGCGTTCACCCTTGGGCGCTGTTCAGACCGTATGCGGCCCATGCGTCTCCAGGTGGCTCGCTGTGGCCTCCAGGCAGCGTTTTTGCACTCGTTCCACGTACTGTCGAAAAATTCCGATCGATCAGAGATCAATTACCGGGACAGGGTGAAAAATATATATCGGGTTATACCGCAGTGACGTGCAATAACACTGAGCTGAACGGCGCCTTGCAGGGATGGCAAAGGGAGCTTATTATCGTTTAACGGGGAACTATTTGCGGCATGGCTTGGGGAATATGCTATGCGTAGGATCTTGCGCGAATTCTGGAATGATCAGCGCGGTATCGCGATGCTGCTGGTTGCAATTATGCTGCCGGTTCTCATAGGCTTTTCTTTGCTGGCCTTCGACATGAGCCGCGCTACAGGGCTTCAACAACAGCTCCAGAAGGGTATCGACGCCATCGCTCTGGCCGCTGCCGCGGAACTGGATGGCAGATCGGATTCGATCACGCGGGCCAACCGCGCAGTGACGACCCTTATTGCCAACCAGACCCTGTATTCGGACGTGGCCGGTCATACACTCGTTCCAGCAGACGTGACCGTCACGTATTTGACCGGAATACCGGCCAGTGACGAGACGACATTGACCGCAGCAGGCGTCGATGCCAACAGCGTGAACTGGGCCAGCACCGATCCTAAAGTGGTGTCTTTCGCCGAAGTGACGATAAATGCATCCGGCGTGGCGAAGGGTGCCGGGGCATTCGCAACCATCTTCCCGGCAAGCCTCATCGGCAGCACTGACACGATGGACATCCGGCCCCAGGCGGTGGCCGGTTTCGTTCAGTCGATATGCGAAACCGTCCCGCTATTCATGTGCAACCCGTTCGAGACGACTGACCCGCTGACCAGCAAGACGATCCAGCAGTCCTTTGCCTCGGGAGACACCTACGCCCGTGAGTTCCGCGTCCTCAAGGTCGATTCCAACCCCGGCCCAGGCAATTTCGGACTGATCGACAACAATCTGAGCTCGCTGCGCGATGCTATCGCCATCGGAAACTCCGGCACCTGCTACAACCGCGATGCTCTCACGACGAAGACGGGCGTCACGCTTGGCCAAGTCAATACCGGCCTCAATGTCCGGTTCGATCTCTATAGCGGCTCGCTGAACAAGTACAATAAGGACTTCAATTATCGCCCTGCGATGAATGTCCGAAAGGGTCAGAAAAACGGCTGCAGCAAGTATGACCCGGTCACTGACAACACAGCGCTGCCCCTGCCGCCAGGAACCAACTATGTCGACGCGAAAGGCATGTCCGACGCGATCGGTTCTCAAGGCTTTTGGACGAACTATTGGCAGATCAACCACGGAGGGACTTATCCCAACGTCCCGAGCGCCACCAACCCGACAGGCACCAAAACCGCTCCAGCTTCCCGATATGACGTCTACAAATACGAGCTCTCGAACGGATCCTACAAGGACAAGTCGAAGGCGCCGACAAAGGAATCTGGAGAGACGGCCTGCTTCAAGGGGGACACACCAACGCTAGATCCTGACCGCCGGCTGCTCAACATGGCAATCGTCAACTGCATCGCCAACCAAGCGAAGCTAAACGGCCACGTCCAAATCAAGCCTGACGGGTATGCAAGCGTTTTCATCAACACGCCAATCCAGAAGCAGGACAACAGCAAGGACGATGAGGACAGTTCAGCAAACGAAAAGCCCATTAGCCTTGAGATCGTAGACGTCGACGGCGGTTTCGCCAACAACACCCTTGTCGACAAAGCTTTTCGCAACGAGGCGCAGCTCTATCGATGAGACGCCTTGCTCTGGCTTTCCTGCTGATCTCAAACCCCGCTGCCGCTGAGATGTCCGTGACAGGTTGCAATGCCCTAAGCGATTCTGCCGGCGCGGCAGCTCTGCAACTGCGATCCACTGTCAGAGTCGTCAAGGGTGAAGCTTTCCATGAAGCAGTGCCGATGATGCCTGCAAGCGCTAGAGATGAGGCGGCCGATCTGGAAGATGCCAGAATTGGTGCCGAGTCCGCACTTCGCGAGTATGGGCTGTCTCTGGAGGCCTTTGCAAAAGCGATAAAGGATTGCGGCAACTAGAGCAATTCCAGGAAAAGTGCGATCGGTTTTCCGTCCGGAATTGTGTGAAAACAAAGAGTTAGAGCAGTTCATCGTTTCCGTGAAACGGTGAACTGCTCTAGAACGGCTGTGCAGCAGCGTGACCAGACGAGCCCTTAAGCCGTTGGCGTCGGCATCGGGATGGCGATCGCCGGTTAGCCAGCCCCGATCAGGTAAACCAAAGCGCTGACTACCGCTGCGATTGATGCCCCAGCTATCAGCATGAGGCGGCGCTGCCGTTTGCGCCGATTGACGGGCTTCTTTGTGTCCGCCGGAGCATAGGCGCTGTAAATGCGCCTTCCGTCCTCTTCGAACCGATCGCTGTTCGGGTAAGCCTTCTTCGGCTTAGGGCGCGGTCGAAGTATTTTCATCGCCCTGCCTTAATGTTGAGCCTTCATTCGCGGCAGTTTAGCGACCTCTCACATATGGACTCAAGCGCTGATTGGAAGCATTCGTCCGTCGCTTGGCACAGCAGATGCGCAGTGGTTCCTCCCACGGACGTGAAACCCTTGCCAGGGCGCGCTATCAAGTCGCTGTCGCGCACGCCCGCACCTCGCTGAAATAGCGGGTTATATCGATAGCCATAGACCATGGTCGCCTTTTGGCCTCCTGTCGCCTCGGCTTGCCTCTATGGTTAAGTCGCTAATATGTGTCGCAAAATCATACCCTTACCGTTCTAACCCAGCAACGCGGCAAGTCTTCGCGGTTAACTTTCCGTTAAATCCCTTTGACATAACCATATAAGCAAAGGCTAATAATCATCGACCGGGTGGCTTTGGGGGCATCAATTGCCGGCAACTCCGGGGGTTCGAAGTCAACAAAAGGGGTAATTACATGCGTAATATGATGAAGCAGTTCCGCGATGACGAAAACGGCGCCGCTATGGTCGAATACTCAATCCTGATCGGCATCATTGCCGCAGCATCGATCGTTGCGGTTATCGCCATCGGCGGATGGGTCGGCAGCCAGTTTACTGGCCTTTGCGCGAAGCTGAACACCAAGGGTCTTTCCGCAACAGGTACTGCCGGCGGCACTTGCTAGTCTTCGATAACGCGCCTCTCAAAGCAAGGCGCCTTGCGATAGCGGATGGTCTCATTCTTAGAGGTTAGCGACCATCATCTGTTATCGGTCTAGAAGGGGCTGGTGTTTGTCGCGCCGGCCCCTTTCGTTACGCCCTCGGGAGCGGCAGGGCCGGCACCGTGACACCGGCATCGCTACCGCACCGGAACTGACCCTTGGTGATGCGGACATCCGTTGAGGTCCCATCCGCTCATTCCAGCGGTCAGGAGACTGCCGATTGCCAATGTATGCGGCCATAACCGGTCTGGCAGTCATGCTGGCCGTACACGTTGAAGATAAACCCGTTCCGCCAAACGGCGAAGGAACGCCCGATCAGACGCCGGGCCCGGAGATCCAAAAGGTCAAGTAAATGGCTTCGGCCAGTTTCTGAGATTCCGTGAGAGCCGAGAAACCCGCACTGGCCTTGGATCAATCCGGAACCATCGGTGCCGGCTCTTCGCACCGGTACACCATGCACTGGCCGTCACTGGCCGGAACATGGTCAACCATCGGCACGTAAGGACGATCGCACTCATTGCCGAACTGGCGGACATAGCGATCATAGGTGTTCGGTCCGGTGCTCAGCACAGCGGCATGTTGGCGCTGAATCAGGGCCTCGGTCTGCGCACACGTCATTTTGCGCGTGTCAGGCCGAGCGTTGGCGAAACTTGTAGCGGCAATCACCATCGCTGCCGTGCAAAGCATAGTCCTGCATGTGGGCATCATGGCGTCCTCGCAAAATCCGGTACCATCCAAATTCGCATCTTGCGACGCAGTTCCGCAACCGTGGTGCTGTCACGATGCAGCGAGCGAGCCGCCATCGCCTCGATTTCGGCACGGCCTGAACTTCCACCGCAGCGACGAGCCGATCAGCTTCATTCCGGACCACATTTGGTCATGGACGAGACTGCGGAGGAACCATCAGCGCCTGCTTGCGCAACCACTCCCATGCCCCCCGCACATCGACATCCCGCAACCGATCCTGCGTGGAAATCGCATACCATCCGCGCCCCGCATCAAGGACATGCTCGTATGGCTGCACGAGGCTCCCCGAAGCGATCGCCTCTGCCGCCAAAGTCAGGCTGCCCAGCGCCACGCCCTGGCCTTGTTCGGCGGCCGCGAGCGCCAGGTCGCTGTCGCTGAAATTGGTTCCGTGCCAGGTGCCGTTCGGCTCCATACCGACACTGCGCAACCAGTCCGCCCAGCCAGTCGGGCGCTCGTCATGGATGAGCGAAGCGCCAAGCAGGTCGGCGGGTGTGCGCAGCGTCCTGGCCAGATCCTTCGCCGCAACGGGTGACAGAAAATCCCTGGCGATCAGCAAGCTTTCGCAGCCTTCAGGAGGCGCATCCGCGTAGACGATGGCCAGATCGAGCTCCATGGTCTCGAAATCGACAGGCGTGCCGCTGGTGTCGAGCCATGGTTCACAGGCCGGAACCGCCGCCCGCAAAGCCGGCAGGCGATGCAGCAGCCAGCGCCGGCTGAAATCGCGCGGCGCGTAGATCACGACGCTGCCGGGTTTTCTATAGGGTTCCAGCCGCCGGTAGCCCTCCTCCATCATTTCGAGGCAGCGGCGCACGGTGCGCTGATAATCGCGTCCGGCATCCGTCAGCCGCACCTCGCGGCCGAAGCGCATGAACAGAGGCTGGCCGATATGGCCTTCGAGCAAGCGCATCTGGTGGCTGATCGCCGACTGGGAGAGGCCGAGCTCTTCAGCGGCGCGGCTGAAGCTTTCCAGGCGCGAGGCGGCCTCGAACCCTTTCAGGAACTGCGTCGGCGGAATATGCCGGAACTTCACCATTCATGAATTCCATTCACTGAAGTCAGGAAACCTTCTCAGTTGTACGGCGGCTGGCGTCGATTAACAATGAGTTCGATACATGAATGGAGAGTTTGATGAACGCCATCGAATGGCCGGCGCAGCATTTGAAGATCCGCCGTCCGGCGGAGTTCGAGCCGCATGCCAGGACATGGATGGCCTGGCCGCATAGGCGCGACATGTACGGCGCCACCTTGCCCGCCATGCAAGAGGCCTACGTCGATGTCGCCCACGCCATCGCTGAGTTCGAGCCTGTCACCATGGTGGCGCATCCTGATCATGCCAGCGGCGCTCGTGCCCAGCTTGGAACGCGGATCGAGCTGGTCGAAATTCCGATCGACGATTGCTGGATCCGCGATTCCGGCCCGACCTTCCTGAAACTGGCCGATGGGAGCCTGGCCGGCGTGTCCTGGCGCTTCAATGCCTGGGGCCGCAAGCATGAACCCTATGATCAGGACAACGCGCTGGCCGAGCGGTTGCTGGCTCGCGAGGACGCATCCATCCTGCGCTCCTTCCTGCATTGCGAAGGCGGCTCGCTGACGACCGATGGCCAAGGCACGCTGATCGCGACCGAAACCAGCCTGCTCCATTCCAACCGCAACCCCGGCATCTCCAAAGCCTGGGTGGAGAAGGAGCTCATACGCATGCTCGGCCTGAAAAAGGTTGTATGGCTGCCCGGCGATCCGCTGGATCTGGAGACCGACGGCCACGTCGACGGCATGTGCTGCTTCGTCAGGCCCGGCGTGGTGATGTTCGAATTCAATCCCGACCCGTCCGACCTGCACGGTCGCATCCTTGCCGACAATCTTGCCGCACTTGCCAGCCAGACCGACGCGCACGGCCGCAATTTCGAAGTCATTCCTATCCCCGAAGCCTATGACGTCGAGGCGACCAGTGCTGTCTTTGCCCGCTCCTACATCAATTTCGCGCTCGCCAATGGCGGCGTCGTCATGCCTGGGTTCGGGCGCCCGTCAGGTGAGGAAGCCAAGGCTGCGATTGCCCGCGCCTTCCCCGATCGCCGCATCGTCACCGTCGATGTCGGCGCCGTCGTGCCGGCAGGCGGCGCCATCCATTGCATCACCCAGGAACAGCCGGTGTGATGAGATGGACACGACGTCAAATCATCATGGCAACGGCAGGGTGGGCACTCATGCCTGAGATTGCGATCACCGCAGCCAGGGCCGAAAGCTGGAAGGTCACCGTGCCTTCGGAGGCAGAGCCGCATGCCGGGACCTGGATGGCCTGGCCGAGCACGCCGGCCGTCTATGGCGGACCGGGAGCCTATTACGAGAGCGTGCAGGAAACGCTGGGCCGGTTGGCCGCGGCGATCGCCGAGAACGAGCCGGTGACGATGGCTGCCCCTGCAGCCGAACATGAACTGGCGGCAAGGTTGTGCGGTCCAAAGGTCCAACTCGTCGATATCGCGACCGACGACATGTGGATGCGCGATTCCGGCCCGGTGTTCGTGCGCGCCGACAACGGCGCCATCGCCGCCGTGGACTTCGGCTTCAACGGCTGGGGCGACAAGCAGGCGCATGCCAGCGATGCCGGGATCGCCGCCAGGGTCGCGCAACACCTCAATGTGACCCGCCATCGCGCCGCGATCCGTGGCGAGGGCGGCGGCATCGAATATGACGGCGACGGAACCTTGCTGCTGGCCGAAAGCTGCTGGGTCAACGACAACCGCAATCCAGGTTTCTCCCGCGCCGATATCGAGCGGCATCTGAAGTCGATACTCGGCGTCGAGACGGTGATCTGGGTTCCCGGCGTGCGCGGCCTCGACATCACCGATGGCCATATCGATGGCTCGCTCCGTTTCGTCAAACCGGGCCTGCTAATCGCCAGCAGCTTTCCCGGCGACACCTCCGAATGGGGCCGCGCCCATGCCGAAGCGCTTGCCATCCTGGCGAAGTCCAGGGATGCGCGCGGGCGGAGCTTCGAGGTGGTGTCCATCCCAGCCGCCACCGACGTGCGCTCGACAAGCGACGACTTCCTGACCAGCTATGCCAACTACTACATCGGCAACGGCGCGCTCTACACGCCGCAGTTCGGCGACAGAAAGGCCGATACCCTGGCCAAGGAAACGCTTGGCCGGCTGCACCCGGACCGCCGCATCGTCGAGCTCGACATGGACCGCATCTACGAGAATGGCGGCGGCATCCACTGCGTCACACAACAACAACCCAGGTGAGGTGACCCATGCGCCAACTGATCGCCGCCGCTGTCCAGATCTCCTGCACCGATGAGGTCGAAAGCAATCTCGACAAGCTCGAAAACCATGTCCGCGAAGCCGCAAGGCGCGGCGCCGGGCTTGTCGTGCTGCAGGAACTGTTCGAAGGCGTCTACTTCTGCATGGATGAGGATATCAGCCATACCATCCGCGCCCTCCCCCTTGAAGGACACAAGACCATCGCGCGCATGGCGGCGCTGGCGCGGGAGACAGGCGTCGTCCTGCCGGTCTCGCTGTTCGAGCGCGACGGCTCGAGATTGTACAACACGCTGGTCATGATCGACGCCGATGGCACGGTGCTCGGCCACTACCGCAAGAGCCATATTCCGAACAGTCCGGGCTATTCGGAAAAACTCTATTTCGCCGACGGCGACACCGGCTTCCGCGTCTTCGAAACCGCCGCCGGCAAGATCGGTGCCGGCATCTGCTGGGATCAGTGGTTTCCCGAAGCCGCCCGCGCCATGGTGCTGATAGGCGCCGAGGTGCTGATCTATCCCACCGCCATCGGTTCGGAACCATCCTTTCGCGGCTGGGATTCCCGCGACCATTGGCAGCGCGTGATGCAGGGCCACGCCGGAGCCAATCTGACCCCGGTGATCGCCGCCAACCGGGTCGGCGTCGAGACGGGCGAAGCCAACGAGATCGTCTTCTACGGCTCATCCTTCATTGCCGACCACACCGGCGCCAAGCTGGCAGAAGCCGACCGCGTCAGCGACGGCGTGATCACGGCGGCACTCGACCTCGACGAGATCGCCGCCGCGAGGCGCAGCTGGGGCGTGTTCCGCGACCGGCGTCCCGATCTCTACGGTGTGCTGCTGGAGCCGACGCCGGATCGCCTGCTTGCCAAAAATGCAGCCTGACTGAACAGCCCCGCCCGGGGCCACCAACGGAGGACATGATGAAACATTGGCTCGCGCTCGCCGCGGCATGCCTTTTTGCGACCTCGGCCCAGGCCGAGGAAAAGATCCTGCATCTCTATTCCTGGGAGTCCTATTTCGGGCCTGGCAGCATCGAAAAATTCGAGGCGCAGACCGGCATCAAGGTCACCTATGACATGTTCGATTCCAACGACATGGTCGAAACCAAACTGCTCACCGGCGGCTCGGGTTACGACCTCGTCACCATCAATCTCGCGCCGCATCTGCAGCGCGAGCTGCCGACAGGCGTCTGGGCGGCTCTCGACAAGAGCCGCCTCTCCAACCTCGGCAATCTCGACCCCGCCGTCGCCGCCCGCCTCGACGAGGTCGACAAGGGCGGCGCGCACGGCGTGCCCTGGATGTGGGGAACGACCGGTGTCGGCTACAACGTCGAGAAGATCCGCGCGATCATGCCCGATGCCCCGGTCGACTCGCTGCGCATGCTTTTCGACCCTGAAATAGCCGCCAAATTCGCACCGTGCGGCATCACCATGCTCGACGACGCCGAGCAGGTGCTGGGCCTGGCTCTGATCTATCTCGGCCTCGACCCGGACACCACCAATCCCGACGAGTTGCAGAAGGCGGTGGACGTGGTCGCGAAGGTCCGCCCCTACGTGCGCAAGTTCCACAGTTCCAGCTACATCAACGACCTCGCCCAAGGCGATGCCTGCCTGTCGCTCGGCTTTTCCGGCGACATGCACATCGCCGACATCAGGGCCAAGGAAGCAAAGCGCCCGTACTCCATCACCTATCGCCTGTCGAAGGAAGGCAATCTGGTGTGGGCCGACATATTGGCGATACCGAGCGACGCCCCGCACCCGGAAGCCGCGCACGCCTTCATCGACTTTGTGTTGCGCCCGGAAATCGCCGCCTCAGCCGCCACGGATACCGGCTTCTCGACCGCGAACAAGGCGGCCCTTCCACTGCTCGACGAGGCATTGCGCGCCGACCCCAATCTCTATCCCTCGGAGGAAGCCCAGAAGCGCTTGCATCTGCCGAAAGCGCTCGACCAGAAAGCGCTGCGGATGTGGTCGAAAGCCTGGGACCATGCCAAGGGTCTTGAATAGTGAACGAGATCGCGGCCGGCAGGCCTAACCACCGACCAACGGCACGGTAACGGTGGTCGCGTAATTGATCGGAAAGGCGCTGAAATAAGGGAAGTCGATAACGAAGGCGTAGGTGGCGGTCAAATGTGCCATGCGGAAGCCCCCGCTCGCCGGATCGATGGCGATCGTCACGTTCACATCCTTCAAACCCAGGGCCTGCAATTTCTGCGTGGCGATCGATTGGATGTCGGCCTGGGTCAGCGTGTTCTGAAGCTGCAGCGAGCGCGATGACGTCTCCAGCGTATAGCGGACGCTGGAGACGGAGTGCATCGACCAGCCCAGGGCGAAGATCCCGAACAGCAGTATCATGAGGAACGGCGCGATCAGCGCGAACTCCAACCCGGCCCCGCCTGATCGATCCCGCCTGAACGCGCTTGCCCCAGAGCTAGCGGACACGGATCACCTCCAGGTGGCCAATGACGCTTGGAGCAGAGAAGACGCCGAAGGTGAAGGGCGGTGTCCAGGTGGCCGATGCCTGGATCTGAACAAAGACCGACGGCACCTTTGGCCCACTGCACAAGGTGGAAGCGCCGACCACGGTCGTCCCGCACATATAGATCCGGCTTAGCGTGACCTGGCCGTCCGACGGCCGCTTCTCCCAGCTCGACATGGCCACGGCCTGGGTCGCCGTATCATTGGTCGATCCCGCCATCACCAGATTTGCCGCTGTCTTGACACCGGCGCGCATCGACAGCGAGCTCGTCACATAGGACCAGCCGTCGATGATACCGAGCAGCGCCGCGCACAGGAAGGGCAGGACCATCGCGAACTCGACCGCGGCAACGCCCGCTTTGTTGCTCAAGATCGGCACAGATCGGAGTTCCACGGAGGCTACTCTACCAGCGCCACGGACTGCCCCGCCGGAATGTCGCGCATTCCGAGGCTCGTGCAATCCTGATTGATGGTTGTGCTGCCGGACCATTGAATCGTATTGGCGACGACCTGGGTGCAGCCGCTGTTGCCCGAGAAGTTGCCAAGATAATTCACTTGCTGTTTGGGGAAATAGATGGCCCCGGTTAGCAGCGAATCCGCTGTGCCATTGAATGTGCTGGATGCGCTGCTGCCGGTCCTGTCGCCGTAGAACAGCACACCGGAATAGGTGCCCGAGGTCGGCGCACTGAGCTTCACGGAGGCGTTGCCATTCAAGCTGACGGTCGAACTGCCCGACATGAAGATCGTCACACCGCTGCCGATGACGGCCGCGTTGGCGTTTACCTTGAGATCGCCCTGAACGACATAGACGCCGGGCGAGAGGGTGACATTGCCCTTCAGCGTCATGCCGCTGCAATAGGTGCCTGGGCTCAGCGTTGCCTTGTTGTCGTTCTGGCAGGGGTTCGAGGCCGCCGGGGTCGGCAGGTCCGCAAATGGATCGGCGGCGGGCAGCGCTTGCGTGATCGGGGCCGCGCAAATGGTCGTGACGGGATTGCTGAGAGAGACACCGCCACCTGATATCAGGCAATCGGCCTGAAGGCCCGCCGAGCCCTGAAGCTTGATGGCGTCCGAGGCGATCGAATTGGCCATCACCGAGCAGCCTGTGATTTTCACGCTGGTGTTGCCTGAAAACAGCGCCGCCTGCGAAGCGGATGCATCGAGCGCGAGCACGCAGGCCTTGGAGGCATTGATGATCAGGGCCACCGCCCTCGCCTGCTCGGGAACCTTGCCTTGCGTGAAGATCGAGGTGAAAATCCGGTCGAGCTGCTGGCCGACGATGACTTCGACCGCCTTCTTCGCCGTGTTCGGTCCAGACGCCGGCGGCGTGTTGACGACGATCGTGCCCGAGCCCAGCCCATTTGTCGCCGCCGACTGGGTCGCGGCCGCGACGATCGTCGGCTTGTCGGAACCTGAAATCTGTTCAAGCGCCCCGGCATAGGCCGCGGCATCGGCCGTCGCCTGCAGTTTCAGGCTGCTATAATACCAGTATGAGGTCTCCACACCGAACCCCGCGGCGCCGACAACGATCGGCAAGGTCAGAGCAAAGATGGTGGCAACATTTGCGCTGGCACTCCGGCGGATACCGGTCGCCATCAGCCGAATTCGGGTGAAGCAATTGAAAGCCATAGCTTAAATTAGAAAGCATGCATATATGAAGGAACGGCTAAAAAGTTCCGTTCATTTTTTGAATTGGCTCCAAACAGCCGGACGTTGGCTGATCGATGGCCGCGCAGCGACGGCATCGACGCTTGCCTCCGCTGCGCGGCTCCCGGGTCACTTGTCGCCTGCCGCGCAATGGTGCCGTCAACGAACGCTAGGCCGCTCCGCCGCACCCGGGCGCGGGTTTTGTTCATCGCGATGTCTGCCTGCACCGATAGGGTCGCCGTGTATTTACCGGCGAGCTATCCTTACCCCCGCCTACCAGTTCACCCGGAACCCGACATTGCCGCCATAGGTCTGCACCTTGTCAGCGAACTTGCCATCAAAAGTGGCGAACACCGACGTGTTGGAGCTCCAGTTCAGCTTGACGCCGGCGTTGACGGCAACCGCGTCTTCAGCGGCCGCAGCGCCCTGAACGACGAAGGAATAGCCGGGCGCTGCCTGGAAGCCCGGCTCGACCGAGCGGTCCGGCTTGAAGTCGTGCACCCAGGCCGCGCGGCCCCAGGCCTGCAGCGTCTTGCTCTCGCCGATAGCCACCGTGGTGTCGAGTTGCAGGCCGAGCGAGACCGGCAGCGAGATGACCGTGCGGCTGTCGAAATCGAGGCCGAGCGCTCCGTCGCTGGTCGACTTTTCCGAGAAGGCCTGCATCGCCAATGCCTGGAACTGCAGCCCGGCGAAAGGCGTGATGGCGCCGGCGCCGAATGGCTGCCGCCAGCCGGCTTCGAGGCTGGTGCCGAAGCCCGCGCTCATGAAATCGCCGGTCCAATGTTCCCTGGTGATGGCCGGCACCGGATTGAGCGGATCGGGCGCGCCCGGAACCGAGGTGTAGCGATCGGTCGTGTTGCTGTACAGGTCCATCGCCAGCGAGCCGTTGATGTAGAACTGGCCCCATTTGCGCGCG
The DNA here is from genome assembly GCF_056402995.1 of Mesorhizobium sp. P3_A8. NCBI lineage: Bacteria > Pseudomonadati > Pseudomonadota > Alphaproteobacteria > Hyphomicrobiales > Phyllobacteriaceae > Mesorhizobium > Mesorhizobium sp. P3_A8. The sequence continues at coordinate 255,681 of NZ_JBFUGI010000009.1, read as the reverse complement.
CCATAGGCGCCGGCATGGCCACCGATGATGTTGCCGGAGGTTTCGCGATCCGGCACGGCGAAGGATCCGGCGACGCCGCCCAGCGCGAAGCCCATCAGGACATCGGGATCGCCCTGTGAGTCCAAGCCGACGGCGAAGTTGCCTGACTTGTAGCCAAGGGTCGCGCTGCCGACCACGGGATCGCCGGAAGCTACGCCCGAATTGCCGCCAGCTGTCGCCCAGTAATTCCAGCGCTGCTCGTTGGGCGCCTTGGTCAAGGCATCGAACGCGTTGGCCTTGCCGGGCGGTTCGGCATAGGCCGCCTCCGGCACTTTCAGCGACTGGCTCATCGGATCCGTCGCCATGCCCATGCGCCAGGTGTCGGCCTGCCGGTTCATCTGCCCCAGGAAGGTGCTGTTGGCGTCGAACTCCGGTTGCTGGAAGCCGCTGATGCCCTCGCCCGAGATCGTGTCGTAGACGGCGCCGAGCTGGTCGAGGGTCGGGATGTAGAAGATCGCATTGGCGATCTTGGTAAAGTTGGGCGATGTCAGATCCGTCTGGATCGCATTGATCGCCGAGCCCACCGCGGTCTGGTTCTCGGTCAGGCCGGTACGGGCGAAATTGATGTCGACATTGAGGATGACATCCAGGTTCGTGTATTTCAGCGAATACTGCGCCACCGCGCTCGGGATGGTGTCCAGCGCCAGCCCATAGTTGGTGACACCGCCCTGCGCTTCCAGGATGATGTAATCCTTGTTGCCGGGCGAGGCCGCGCCGGGGTTCATGATGTTGATGCTGACCAGGCCATTGACGTCGGCGGTCCCGCTCACATTGATGCGGTCCGCCTCGGGATCAAGGTCCAGGTCGAGCAGATAGACGCCGCCGAGCGACTGCGACCAGTTGCCGGTGACTTCGGTGGTCATGACGCGGTCGAGGTCGCCAGGCGCGACATAGCCGTCATTGCTGAACTGGCCGGTCAGCCCAAGACCGACTGTGTCGCCCATCCGGTAGATGGCGCCTTTCTCGTTGTTGAAGGCATTTTGGCCGTCGCCGAGGGCGATGGAGCCCATCGTGTCGTTGAAATTGTTGTACGTATCATTGCCGACGCCGCCGCGCATGGCATAGCCGTCGATCTTGCGCACGCAACCTGTGTCGACCCCGGGGATGCAACCATCAGCCCCGGTGACCGCGCCGACGAAACCGTTGTTGGTCAGCACATTGTTCCTGCCGTCCAGGTAGCTGACACCAGCGCCGGCGCCTGAGCCGCCGATGATCATCACGTCCTTGGCGATGGTGACGTTGATATCGCCATTGTCGGCGATATCGCCACTGCCGCCGGAACTCTGTTCCATCAGCGCCGAGGAGTTCTTGCCGGTGACATAGAGGTTGGCCGTCTGCTCGAACTTCACGTCACCACCGACACCGCCACCGCCGGCGCTACCCATGAACCCTTGCGGTGTTGCGACCATGGCCATCATCATCATGCTGCTTGCAGCCGGTGCCTGGTCGAGGCCGAGATAGTTGCCGGAGAAGCCGCCGACACCGCCGCCGCCGCCGATGCTCTGGCCGAAGACGCCGACAGAGTTGTCGCCGGTGATCAACATGGCAACGTTGCTGTTGATCGTCACGACGCCGCCATCGCCCTTGCCGCCGTTGACTGCCTGGATGATGCCATCGGTGCCCGCCGTCACCACGCCGCCGCCGCCGCCGACCGACTGCGCGAAGATGCCGACCGAGCCGTTGCCCTTCAGCACGATCTGTCCCGTATTGGTGACGGTGACATCGCCACCCTTGCCGGTCGCGCCGCTATCGCCACCGATAAACACCGGCGGGCCGATGGTCGCCGCGATCGCAGTGCCGCCGCTGCCGCCGCCACCACCAACCGATTGCGCGAAGATCGCCACCGAATTGTCGCCGTCGAGCTGCATCTGGCCATTGTTGACGACGGTGACCACACCGCCGTCGCCGCCGGCCGCACCCTTGCCGCCGAGCGCGAGCGAGAAGCCGGGACCGCCACCGGCCACCGAATAGGTAGCGCCGCCATTGCCGCCACCGCCGCCGACTGACTGTGCCATGATGCCGGTCGAGCCGAAGCCCTGCGTGTGGATGAAACCGTCGCTGAAATTGGTGACGTTGACATTGCCGCCCTTGCCATTGGCGCCGCCATCGCCACCGATGCCGAATGTCAGGGCACTTGGGCTCAGAGCCGCGGCAATGCTCATGGCGCCATTGCCGCCGCCGCCGCCGATCGATTCGGCGAAGATCGCCACCGATGCGGCGGACACGGTCGTGATGTCGCCATGATTGTTGACGGTGACCACACCGCCATCGCCCGAACTGCCGCCGTTGCCGCCAACGCCAACCGAGGTCGGCACGATGCTGGCGCCAATGCCACCGCCGCCGGAACCACCACCGGCGCCGATCGATTGCGCGAAGATGCCATGCGCGCCGACGCCTTCGACCGTGATCGTGCCCGCGGCATTGTTGTTGACGGTGACCGTCCCGCCAGAGCCGGTGCTGCCGGCCGTGGTGCCGTCGCCGACATCGCCACCTTTGCCGCCGACCGCTATGAAGCCGATCGCGCGGCCGCCGGAACCACCGCCGCCGCCGATCGACTGGGCGTTGATGCCGTCGGCGCCGGCGCCGTAGGTGTGCAGGCTGTTGTTGTTGGTGACATTGACGATGCCGCCGATGCCGGACGAGCCGCCGGCGCCGCCGATCGAGATAAGGGCCGGGATCGAGCCGGTGATGCCGCCATTCTTGCCACCGCCCGAACCACCGCCGCCACCCACCGACTGCGCCTGGATGGCGTAGGAATCGATGCCGTGCGTCTCGATCATCGCGTCATTGATGACATCCACCTGGCCGCCGGACCCGCTGGCGCCGCCCGAACCGCCGACCGCGATCGCGCTGATGCCGAGTGTGCCGCCCGCGCCACCGCCACCGCCGATCGATTGCGCGAAAATGCCAACCGAATCATCGGCATGGGTGAGGATGCCGCCATAATTGTCGACCGTGACGTGACCACCGGTGCCGCCGGCCTTGCCGGAGCCGCCGAGCGACAGCAAGCCGCCGGCGCCACCGCCGGTGCCGCCACCGCCGCCGACCGACTGCGCAAAGATGCCGGCCGAATAACCCTGCTCCGGATCGGCGCTTGGGGCGCCGTCCGCTGGCGGGGTCGGCGATGTGCCGTGCGTCTCGATGATGGCCAAGCCGGTCTGGCTGAGGTCGGTCTTGCCGTTGGTGACGGTGACCGAGCCGCCATTGCCGGCGGCTTTGCCCTGGCCGCCAATGCCGACCGTGCCAAGCACGCCGGCCTGGCCGTCGCCGCCGTCGCCGCCGCCGCCGCCGATCGACTGGGCATGGATACCGTCGGACTTGGTGCCGAAGGTGGTGATGACGCCTTCATTGGTGACGATGACAGTGCCGCCATTGCCGCCGCCGGCGCCATTGCCGCCAATGGCGACCGCGCCGGAGCGCGTCAGGCTGGAGGTGCCGAGCGGCTTCAGGAGCAGCGTCGGGTCGACCGGCACATAGGGTATGGCGAAAAGGCCGCCGGTGCCCATATAGGCGTCGCCGCCGATGCCGCCGCCGCCGCCGATCGACTGCGCCACGATGCCGGACGACTTGTCGCCATTGGTGGTGATGAAATCATAATTGCCGACATCGACCTGAAGGGCGTCATTGCCGGTTCCGCCGCTGCCACCGACCGTCGCCTGCAGGTTCCAGTTCGGCTTGCCGCCGGCCGGTTCGCAGACCTTTGGCAGGGTGCATCTTGCGCCCAACTGCAGCGAGATGGAATTGGCGCGACCGCCGGTGCCGCCGCCGCCGCCAATCGACTGCGCCAGGATGCCGAAGGCGCCCATGCCGTTGGTCTCGATGCCGCCATACTGCCTGATGGTGACGTTGCCGCCCTTGTTGCCGTCGCCGGCCGCGCCGCCGACCGCGACGCTGACATTGACCTGCGTGCCCTCGTTGTTGCCGTTGAGGCCTAGCAGACCGGTTATGGCGTTGCCGCCGGAACCGCCGCCGCCGCCGATCGACTGCGCGAAGATACCGTAGGCGCCGTCGCCATTGGTCACGGTCTGGCCGGCGGCGAGCAGGCCTGTCTGCAGCAGGCCGTGATTGGTCACGAAGACGTCGCCGGCAAAACAGGCGTCACCGCCCAGGCCACCGACGCTGACGCCGACATTGAAATTGGATCCCGTGCCAAGCGAACCGACCGCCGCCGAGATCGCCATGCCGCCATTGCCGCCACCGCCACCGATCGACTGCGCCTGAATGGCGTGCGATTCGAGGCCATAGGTCGAAATGGCGCCGGTGTTGTCGATCGTCACCTTGCCGCTGTTGGTGCCCGCACCGCCGAAGCCGCCGACGCTCGCCGACAGGGTCTTGGCGTCAGTGCCGGCGATCGCGCCGGAGATCGCCATGCCGCCATTGCCGCCGCTGCCGCCGACCGACTGCGCGAACAGGCCGACCGACTTGTCGCCGGTGGTGATCGTCGCGCCGTGCCGTGTCAGTTGAACCTCGCCGCCCGTGCCGCCACCGCCACCCTCGCCGCCGACCGCGACGGTGATCTGGTTGCCACCCTCACCGAGATTGAGGGCCGCCGCGACGCTCAAGCCGCCATTGCCGCCGCCGCCGCCGATCGACTGCGCCAGGACGCCAAAGGCCTGGCTGCCGCCGGTCTGGATGATGCCGGTGGAATCGACCGTGACCTTCTCGGCGTCGCCGCCGGACCCGGCGCCGCCGCCGAGCGACACCGAGACAGCGCCATTCTTGCTCGGATTCTTGCCGAGCGAGCCCTTGATCGTCGCGGCGAAGGCGAAGCCGCCATTGCCGCCACCGCCGCCGACCGACTGCGCCAGGATGCCGTTCGCGCCGGCGCCTTCGGTCAAAATGTTGTCCACCGAGGTGACGTTGACGGTCTTGCCGTCGCCGGAGCCCGCGCCTGAGCCGCCGATGGAGACGCCGATCGCAGCCTTGGCATTCTGGCCGGTGACCGAGACAGCGCCGGAGAAGCCGCCATCGCCGCCGCCGCCGCCGACCGATTGCGCGAAGATGCCGTTGGAATCGCCGCCGACGGTGTGGATGGTCTCATTGTTGTTGGCGAGTGTGGTGCCGATATTGCTGTTGACGACGACCTGGCCGCCATCCTGGCCGGCGCCACCAGTGCCGCCGACGCTGACAGCGGCGCCACCGGCGCCGTCGACGACCATCTCTCCAGAAATGGCGAAGCCACCGGTGCCGCCGCCGCCGCCGATCGACTGGGCAAGGATACCGTTCGACTTGTCGCCGGCCGTCGCGATCGTGCCGATATTGTTGACCGTGACCAGTTGCGAAGTGCCGCCCTTGGCACCGCTGCCGCCGACGGAAACCGCCGCGGCTGCCTGCTGCGCGGAGCCGGCGATGGTCACGGCAGCGCCGCCATTGCCGCCGCCGCCGCCAACCGATTGCGCCAGGATGCCGTTCGACGCGTTCTTGATAGTGACGATGTTGCCGGTCGAGGTCACGGTGACCTTATCGGCATTGCCGCCGCCCGCGCCGGAACCGCCGACACCGACGCTGACCGCGCCCTGCCCCGCGGTGATCGCGAGTGCGCCCGAAAAGCCGCCATTGCCGCCGCCACCGCCGATCGACTGTGCCAGGATGCCGTCGGCCTTCAAACCTTCGGTCCTGAGATCGCCGGTCGAGGTGACGGTGACCGCTTTGGCGTCGCCGCCATTGTCACCCGAGCCGCCGACACCGACTGCCAGGCTGCCGGTGCCTTGGCCGGTCAGGGTGCCGGCCACGGCGCCGCCGCCATTGCCGCCACCGCCGCCAACCGATTGCGCGAAGATGCCATGCGAGCCGTCGCCCGTGGTCTTGATGTTGCCGGTGCTGTTGACGGTGACGATCTGGGCATTGCCGCCGCTTGAACCGGAGCCGCCGACCGAGACGCTGGCCGCCATATCCTTGCTGCCGGACAGCGCGATGGCAAAACCGCCATTGCCGCCGCCGCCGCCGACCGACTGCGCCAGGATGCCGAAGGAGTCTTTTCCTTCGGTCAGGATGTTGTTGTAGCTGGTGACGGTGACCGTTTCGGCATTCGAGCCGGATCCGGCGCCGCCGCCGATGCTGACGCCAAGCCCGCCACCGCCGAGACCGACGCCAAGGCTGCCGGCAAAACCGCCTGAACCGCCGCCGCCGCCCACCGATTGCGCGAAGATGCCTGACGAATCGTCGCCCTTGGTCCAGATCGAAATCACGTTCGAGGGCGGCGCCTGCAGCACAGGATTGCCGTTGGAGTCGAGCAGGCTGTAGCTGTTGACGATAACCTTGCCGGCAGTCGAGCCGGTGGCGCCGGAACCACCGACACCGACGCCGATGCCGGCATTGCCTGTCGTCGCCGAACCCGCGATGGCAAAGCCGCCGGTGCCGCCACCGCCGCCCACCGACTGCGCCAGGATGCCGTTGGAGAACTTGCCGGTGGTGATGATCCCCCCGGTGCTGGTCACCGTTACGTCCTTGCCGACACCGCCGACGCCGCCCTTGCCGCCGATGGCGACCGCGGCCGTTGCCGCGTCGGGATCGCCGATCGCGCCGGAAACCGCAACGGCAAAGCCGCCATTGCCGCCGCCGCCGCCGATCGATTGCGCGATAATGCCGGACGAATTGTCGAAATTGGTCGAGATGTTGCCGGTGCTGGTCACCGTGACGATGTCGGCGCTGCCGCCGCCGGCGCCGTTGCCGCCGAGCGAGACGCCGACCGCGATCGACTTGCCGCCGCCGAGCGATCCGGCAAAGCCGCCATTGCCGCCGCCGCCGCCGACCGACTGCGCCAGGATGCCGGCGGCACCCGTGCCGCGCACATCCCCGTCAGTGAAGCCCGCGCCGGTCGAGATGTCGCCGGTCGACACGACCGTGACGTCGAGGCCGTTGCCTGCCGCGCCACCCTTGCCGCCAAGACCGACCGCGATGCCGGCGTCCAGCCCGAGCGCAAGCGCTACGGACGAACCGCCATTGCCGCCGCCGCCGCCGACCGATTGCGCCAGGATGCCGATCGATTGGTCGCCATAGGTGGTGATATCTCCGGTCGAGGTGACCTTGACCGTCTTGGCGCTGCCGCCGCCGGCGCCGTTGCCACCGAGACCGACCGCTGCGGCCACGCCCTGCAGCGTGATCGCGCCGGAACCGGCAAAGCCGCCATTGCCACCGCCACCGCCCACCGATTGCGCCAGGATGCCGGCCGACTGATCGTCATGCGTTTCGATGTTGCCGGTCGAGGTGACCGTGACTGGGCCCGCGTTGTTGCCCGTACCGCCGCCGCCGCCGACGGCGACCGAAGCGCCGAAGGCGCCGGTGGTGAAAGTGCCGGCGACGCTGAAACCGCCGTTGCCGCCGCCGCCGCCGATCGACTGCGCCAGGATGCCTGCCGACTGTTTGCCGTAGGTGGCGATGTTGCCGTAGTTGGTGACGACAACGTCCTTGCCGATACCGCCGCCGGCGCCTTTGCCGCCGATCGATACCGATGCCGCGCCGCCGGCGCCTTCGACCGAGCCGGAGCCGCTCAGCGCGATTGAAAATCCGCCATTGCCGCCGCCGCCGCCGATCGACTGGGCGAGGATGCCGATCGAATTGTCGTCGATGGTCAGGATGCTGTTCTGCGTGACCGTGTTGCCGACCTTCTTGCCGTTGTTGACGGTCACCGTGCCGGCGTCGCCGCCGCCCGCGCCCGTGCCGCCGAGGCTGACACCCGCGCTGGCGACGCCGCCAAGCGACAGGCTACCCGCAAATCCGCCATTGCCGCCGCCGCCGCCGATGCTCTCGGCCTGGACGCCGGCCGCGTTCTTGCCTTCGGTAATGAGGTTCCATGTGCCGGCATAGCCGGCCTTGGTTATGATGTGGCCGGCGCCGTCGGCACTGACAGTCACGTTGCCGGCACTGCTGCCCTCGGAACCGGCGCCACCCAGCCCGACGCTTGCAGCCGCGGCACCAAGCGAGGCCGAAACGGAGAAGCCGCCATTGCCACCACCTCCGCCGATCGACTGAGCGAGAATGCCGGCCGAGTTGTCGCCTTGCGTATGGATCGAGCCGGAGCTGCCGACGATGACGTCCTTGCCGGCGCCACCGCTAGCGCCCTTGCCGCCGATGCTGACGGCAAGCCCGATGCCGCCGACCGCGCCGCCGATCGAGTAGCCGCCATTGCCGCCGCCGCCGCCGACCGACTGCGCGACGATGCCTTGGGCATTGTCGCCGCCAGTGAAAATATCGCTGAGACTGGAGACGGTGACCACGTCGGCGTCGCCGCCCTTGCCGCCTGTGCCGCCGATGGCGATCGCCGCGGCAAAACCGGTGCTGTTGCCAGCAATCGCGATCGCCGCGCCGCCATTGCCGCCGCCGCCACCGATCGATTGCGCGAAGATACCGCGCGAGCCCGCGCCATAGGTGGTCAGCGTGCCGGCTGTCTGGACGGTAACCGTGCTGCCCTTGGCGCCGTCGGCGGCATTGCCGCCCGTTGACAGCGCAAGCGCACCGGCGGCAGCCGAAACCGCGAAGCCGCCATTGCCGCCACCGCCGCCGATCGATTGCGCGAAGACGGCATCGGACTGGTCGCCATGGGTGATGATGGAATAAGCGGTGTTGTTGGCGTCGCGCAGCACTTCGACAGCGCCGGCTGCCCCGCCGCGGCCGCCGGAGCCGCCGAGCGAAACGCTGAAGCCGACGCCGCCGGAAAACGCACCGCCGCCATTGCCGCCGCCGCCGCCCACCGATTGTGCGAAGATGCCCGCAGAATTGATGGCATCCGCCGATGTGTGGCCAAACTGGGTCGCCAGCAAGCCGGTCTCGATATCGCCCGCATTGATGACAGTTACGAGAGCGCCGCTGCCACCCGCACCACCGCTGCCGCCGGCCGAGAAAAGGCCGCCGGACACGCCGCCATTGCCGCCGCCGCCGCCGACCGATTGCGCAAATATGCCGGCCGACTGCTTGCCGTCGGTGAAGATGGAGCCCGCGGCGGTGTTGGTTACCTGGACGATACCGCCATTGGTGGTCGAGCTGCCGCTGCCGCCCAGCGAAACGAGGCCGCCCGAACTGCCGCCATTGCCGCCACCACCGCCGATCGACTGAGCAAGGATGCCGTTCGATTCCTGGCCATGCGTGGTTATCTGGCCGGAATTGGTGACGCTGACGCTCACGATAGGAGGAGAATTGGCTGGCGCCGTCGGACCGCCATTGCCGCCGAGACTGCCGCTGCCGCCGGAGGCGAACAGGCCGAAATTCGAGCCGCCGTCGCCGCCGCCGCCGCCGATCGTCTGGGCGAGAATGCCCTGTGAATTGTTGCCGTAGGTGGTGATATTAGCGTTGTTGATGACCTGGACGATGCCGCCATTGCCGCCATTGGCGCCGCTGCCGCCGGACGAGGAGAAAAGCCCGAAGCCGCCGGCGCTGCCGCCGCCGCCGCCACCGATCGACTGGGCGACGATGCCGTGAGAATAGATGCCATGGGTGACGATGGTCGTGCCGACCCCGGTGAAGACGTTGGCGTTGCCGCCGGCGCCTGCCGGGCTGCCGCCGCCTGGATTGAAGACCAGCCCGCCACCGCCGCCGCCATTGCCGCCGTGACCGCCCTGGCTGATGGCAATGATGCCGGCCGAATAATTGCCCGTTGTTTCGACGCTGCCGGCATTGAAATTCACCGCGGCGGTGCCGCCGCTTCCGCCCAGGCCGCCGTCGCCGGCATCGCCGGAAATACCCTTGGCATCGCCGCCGTCGCCGCCATCGCCACCAACGCTGCTGGCTACGATGCCGGCATCCGCGCAAACTGTCGGAAGCACGCAATTGTTGCCGGTCTTGACGGCGCCGCTGACATTAACGGTGATCGAACCGCCATCGGCGCCGTTGGAGCCGTCACCTCCATCTGAAAAGACATAGCCGTTGCTGCCATTGCCGCCGCGGCTGCCATTCGAGGCACCGACAACACCGATGGTGCCCGTCGCGATCACCGCGCCACTGTTGGGGGTATTGGCGTTGGCTGTGGGCTGATTGTAGTTGACCACAAGCGTCGGCCCGGAATTGCCGGAAGGTCCGCCAGCGGCCTTGACCGGCGGCGCCACGCAGCTTGTTCCGGAAGGCGCGCCATTGGCGACCGCGCAGCTCTCGGCCACGGCGGGATTGCCGTTCTGGGCGGGTTTTTCCGGGGTGATGACGCAGTCGGCCGCGTTGCCGGTGCTGCAGGTGTAGTGTTGGATTTCCGTTGCCGCTGACGGGCTCGCGCCCGAACCGGTCAGGGATATCCGGCTGGGATCGATCGTCAGCGTGTTGACGTTGAGCGTGGTAACGCCAGGCGCGGTGTAGCTGATATCAGACTGTGTTCCGGCCCCCGCGCAATTCTCGACGCCACCACTTGGCCCCGTGCAAGTCGCTTCGGCAGGGCCCGTCGAACCGACGAACAGCGTCAGCGCCATGAGCATGGCCGCTACCGCCACGAATGATGAAAGGCCGAAAAATCTCTGCTTCAGCCACCCAGAAACAAAGCGAGACTCGGCTGCGCCCCCCCGAACACGAGTCATCGTCATCCCCCCTGACCCGCACCGCAACGGCGCGAATCTCCCCTTGCTAATGCAACCTATCAGATTGCAATGGCGATGGGGGCTCCTAACAATAAAGGTGATGCAAATTGGGTGCACTGTTGCCGTTAAAGCACAGAAACCCACAAGAAAACCCAGCGCTTACGCGCTATTGGAGTAAGCAGCGTAACGTCCTAGAACAATATTTGCTTTCAGGCGGAAAGAACTGGAGCCGGCTCAGCGACCACTCTAGTCGAAAGTTCTCTCTGTACGGCCAGGAAAAACCTGCGTACTTCATCACTGGCTGCTGCTCTGTCTCTGCCTGACCCGACAGCGAGGTCAAGCAACTCGGCTGCTTTAGCCCTCCAGAACGAGGCTGCGGGTTCGCCATGCAGATGGTCAAGCTTGGCTGCAACTTCTCTGACTAGGAATAGCTGACGATCGATCGGGAATGCACGGACTTTTTCTGGGGACATCTTCCAAACCCTGAGACTGACGCAACGAATCAACCATCGCCGAACAAGCAATGGCGTAGCCGCCAAGGTGGAAACGGAAGCTTAACGCCGCCGTCGGTGCGTCGTCATGGAAGGACACGCACGCAATGATCCGCACACGAGATCATCACGCGTTCAGGCAAAGTTGGTTGAGAGGCGAGTTGGTCGATTGGGCAGGCGAAAGCGGCCCTCAGGCCTGCAGCACCCTCGCCTCGCCGCCACGCTTGCGCGGCGCCATCATGTCACTGGCCATCAGTCCGGTGACACGGCAGAACGCCATGAACGCGCGGCAGGCGTCCTCTGTCTTGACCACGTCCACCGTGGCGCCAAAGCAGGCATTGAAGGCTTTCTGATACATCGGCCCCTGCCGGCGCGCCGGCCAGTCCTGGAGAAAATCCAGCGCCTGCTCGACGCTGTAAATCTCCTCGACGGGCAAGCCGGGGCCTTGCGCAATGCGCACCGGCACCTCGAATTGCAATCTGTCCATCAGACATCTCCCGAACTGGCGTCGCCCAAGCAACGCCGTTCGTCATCAAAAGTTGCGTTGCCCGACTTATGGCACGCAAATGTGTCGTCACTGCGGAAACCGCCGTTTCTGCTGCAAACGGGCCAAGGAAAGTTCTGCCGGCACCAGGTGGTCCGGCAGCACTTTCCAAGTTGGCGACGCGATTACTGGTTGGCCGGGTCGGTCTCCGCCTCGAAGGCCATGCGCACCACCATCAGCAGAACATAGGCCGACGGCAGGGCGAACAGGGCGCCAAGGACGAGCGCTCCGCTTCCCGACAGATAGAGCGTCTCGGCGATCGCCCAGTACACGGTTCCGATACAGATGAACGTCTGGACGGACAGAAACGAAGCAGCCGATACGGCGCGCGACAGGCTTTTGAATGTCTTGATACGTTGTTGCATTGCAATGATCCGAAAATGGTGCGCCACGCCACGCATGCGCGGCTGATGGCCGCCGCACGGGTCACGACGCGAATAGCTTCTAAAGAAGGGTGAAGGGTGCGGTCCTGGACCGCTCAGGCCTGCGTGAACGGCGGCGCACGTGGCTGGTTGGTGCTCGCTCTAGGGGCGGAGACCGTGCCAGATCCGGCAACAACCACCTCCGGCGACATCGGAGCGAGCCAAGGGAAAACAGCTTGCGGCACCGGTAGCGCCGGATGACCGCCGGCGAACTTGGCCAGCACCGCCCGGGCGGTGCGAATCTCCAGGGCCTGGGCCTTGTTGGTGACGCGCAGCAGCGCCGCGACCTCACCCGATCGTTCCAGGCCAACGCTGGCGCCGCCCTGGGCAGGGTCCGCGAAGGCGGGCACATCAGGCCGGCCGAGACACAGCATCGCCAGCAGCACCAGGCCCATCAGACATGAGCAGGCTGCCGTCAACGGCGCTTCAAGCGATCTGGCGCGCTTTTGGGCTGGACGCGATCTCCAAAACATCGTTCCGCCCTAGCGCACGATGGCTGGAAAGGAAAGCAAACCGTGCAAAAACCGACCAGAGATCGCCCCGACGCGACGAATATCGCGACGGCTCGGGCCGCATCAGGCAGTTCTTCCTTGAACCTTTTGCCCTCAAGTGCCAAATCTGGGGAGATTTTCACGCCAGCACTCCTGCAGCGCACACCTTTCTACACGGACAAAATGGTCACCTATCTCGACGCCGCGACGGCCCCCCTCAGAAACACCGGCCAGATCCGCCTCTATGGCGAGGACGGTTTTGCCGGCATGCGCAAGGCATGCGACCTCACCGCGCGTTGCCTGGACGAACTGGCGCCGATGGTCGCGCCCGGCGTCACCACCGACGCCATCGACCGTTTCGTCTTCGAGTTCGGCATGGATCACGGCGCGCTGCCGGCGACGCTCAACTATCGCGGCTACACGAAATCGTCCTGCACCTCGATCAACCATGTCGTCTGCCATGGCATTCCCGACAACAAGCCGCTGAAGGATGGCGACATCGTCAACATCGACGTTACCTACATCCTCGATGGCTGGCACGGCGATTCCTCGCGCATGTATCCAGTCGGCACGATCAAGCGCGCCGCCGAGCGACTGCTCGAGGTCACCCATGAATGCCTGATGCGCGGCATTGCCTCGGTCAGGCCGGGTGCCCGCACCGGCGCCATCGGCGCCGCCATCCAGACTTTTGCCGAGGCGGAGCGCTGCTCGGTGGTGCGCGACTTCTGCGGCCATGGCGTCGGCCAACTCTTCCACGACGCTCCGAACATCCTGCACTACGGCAGCGCCAATGAAGGCGTCGAGATGCGGCCCGGTATGATCTTCACCATCGAGCCGATGATCAATCTCGGCCGCCCGCATGTGAAAGTGCTGTCGGATGGCTGGACGGCGGTGACGCGCGACCGTTCGCTGTCGGCGCAGTACGAGCACACGATCGGCGTGACCGACACCGGCTGCGAGATTTTCACGCTCTCGCCCAACAACCTCGACCGCCCCGGCCTGCCGGCCTGATCGATCCCCTTTTGCACGAACAGTCTGCCGCGCACCACAGCACAGCAAGTAATTGCTGCTTTGCTGTCAGCGATATCTCTTTGCTTGCAAAGAGAACCGACTGACGTAAGGTCATGCAGGCAAAAGCAAGCCACGTTCGGTGAATGTCGAGGCGACCAGATGAGCGATCGCAAGCGGGTCGTGGTGACGCTCCATGGCATCAGGACTTTCGGCGAGTGGCAAGACCGGCTGAAGAATTTGCTCGTCGCAGCCGATTCATCGACAATCGTCGCGACCTATAACTATGGCTTTTTCAGCGTAGTGGCATTCATCTTGCCGGTGTTGCGTTGGCTCGCGGTGCGGACCTTCCGGAAGCAGCTCGAGAGTCGGATAAGAAGCAATCCTGGCGCACTCTTCTCCTTCGTCGGTCATTCATTCGGTACTCATTTGCTGGTCCACGGGCTGCGAGGGATCGACACAGATCTCATCAAGACCATCGAAGTCGACACGATCATTCTCTCAGGCAGCGTACTGCGCTCGCGCTTCGATTGGGACCATTTTCTGGAACGGATACCGGCGCGTCGGGTTGTCAATGATTGTGGCCTCAACGACGTCGTCCTGATCCTCAGCCAGTTTTGTGTGCTGTTTACGGGTATGGCCGGGCGCTCGGGCTTCTATGGTTTCACCGGCATCGAGGTGGTCAATCGCTATTTCGCTGGTGGCCACAGCCATTATTTCCAGCCCGCAGGCCCCGACCCCGATTCGTTCATGCGCCAGTATTGGCTGGAGATACTAGCGCGCGGCGCAGATCCGGAAAATGTCACGCCAAGGGGACCGCCAACGCTGCTCACCGGCATTGTAGCGACGCTGTTGCCGTTTATGGATGTCGCCAAGCTGGTGGTCTATGGACTGATCGCATGGCTTGCGCTCGACGCGCTCTACCTTAGGCCCCGAGCCGATGCGCAGACTGAGCGCGCGACCCGCGAAATCGCTTCAGCGGCTAGCCTGTTCGAAGCCGACAGCCTTGTCCCCAGCGCCTACTCGTCTCTTGCCAGATTGATCTCGACCAATTCCATTCCGGATGACGCCCAGAAACAGCAGGCGCTGAGAATTGCGGGTTACACCCTCCAGCGACTTCTGACATTCGATCGGGCCTACGCCCAGGTAGCGGGTGGCAGCTTGTTCCGGTGGGAAGGCGCCATCTATCTGAAGGCGGATAGTCCGGTTCACCTCGACACGCCGAAAGCGTTCTCCTACGCATCGGTTCCGGCGCTCAAACGCATCGTGGTGGTCGAATCCGACACCACCGTGAGCATACTCGACGCGCGATCGGGTGCCGTCATCGCACGCAAGACGTTCGGTCGCACCGGCGAACCCATCGACGCCTTGGATTATTACCTGCTGCCCAAATCGCCGACCAAGATGGCAGTCTACTTTCACGAGCCAAATAACGACCAATTCGGCGGTTTTTCGCATTCGGTGGTGATCGACGTGGCGGAAGCGACCTTCAACGAACTGGGTCACGGATTCACGACCACGACCGATTGCAGGGAATTCGTTTTGCAAGTCGTCGACGACACTTTTCCGGACGATCTCGAAGAGGACGAGCAGTCAAAACTAAATGAAGAAACAAGACAGCTTGCGGCCTGCACGATTCCAGCTGAACTAAAGATCAACGCATTTGAATTGCCCGCGACAAGGACCGAGGGCAATGTCTGGATAAGATCGGGGAATTCCCATCCCCTGAAATCCGACAAGCCGGCTGATGATCCACAAGATTGCAACCGCTTGGTTAGCGCCGTTCACTTCCCGCATCGAATAAGGCGTGATGGCCTCTCCCTGGATTTCACTCAGCTCGACCAGACAGATTCTTCACCAGGTCGCGAATGGGTCGAGGGCTTTTTCGTGAACCGCCTCTCCGGCGAGCGCCGTTGCTTTGCCGAATTCAGCGGTCTTCAGGAGCGGCGCTTCATTGTAGCTGAACCTGACATCGACGCGGATGGCTACCACAGCATGTTGTGCGAAGTTGTTGGAAGCACTCGGGTGCGCCGTTGTTGGCATCTTCTGTATTCCTTGGACAGCAGTGGCGGTCTGTGGCTGTCGCCGGACCGAGCCCGTCTCGCCTTCGCAACCGATCTGGACGGAGGCTGGGAATGGATTGGGCTCGACAAGCTGGAAGCAGCCCCCATTGCCGGGGAGATGGTCAGAGGAATTGCTTCAATCGCCATCAACCAATTGGCTGATCAGGTCATGGTCGCAAGCCTGGTTGCCGGTCAGCCGGGTGCGATTGAGATTTGGGCTTATCGGGTCGGCGATGGAGCCGGACTGGCGGCGCGCAGAGTATTCGACATGCCTCACGGATTTGCAGCACCGACCCGACAGGATCCAGCCGTGGCCGCGATGCTGTTCGTGGCGGACAATCAGTTCTATTTGGCCACGCCTTTCGAGCAAGTCTTTGCGCTGTCGCTCAGCGATGACAGCGTATTGCCACGCTGGATACGAGACCTTTGGCGTGGATGGACAAACGGGGAGAGGATACGCGAAACAGTAGGCTTGGTATGGGCAACACCATCCGCCGGGTTTGGCACGAGGGTACAGTACACGCCGTCGCCGGAGACGGAGGTCCTCGCCGTGTATTCGAGCGACAACTTGCGACTTCTCAATCTGGCGGACGGGCGTTTTCTGACGCCGATCATCCGCCTCAACGATCTTGCGCGATGCCATGGAACGGTCAGCAAGATCGAGCTGCCGTCCGACGGGGCCGTCATCGCCCAAATTGCAACCACGCCTGACAAGCCAGAATCTGATCGTTGTGCGATCTGGCGTCCTGCACCACCGCCGCAAGCTTTGCTGCTTGATCTGATCAATGACGACAACGACAGCATGTATTTCGGAGAAGGACCACCCTGGGCGCGCAAGCTGCCCGGCGAGATCGCGGCGCCTCACTAGCCGCCAATCGGCATCCTTTGATCGGTGGCGCGAGGATTTTCAAGCGCGCCGGCAAGCGAGATGGCTTGGCTAAGGTAACCGCCTCCCCCCTCACGAAAAGCCCTTCAAAGCTGTCGACAAAAGACCTCGACCGCCCCATGCCCGCCGTCCTAGTATTCTGTCGATCTGGGGCAAGTATATTGCCTAGGTTCGTACTTTAGCACAGGCGGGGGTATGGCGACATCAGGCGACGACGACGAGCGGAGTTTCTTCTCCGAGGTGCCGATCCGGCCCGCGGCGAAGGCGAGGCCGGCTCCAGCCGAAAAGCCTAGCTATCTCGGCCATCGCGACCGCTTGCGCGAGCGCTTTGCCTCGGCGGGTCCAGACGCCCTGCCCGATTATGAACTCCTCGAGCTCTTGCTTTTCCGGCTGATCCCGCGCGCCGACACCAAGCCAGCCGCCAAGGCGCTGCTGGCGCGCTTCGGCACGCTGGCCGAGGTACTCGGCGCACCTATCAACCTGCTGCAGGAGGTCAAGGGCATCGGCCCGGCGGTGGCGTTCGACCTTAAGGTTGTCGCTGCGACGGCGCAGCGCATGGCGCATGGCGAGGTCCATGGCCGCGAAGTCCTTTCGTCCTGGACGCAGCTTCTCGCCTATTGCCGCTCGGCCATGGCCTTCGAGGCGCGCGAACAGTTCCGCATCCTGTTCCTAGACAAGAAGAACGCGCTGATTGCCGACGAAGTGCAGCAGACCGGCACTGTCGACCACACGCCCGTCTATCCCCGGGAAGTGGTCAAGCGGGCGCTCGAACTCTCGGCCACCGCGATCATCCTGGTCCACAACCACCCCTCGGGCGACCCGACGCCATCGCGCGCCGACATCGAGATGACGAAAGAGATCATCGAAGCCGGCAAGCGGCTGGGTATTTCCGTTCACGACCACATCATCATCGGGCGCAAGGGATACGCCAGCATGAAGGGGCTGCTGCTGATCTAGGGCCTCGGTCTGCCTCTCGAAATGCCATCAAGCCCTTCTTACGCATCCCTAAGAGCAGAAGAAATTCATCTCCGCCAATGGGCTTTCGTACGGTCATTTCATCTGGCTAATCACCTAGAAAAAGTTGCAGAGAGTGTTTGCGAAACTTGGTAGCACCCGCTTTCTCGCGGGAGCCGAGCAGACACGATTCGCCGCGCAGCAATTGCGGCGCACCTGACACGGCCATTCTGTTGCACAGACTGGACCTGAGGGCACCCGCCGACAATGAAATCTAATGGGGAAAAGTATTCCCTACGCCATCTCCTTTTTTTCTTCAAAACTCTCTATCGGCTTCTTCCAAGGCGAGCATTCGTCAGGTAATTTGCAACCGAGTTCGCGCGCTACATTGTGCAAACGACAAGACCATCGGCCGTACTTCGGGGGAACGCTATGGCAGCTGTGAGGACGGCCATCATCGCCATCCACGGCGTGGGGGAACACATCAACGGCCAAACAGCGAAGGCCGTCGCACAGCAACTACAGCGTAACGCACCTACCATATATCCTGGGCCCGAGTTGACCTCGATCTCAATTCCAGTGACCGGAAGCAACCTACCGATAGAACCGGATAAATCCGTGGAGTCGCGGAAAGCCTGGAGGCTTCGCTTGGGTATGGGATCGCCATTCAGGGCCCGTGCAGAGAATGCCGGCCCAGATGTCGATGTTGAATTCTCGGAATCCCTTCTCAAGGGCGGCACGACTTACAACGAGATTTACGAAACCGTCCGATACAGCATGGCGCCGGGCGACACGAGAGTCGAAGTTTTCGAGCTTTACTGGTCCGACTTGTCCCATGTTGGCAAGAATGCAACCGCATTGATCGGCGAGATCTTTCAACTTGTCATTCACCTTGCGAGCCTTGGCCGGACGGCGGCGATAACTGCCTTCCCGGCCGCCGAAGCGTGCGGGATCAAGAATTCGTGGAACAGATTCTATGGGCTGAATGCTTTTTCGTACTGGCTGCTGGCAACACCGATCGTCCTCGGAAACCTGGTCCTTGTGCTGCTCGGGCTCTTGACCGTGCCGGCGCTGCTGCTGTTACCGAAGAGCGGCCTGGACATTCTCACGAATGCCTCCGTGCAGGCGTTCGCCTGTCCAGGCATCGTCGCCTTGTTGGTCGCCGCACTGTCCATGCGCTTGTGTATTGGCAACCACAACTACACCTCATTTTCCAAGCAGTTCATGGTGGTCCTGCCCTTTGCTCTGGGAGCAGCGGCGGGAGCCATATTCTACGGCCTTCAGGGCTGGCTCTCAAATGCACAGGTGGGCTTTCCCTATATCCTCACCGGCTTGGTATTCTGCCTGCTGGCGGTTGCAGGTGACACTGCCATGAAGGCTTATGACCGAATCCGGCCCGGCGTGCTTTTTCTCTGGCGCATCGTGGGGGTTGTGTTGGTCTTTTGGATGGCAGGGGTGGCCTACAAGCTGCCTCTGTTCACGACGGATCCGGTGCCGAGCCTGTTAAGTTGGATCGGCCACAGCGCCGAAGGTCCTTTCGTTGTCCTCGTTCTCGTCTGGAGCGGGCTCTACATAACAAACTTGGCGATGTTCGGCTTTGGATGCGTGATCCCATGGATATTCTCGAAGGCAGCCACCGCGGGTAACCGCGCAGTCCTCAAGCGCTCAATTCACACTTCTTTTATCGCGGCGTCGCTGCCAGCGCCTGTCTTCCTTGCAGTGGTTCTGACCCTATGGGCCGCAGTTTACAACATATTCAAGACGCTCCTGCCGAACTATCCATTTCAGCCATGGGCGACGTGGTTTCTCGGCAGCGAAACGGTGCCCATCGACAAGTTCGTCGTCAAGCTCATAGATCTCAGCGCCAACTCCCTGTTTTTCATTTATGTTTTAGCGATGCTGCTTGCTGGTCTGGTCGCTTTTTGGGGACTCGCACCCTCCATTTTCCGTGAGCTTTTTCCAGGCGATCTGTCAGAGGCGAGGCCGTCTGCGGGGCCAATGCAACGTCTCAGCCTGTGGCTCGACGGGGGCTACTCGCTCCTGGGGGTAGCCGCCGTCCTCGCCGGAGCTGGATTTTTCATTATTTTCCCCTGGGGATCGCTGGAGGCCTTCTGGCACGTCAGCGTTATCGGCGACGATCTGGGCACTCAACCGCCGCTATGGAACTCTTTCGTTGCTCTCGCCCGGATTTTCGCTGGTGGCGCCGCTGTTGGGCTTATTGCTGCGTCAAAGGGTCTGCTCCAGCTTTTCGGCGACTCTTTAAGCATCAAACCGTCGCCATGGTCCTCTTTCGCCACTTTCGTCGGGATTTTCGTTGGTAGTGTGACTGTCGGATTTATTGCCGCGTCAAAGCTCCTGCTCAAATCCTTCACTGAGACGATTAATCGCTTTCGAGTTTTGATAGACGTCGCGCTCGACGTCGATAATTGGTTGCGGGAGAGGCCGCGCGGCAAGACGCCCCGCCTACGGATTTTCGCGCGCTTTGCTGCTTTGCTGAATTTCATCGCGGAAAACAAATATGACAGGGTGATCATTGTAGCTCACAGCCAGGGCACGGTCGTCGCGACAGACTTCCTTCGCTATATGAAGGCGAAGAAATGCCTCTCCAGATATCCACCAATCGATCTGCTCACCCTCGGATCGCCGCTCCGGCAGCTCTATGCATGGCGCTTTCCTGCCCTTTACCAATGGGTCAACCGTCCGGTCACGCAAGGCCAGCCCGATGCAGGTCCCGTTCCCAAAGACTGTGGCCTTGGGAAATGGATAAATATCTATGGCAGCGGCGACTACGTCGGACGCGAGTTGTGGAATGGCGAAGGATCGATCGACGGCACCGGCTTGGAAACCTGCATCGGAGCGGAAGCCCACACCCACTATCTCGATCAGAATTGCAAGGTGGTCGCCACTCGGATGGCTGCGTTGATATAGCGACTAGGCAGCCGAGCCCAAGGAGTACGCCAGCATGAAGGGCCTGTTGCTGATCCAGGTGACGACCAATAGGGCGACCAAGTCGTGATCGCCAAGAGGAAAGCTAGGGCGTTCTCGCTTGATGCATCTGGCCATGATTTCGTCATCGACTTCCTTATTTCAAAGCCTTTCCGATAAACCACTCGACCACGTTGGGTTGACAGCCAGGACCATGGTCTTGGCCGGCATGGGACTTCAGTGCCATGGCGGTCGATTGGCGTTGATTTATCTGGGATATCAAATGCTTACGGATCTCGCGGCTACCAGGCTCGCGTATTGAGACTGTATTTGTCTAAAGTTTACTCTGTACCGTTAGCGATTCCTCATACGACGCTTCCTTAGCTGTCGGGCGGATGGCGATTCCCCGAGGAGGTTACCCCATGACAAACCGAAAAACTCTGTTCGCCGCACTTGCCGCGTTGGCGCTTCTGGCATCTCCGGCACTCGCCGGAGCCGGCGGCAACGGGCACGGGGGTGGCAATGGTGGCGGCAACGGCAATGGCGGGGGCAACGGTAACGGCGGGGGCAATGCTGGCGGCAATGGCAATGGCAAAAGCGGCGCTTCGCACGGCAAATCGTCGTCAGCCCCGGGACAGGTGGCCAAGTCGGAGACGGACACCACGGTCGATACGACCGAGGTCTCGTCCGTGCACAAGGAAAAGAACATCCACGCCAAGCTTGGCCGGCTGAACTCGCTGCAGCGCAACTTCAACGCCTATATGAACTCGAAGAGCAAGAAATTCGCCGCCATTCAGGCCTATGCGACGCAGTCCGCGAAAGCCAAGGTCGCGCAGGCAACGGCCGCCGCCGCCCAGGCGCAACTGGCTACGCTGAAAGCGCAACTGACCGCGCTGCAGGCAGACTCGACCGCCACTGCCGCACAGATCCAGGCTGTGCAAGATCAGATCACCGCTCAGCAAGCCGTTGTCGATGCTGACAACGCGGCGGCTGCCGCTGCGACTGTCGGCACAGACCAGGCATCGCTCGATGCAGCGCTGACGGATATGGCCAACAAGCCGGTCGATCCCGAGGTCACGGCCTGGGCCCAAGGCGTCCTTGCCGGCAAGATCGATCAGATGGCTACCAAGATCGAAGCGGAGACGACGCCTTAAGCGTCGACTAAAACGGCAGCAGCCGATCGAAGAAGAGCCGCCGGGCACCACCCGACGGCTTTGCTATTTCTTGACCATCGAAGAAAGCCGGCCTGTTGCGGTCTCCGGCGCCCTCGGTCCTGCCCGGCACGAAATGGAGATCGGCGCGCACGACATCATCGTCGGCCGGAAAGGCCATTCCAGCATGAACGGCCTGCTGCTGATCTAGCCTCGCATCACTTCAGCCCGACCAGCCGCCTCAGGCGCCGACGCAAGCTCATTGCAATTACTTGGCGACGAAGGCGGTCGATTTCGGCGTTGAGTCCGGCTCGCTCTGCGGCGTGCGCCGCTGCGGCCGCACTCAGCTCTTCCTGACTGACCCTGGCCCGATCGAGCGCTGCATTCGCGGCGAGCTTTTCCTCATTGATCCCTGCGTCCTGGATTGCCGCATTCGCGGCCAGCTTTTCCTGGTTGATCCTGGCTCGTTCGAGCGCCGCATCTGCGGCCAGCTTTTCCTCTCGAACGCTGCGGAGCTCGCGGCGTAACGCAATATTGTCTACCTCCACAGGGCTCGGATATCGGATTTGCGGCTGGGGAATCACTGTACCCGCTGCCGATAGCCCTTTTTGTGTTGCAACCTCGTCGCCGATCCTGACCTTGGCAAGCGAAGCAACGCTGGCATGTGCCTCACGAGCAGTTTGCGGAGATACGTCTATGGGCAGGATGGGTTTCAGCGTGCGGTAGAGATATTCCCAGTCTTCGACCATCCGCGGGAAGACTGGAAAAACCAGTGGGATTTGGGCCTCGGCGGCACGATGAACCAACCTGTGGAAGCTGACGGCCAGCAGTCTGGCCTGATCGAGCGGATTGAGTGAAAAAACCAGCCCGCCGGGGGTCACCCCGGCTACTTCCCAGGTTCGATCCAGCTTGTCCGCAACCCACGGCTGGGTCTGATGAATCGATCGATACTCCGCCACGGCGCGGCTGGTAGCGGCCTCGACAAGATCCCGAATAGGAACCACCAGCGCATCGATCGCAAATCGCTTGCTGCCCAGGATCTCCTCAATATATTCCCCAGCCCACGGTGACTTGAGGACATAGGGCAGATCCTGGTCCGGCTGGACCAGCAGCATTTGTTCC
Source organism: Mesorhizobium sp. P3_A8 (assembly GCF_056402995.1). Classification (NCBI taxonomy): domain Bacteria; kingdom Pseudomonadati; phylum Pseudomonadota; class Alphaproteobacteria; order Hyphomicrobiales; family Phyllobacteriaceae; genus Mesorhizobium; species Mesorhizobium sp. P3_A8. The sequence goes on along the minus strand of NZ_JBFUGI010000009.1, from coordinate 233,092 downwards.
AACCCGGCATTGGCGGAAGAAGACCAGCCAGCCCCCGCTTCACCGTAGCGTCCGAAGCTGGTGTCCAGACCAAGGGCAGTCAGATACTTGACGAGAAAGCTTGTCCCAGCCCGGCCTGTTCCAGCAATCAAGAGATGACGCCGGGGCGACGCTGGTTCGGCACCTGAACTGGTAGAGGTCTCGGTCATCGCGAAATTCCGATCTCACGTCTGTTGTGAATCGCCATGCCGTTCTCAGGCGTCATTTTATCGACGCTGGAGCCGTCATGGGCCGACTCCGGACGGCAAACCTTCAGCAGCAGGGTCATAAGAAGCCGATCCGTTGGAAACAAGAAACTCTACGGCAATTGCAGCAACTGGAATTTGTCAGCTACGTACCAACCGGATTTGAATGTGGCAACGCCCTCAAACTTCAGTCTCGGGCGTCGAAACCAGAGAACGCGCCTTGCCCATAAAACGCGCCGCGTCTCGGTTTCTGTGGGCCGCTTGCGGCTGACGAAATGGCAGCTGCGCCGAGCACCGATCAGGCTGGCCGGCCAAACAAAGTGCAAAAGATGCGAATGCACAATCTTTTTGCCGAAAATTGAAAAACGTTCAAATTTGGTAACGCGAATTCGGGTTTCGGCCACATCATGGTTTTGGTTTCTAAATCCAGACCTACACTACCCGCTTTTTGGAAGATAATTCCGTTGAGGTGTCGCATCTCCCCTGTTACCGTTTGAAACGCTTCAATCGGAACCAGGCAATTGCAACGCAAGCGCCCTACCATAGCGGATGTCGCACGAACCGCCGGTGTCTCCATCGGCACGGTTTCGAACTTCATCAATGGCACTGCCGGCCTTAGGGAAGACACCCGCGACCGCATCGAGAAGGCGGTTGCCGCGCTGATGTACCGGCCGAGTTCGTTCGCCCGTTCGTTGCCAGGCCGAGCACCCCGCAGGCCCAAAAATCTCGACCACCTGCCAAGGCTTCTGGTCGCCGGACGCGTCAGCGTCGACTTCCTGTGCCGCGTCGACGTGCTGCCGCATCGAGACGACCGCATCACCGCCAGCCATATCGAAAAGGCGCTGGGCGGACCGGCGGCCAATCTCGCGGTTGCCGCGGCTGGCGTTGGGGTGCCCTATGCCCTTGACGTGGAACTGGCGACTGCGGTCGGCAGGGATGCAGAGAGCGACTGGGCGCTGGGCGAGCTCGCCAAACTCGGTGTCCACGCCCTCCCCATCCGCAGCACGCCCAACAACCGGCTTTCGCAGGCGATCGTCATCATCGAGCGCAATGGCAGCCGCACCATCATCAGCGAACCATTCGAACTGGGTGAGGTCGACCTGACCGCCAATCTGGACATCCAGCCCGAGCAGCGCCCGGCCTGCCTGCATATCGAGGGCTTTCACTATGAGACGATGACCGCCTCCATCGCGCGCTTTCATCATGCCGGCTGGAAGGTGAGCCTGCATTCGGCCGGCCTGCCCAAAAGCGCGCGCACGCCGGAGGCTTTTGCGCAGATGGTCAGGCAGATCGACCTGACCTTTATCAACGACGTGATGATGCGGGAGATTTTCGGCTTTCGCACCGGGATGGCGACCATGATCGAAGAGGTGCGGTTGATGCTGTCGCGCATCAAGCCGCGCGGAACGGTCGTGCTCACTCTTGGCGAGTTTGGCGCGGTCGTCTTCCCGTCGGGCGGCGGCCCACAGATCGAGGTCCCGGCACTGCCGGTCAACCGCGTCGACGCCACCGGCGCCGGCGACAGCTTTGCCGGCATCTTCCTGAGTCTGTGGCTGCATGGCGCGTCGCTGGATGCTGCCGCCCGCTATGCCGCGATCGGTGCGAGCCTGACGACCACCGTCGAAGGCGCGCAGGGCTACATAGCGGATTTTGCGACCCTGAAGGCCACCGCCTTGGCGAACGACACTGTGATGGCGAGTTAAATCAAAGACTTATCGATTTCCAGACACCCGCCCATGGGCGAAATCAGGAGAATATGATCATGGCGAAAGCAAAAGTCCTTCTGGTCGGCGAGAGCTGGATGAGCTCGGCGACCCATTACAAGGGCTTCGATCAGTTCGGCAGCGTCACCTTCCATCTCGGCGCAACGCCCCTCGTCAATGCCTTGAAGGACAGCGAATTCGATCTCGACTACATGCCGGCCCACGAGGCTGTTGAAAAGCTGCCTTTCACCATGGAGGGCCTGTCGCAATACAAGGCGCTCATCCTCTCAGACATCGGCGCGAATTCGCTCCTGCTCCACCCCGATGTCTGGCTGCACGGCAAGACGGTCCCCAACCGGCTCAAGCTTCTGCGCGACTGGACGCTGGCCGGCGGCGGCCTGATCATGATCGGCGGCTACTTCTCCTTCCAGGGCATCGACGGCAAGGCGCGCTGGCATCGCACCGCGGTCGAGGATGCGCTACCGGTGACCTGCCTGCCCTACGATGACCGCCTGGAAGTTCCCGAGGGCTTTCGGCCTGAGATCATTGCCCCCAGGGATCACCCGCTCTTTGCCGGTATCGACGGTGAATGGCCCATTCTTCTCGGCGCCAACGAAGTCGTTGCCCGCGACCGGGACGACGTCGAAGTCCTGGCACGGCTGCCGCAGGACCAGGGCGGCCACCCGCTGCTGGTCACGGGACGCCATGGCGAAGGGCGCACCCTGGTCTGGACATCGGATATCGGCCCGCACTGGCTGCCCAACAGTTTCGTCGAATGGCCCGGCTATGCCCGCCTTTGGACCAATGTGCTGCGTTGGGTGAGCAAGACCATCTAACCGATCCGCAATCGCTGGATGACCGTCATGACAGAACCCTTTCTTGTCGCCAGGAACATCGCCAAGCGCTTCGGCGCGCTGACGGCGCTTTCAAATGTCGACCTGGAAATCCGCTCCGGCGAGGTGCTGGCGCTGCTCGGCGACAATGGCGCGGGCAAATCGACCTTCATCAAGATCCTAGCGGGCGCCCACCCGCCGAGCGACGGCGAGCTGGTCATCGAAGGCAAGCCGGTCGCGTTTTCCTCGCCCAAGGATGCGGCGTCATCGGGGATTGCCACGATCTTTCAGGAGTTGGCGCTCTCGGAGAACCTGTCGATCGCCGAAAACGTCTTTCTCGGCCGCGAATTGAAACGCTCCATTTTGGGCATTCCATTTCTGAAGCGTCAGGAAATGCGCCAGCGCGTCGATGGCCTGCTGAAGGAGCTCGATGCTCATATTTCGGATCCGGAAGCGCCTGTCGGCAGCCTGTCGGGCGGTCAGCGCCAGGCCGTCGCCATCTGCCGGGCGCTCAATCTGAACGCCAAACTGGTCATTATGGACGAGCCGACGGCGGCTCTTGCCGTCGCCGAGACCCGCAAGGTCCTGGCCTTGACGCGGCGGCTTGCCGCGCGCGGCTGTGCCGTCGTCCTCATCAGCCACAACATTTCCGAAGTCTTCGACGTTGCCGACCGCATCGTCGTGTTCCGGCGCGGCCGCAAGGTCGCCGAACGGCTGGCGGCCGAGACCAATCACGAGGAAGTCGTTTCGCTCATAACAGGCGCTCATCCCGACGTGCGGGCGCTCGAAAAAACAAACTGAAACGCACGTCATTTCCAGAGAGGATCAAACCACAATGCTTTCACAGTTCAAGAAAGTGCTCGCCGCCTCCGCCCTGTCACTCGTCATTGCCACGGCAGCGCACGCCGCCGACAAACACAAGGTCGCCTTCGTCCCGCAGTTGATCGGCATCCCTTATTTCAACGCCATGGAAGCCGGCGGCAACCGCGCCGCCAAGGACCTCGGTGTCGATTTCATCTATTCCGGCCCCGTCGACACCAACCCGGTCGACCAGTTGCAGATCGTCCAGAACCTGATCGACCAGGGTGTCGAGGCGATTTCGGTCAGCGTGCTCGATGCCTCCAGCATCGCCCCCGTTGTCGAGAGCGCCAAGGCGAAGGGCATCAAACTGTTCACCAGCGACAGTGATGCGCCCGACAGCGGCCGCGCTGTCTATGTGGCCCAGGCGACCGACGAAGGCCTCGGCACCACGATCATCGACGAACTCGTCAAGCGCGTTGGCGAGGACGCAACGATTGGCATCGTCTCCGGCGAGGCGACGGCGTCCAATCTCAATGCCTGGATCGGCTTCATGCAAAAGCAAGCCACCGCCAAATATCCGAAGCTGAAGCTGCTCGCGCCGCAATTCGCCGGCGGCACGGCCGAACGCGCCGCGCAAATCTCCGGCGATCTCATGGCCGCCAACCCCGATATCAAGGCCATCATTGCCGTCGCATCCTCGACCTGCCCGGGCGTTGCCCAGGCCATCGAAACCGCCGGCAAGATCGGCTCCGTGATCGGCGCCGGCTACTGCAGCCCGAACACGGCGCGCTCCTACCTGAAGAGCGGTGCCTTCGGCTTCACCGTGCTCTGGGACCCCGAACAGCTCGGCTATCTCACGGTCTGGGCCGGCAAGCAGCTGATCGACGGCAAGGCCTTCGAGGCGGAGAACAAGATCGCCGGCCTGGAAAAGCCCGTCACCTACGATGCCGCCAAGGGCATCCTGCTGCTCGGGCCGCCGGCTGTCTTCACCAAGGACAATGTCGACAAGTTCAACTTCTGAGCCTGACATGAGCGCGGTGCGACAGTCTGCAAACGGTGTCTTCTCCATGAACGGACGCGAGTGGTCTCTGCTTGTCGCCTGTTTGCTGGCGATCATCATCTTTTCTGTCGCATCGCCCCACTACGCCACCTCAGGCAATGCGGCGACGGTGCTGCGCAACAGCGTCGAACTGTTGCTCATCGGCCTTGGCATGACCTTGCTCCTGGCCATGGGCGGCATCGATGTGTCGATCGGCATCGTCATGGGGCTCGCGGCCATCGCCATCGGCCGCGTGCTCGGTGCCGATGGCAATCCGGCGCTGGCAATCATTGTCGGCCCGCTGGTCGGGGCATTGCTGGGATGCGTGACGGCAACCGTCGTCGTGCTGGGCCGCGTTCCGGCCATCGTCGCAACGCTCGGCCTGCTCGGCGTCTACCGCACCGCCGTCTTCGTCCTTCTCGGCGGGCAATGGCTTTCCGGCCTGCCATCGAGCCTCACCAATATTCTTGCAACGACCGTACTCGGTGTCCCCGTTCCTGCCCTGGTGATCGCCATTGCCTATCTCATCGTCTGGCTGGCGTTGCGGCGAACGCCTTATGGGCTGAATTTGCTGGCGATCGGCAATTCGGAGGAAAAGGCGCGGCTGTCCGGCATACCGGTCATCAAGACCCGCTTCATGACCTTCCTCATCAGCGGCTTTCTGACCGGCATTGCCGCCACTTTCTATGTCGCCACCTACCGCAATGTCGAAATGACGATCGGCAGCACGCTGGCGCTCGATGCCATTGCCGCGGTCATTCTCGGAGGCACAAGCATATTGGGCGGCAAATGCAGCCTGATCGGCACGGTGCTCGGCGTGCTTCTGTTGCGAATCCTGCAGAACGGATTGCTTTTGATTGGCGTCCCCTCGCTCTGGCAGCCCGTCGTCACCGGTGTTCTCATCATCGGCGTGCTTGGCTTTGAGGCTGTCTCCAACCGATTGTCGCTTGGCCTGATACAGCGAGCCCGCGCATGAAAACGCTCCGCAACCTGCAGGGCCCAGCCCTCACCTTGGCCTTGCTCTGCGGGCTCTGGCTGATCGTGATTGTCGGCCTGTTGGCGCTCCGGCCTTCGGTTTTCAACCTCGGTACTGTCACCACCGTCCTTCAGTTCTCGACGATCCTGGCGCTGGTCGGCCTTGGCCAAGCGCTGGTCATCCTGGCTGGCGGCGCCGGCATCGACCTGTCGGTCGGCGGCGCAGTGTCGCTCTCGGCCATCCTTGCCATGCTTTGCATCAAGCTGGGCTTGCCGCCTGTCCTGCTGCCGGCCGTCTGCATCCTGGCAGGCGCCCTGCTCGGTGCGTTGAACGGATGGCTGGTGAACGGGCTCGCCCTTCTCCCCTTCATAGCAACGCTCGGCACATTCTTCGTCTATTCCGGCGCGGCACTTGCCGTCACCGGCGGTGGAGCCCAGGCGGGCGTGCCTTCCTGGCTGCTTGCGTGGGGGCGTGGCGTTGTCATGGGCATTCCCATGCCTTTTCTCACCCTCGCCATCCCGTGCTTCGTGCTGGCCGGCCTGGTGCTGATCTCGACGGCCTGGGGGCGCTGGATCTATGCCATGGGCTTCAATGAACGTTCGGCCAAACTGGTCGGCATTCCGGTCGATCGCGTGCGCTTCATTCTCTATTGCTTGAGCGGCGCTCTCGCTGGTGCTGCCGGCCTCGTTTCGCTCGCCTGGCTCGGCAGCGGCCGGCCCAACATCGGCCAGAACCTCGAACTGGAATCGCTCACCGCCGCCATGCTCGGAGGCATCGTCATCACCGGCGGCCGTGGCGGCGTCGGCGGCGTGTTCGCGGCCGTCCTGCTGCTGGTCACGCTGAAGACCGGCCTTCTGCAATTGAACATCAACACGGTTTGGCAGGTGGGGATTGTCGGCGCCCTTCTGGTGTTCGTCCTTCTCGCCGACCGACTTTCCCAACGTTGGAGATCATGATGCCGTCCAAAGAAGAGATCATCGCCGCGCGCGTCGAGGCAGCCGCCGACCGCATCGTCGCAACGCTGAGCGATCTCGTCGCCTTCCCCTCGATCGTGAAATCCAATCCGAAGGAGGCCGGCCCCGGCGAGCGTGATTGCCAGCTCTATCTGCAAAAGCGCATCGAAGCGCTCGGCTTCTCGACCGATCTCTGGGATCCGGACGGGCCGGCGCTCTACGAAAAATACAAGGGCCGCGCCGGCGCCAACAAGGGCAGGACTTTTGAAGGCCGGCCCAATCTCGGCGGCGTCCTGAAGGGTACAGGCGGCGGACGCTCCATCATGCTCACCGGCCACATCGACGTCGTCCCGCCGGGCGCCGCCAGCCACTGGACGACCGACCCGTTCCAACCCGTGCTCAAGGATGGCTTCCTGCACGGCCGCGGCACGGTCGACATGAAAGGCGGTGTTGCCTGCATGCTCATGGCCGTCGAAATCCTCAGGGAACTCGACATGCCCCTGTCCGGTGACATCGTCTTCACCACCGTCGTCGACGAGGAAATCGGCGGCATGGGTTCGCTCGCCATGGTCGATCGCGGTTTTCACGCCGACGCCGGTATCATGACCGAACCGACGGCAAACAAGATCGCGCCGCTCTGCCACGGCATCCTGTGGGGCAGGATCATCATCGACGGCATAGGCGGCCATGCCGAACTCACGCCGAATGCCTGGTATTCGAGCGGCCCGGTCGATGCCGTCCAGCTTTGCCGGCAAATCCTCGACGGTATCGACATTCTCAACCGGCGCTGGATGTTTGATCCCCGGAAAAACCATCCGCTGATGGACCTGCCCAACCAGATCATCGTCACCCAGATCAATGCCGGCGAACACCCCTCCTCCATGGCAGGACGCGGCGAGATCATCATCGACGCGCAATATCTGCCGAGCGAGCATGACGAGTTCAGGCTGGGCGGCAACGTCAAGCGCGAGATCGAAGAGCATATCGCCAATGTCTGCCAGGCGGATCCCTACCTGCGAAAACACCCGGCCCGTATCGAATGGATTCTCGACGCGGACTGCGCCGAGATCCCGTCGGACAATCCGTTCGTCGGTGTCTTTCAGCAGGCCGTCGAGGAAGCCAATCTGTCGCCCGTTCTCAGTGGTTTCGGCGCGCACAGCGACATCGGCCTGCCGACCGGCCTTGGCAACACCCCGACCGTCAACTTCGGCCCGGGCGACCCGGCGCAGGCGCATCAGCCGAACGAACGCGTTTCGGTGCGCGATCTCGTCGATTGCACGAAGGCGATTGCGATTGCCGTCGAGAAATGGTGCCGCTGAACTCGCAGCGGGTTGAAGTCACCCGCCAAACCGCGGCTCCGGAACACCGGTCACCCCCAGGCCTGTAATCGCGAACAGGCTGCCGCGCAGCACACCGTCGCCGGGAAAGCGCGGCAGCGGCGGCTTGGCCATCGAGGTGACGTAGAGCGTGTCGAGCTTCGGCCCGCCGAACATTACGCTGGTGATCTTCTTCACCGGCATGTCGATGATGCGATCGACGGTACCGTCAGGCGCATAGCGCACCAGGCGGCCATCATAGACCAGCGCATTCCACAGATAGCCCTCGGCATCGACGGTCGAGCCATCGGCCGCGCCGCCCTTGCTGGTGTCGACGCGCACAAAAGTACGGCGGTTGGTGGCCGCACCGGTGGCGATGTCGTAGTCATAGGCCCAGATCTCGCCGGTCCAGGTGTCGGCGAAATAGAAGGTGCGGTCGTCGGGGCTCCAGCACGGACCGTTGGAGCAGATGATGCCGGAATCGATCCTGGTGACGGAGAAATCCGGATCGAGCCGGTAGAGCCCGCCTGATGGCCCCTCCTCCATCGTGTCCATCGAGCCGGCGAAGAAGCGGCCGCGCCGGTCAACCTTGCCGTCATTGAGGCGGTTCATCGGCCTGTCCGGCTCCGGATCATGGATCAAGGTCACATCGCCAGAGGCAAAATCGAGCAGATGGAAGCCGCGCTGCAGCGAGACGACCGCGCCGCTGCCATCCTTGCGCAGCGCCATCGAGCCGATCTTCATCGGCACGTCCCAGGAGCGTATCTCGCGCCCGTCAGCGGTGGCGCGGAACACGCGGCCGTCGAAACTGTCGATCCAGTACAGGCGCTCCTGTTCGACGTCCCATAGCGGGCCTTCGCCCAGCGTCGTCTTCACGTCCACCACGACTTCGATCTTCATGCCATCCTCCTCTGTTTCGACGACTGCAGCGACTGGTCAGAAGGCGACCTTGTCGCCGCCCTTCAGCGACAGCATCTCGCGCGCCTCGTCCGGCGTCGCCACCTCCATGCCAAGCCCCTCGATGATCTTGCGCGCCAGCAGGACCTGCTCGGCGTTCGACTTGGCGAGCTTGCCCTTGCCGGCCCACAGGCTGTCCTCCAGCCCGACCCGGATGTTGCCGCCAAGCGCTGCCGATTGCGCTGCGATGCGCAACTGGCTGGCGCCAGCGCCGAGCACCGACCAGCGGAACTGGTCGCCGAACAGCCGGTCCGCGGTGCGCTTCATATGGGCGACGTCTTCGGGATGAGTGCCGATGCCGCCGAGCAGGCCGAACACCGACTGCACGAAGAATGGCGGCTTCACCAGCCCGCGATCGGCGAAATGGGCGAGGTTGTAGAGGTGCGCAATGTCGTAGCACTCGAACTCGAAGCGCGTGCCATTGTCGTAGCAAGTCGCCAGGATGTACTCGATGTCCTTGAACGAGTTGCGGAAAACGAGGTCGCGCGTCGCCTCCAGATGCGGCTTTTCCCAGTCGAACTTGAAGGTCTCGTATTTGTCGGCGAGGTGATAGAGCCCGAAATTGATCGAACCCATATTGAGCGAGGCGACTTCCGGCTTGAACTGGGCAGCCGGGCGCACGCGCTCCTCGACTTTCATGTAGGGACTGCCGCCTGTGGTGATGTTGATGGCGGCATTGGTGCCTTGCTTGACGCGCGGCAGGAAGCGGGCAAAAGCCTCCGGCGTCTGGTCGGGCTTGCCGGTTTCCGGGTCACGCGCATGCAAATGCAGGATCGCGGCACCGGCCTCTGCCGCGGCGATCGCCTCCGAGGCGATCTGATCCGGCGTGATCGGCAGATAGGGCGACATGGTCGGCGTGTGGATCGCGCCCGTCACCGCGCAGGTGATGATGACTTTGCCCCTGGTTGCCGTGGCGCCGGGCTTGCGGCTGGTTTCTGTCATTGTCCGAACTCCTGATCCGATTTTTTCTTGTGCGCCGCCAGCGCCATCAGCCGGCGATCCCGCCACACCTGCCGCTCACCCAGGCCTTCCCTGGGCAAGCGCTTGCCGCGCTCGGCCTCGACGGTTTTCATGACCTCGCCGGCCCAGTCGACCCGGCGCAGCATTTGCGGGAAGATGTTGGAATAGATGCCCTGGTAGCGTTCAACATAATCTCGCACGCCGCCGGGCGCATTGAGGTCGATGGTTTCGAACGGACCCATGAACGACCAGCGCAGCGCCAGCCCGTCGCGGATGCCGATGTCCACATCCTCGACGCTGGCATAGCCATCCGCGACAAGCCGGAAAGCCTCCTCCAGCAAGGCGCCCTGCAAGCGGTTCATGATGAAGCCGTCGAGCTCGCGCTTCATCACCAGCGGCGCATGGCCGGCGTCGATGAGGAAGGCGCGGGTTCTTTCGAGCGTCTCGGCTGAGGTCCACGGCGCCGGCACCACCTCGGCCGCCGGAATGAGATAGGGCGGGTTGATAGGATGCACGACCAGGCAGCGGTGCCGCCCTTGCAGATGGTCGGTGAATTTCGACGGCAACAGCGCCGAGGTGGAACTGGCAATGACCGTATGCGGGCCGGCAAGGCCATCTATCAGGGAGAACACCTGCCGCTTGATCTCGAGGTTTTCAGGCGTGTTCTCCTGGACATGGACTGCATCGGCCAGCGCCTCCGCCAGCTCCGTTACGATGGCGATGCGGCCAAGCACGGTGTCGACGGATTGCCCGCGCAGCAGATCGTTCGCGGCAAGGTCGCCGAGCACGCCGGCAATATAGTCGCGCGCACCACCCGTCGCGGCAGGCGACTGGTCCCACATGCGTACATCATGGCCGGCGCGGGCGAAGCTGATCGCCCAGGCCCGCCCGATGAACCCGCTTCCGACAATCGCGACATTGGCCATGGATTGTTCCTCAGAGTGTTTCGACGTTGCCGTCGACGCCGAGCGACTGGCCCGAAATGTTGATGCCTGCATCGGACAGCAGGAACGCCACCATCGAGGCCACGTCATAAGGACTGGTCATGCGGCGCAGCGAGATGTTCTGCAGATAACGCCCGGTCATCTCCTCGTGGCTGATGCCGACCTGCTTGGCACGTGCCGAGATGACGCCTTCGATGCGCGGTCCCTCGATGATGCCGGGCAGGATGGCATTGACCCTGATGCCATGCGGCCCGAGCTCCTTGGCGAGGCTCTGCGTGAAACCGATGACGCCGAATTTGGCCGCAGAATAGGGCGTGCGGAACGCATAGCCGTGACGGCCGGCCGCCGATGACATCGACACGATCGAGCCGCCGCCCGCCGCCTTGATCAGCGGCACGGCGCGCCGCGCGCACAGGAACTGGCCGGTCAGGCAGATATCGATGCAGCGCCGCCAGTCGTCCGGCTCGATCTCGTCGACGCCGCCGGTCGGTCCGGCAATGCCGGCATTGTTGATCAGCGCGTCGAGCCCGCCGAGCTTCTCCTTGACCGTCTCGAACAGCCGGTCGACATCATCGTCGCGCGAGACATCCGCCTTGACCGCCGCAACCAGGTCGATCTTGCCCGGCGCGGCGGCCAGCGCTTCGTCGGAAACATCGCAGACGACGATGCGTGCGCCGAGCCGCGACAGCGTGTCGGCGATGGCGAAGCCGATGCCGCCGGCGCCCGCCGTCACCAGCACGCGCTGGCCTTTCAGCCCGGCCAGAAATTCGTCCGCCGATGCGGGTGCCTTTGTGCTCATCGTCCTGTCCTTTTCAATGCAGCCGCCGTTCGCGCAGCGCCATGACGGCACCCAGAACGACCAGCCCGTAGAGAATTGCCCTTGTGGCGTAGGGGAGCGTGGTGCCGGCCAGCAGCATCTGCAGCGCCGTCAAAAGCAGCACGCCGCCGAGCATGCCGAGATAGTGGCCGCGCCCGCCGGTGATCAGCGCGCCGCCGACCACCACCACCGCGATCGACGGCAAGAGATAATCGTCGCCCATGCCAAGGCTCGCCTGGCCGGAAAAGCCGGTCAGCATGATGCCGACGATAGCCGCGCAAACGGCCGACAGCATGTAGACCAGGATCAGTGTGCGCTCGACGCCGATGCCGGACAGCCGCGCCGCGCGCAGCCCGTTGCCGATGCCGTAGACCCGGCGCCCGAACGGCGTGCGTCCGAGCAGCAGCACCGCCCCGACCACGAAGACGACCATCAGCAGGACGATCGGCGTAACGAAACCGAGCTTGGCTGTCATGAACCAGCGCAGCATCGGCGAGGAGAACCCGGCCGGCGTTCCCTGCGAATAGATCAGCGCGAAGCCCTGCAGAATGCCGTTGGTGGCGAGCGTCATGACGATCGGCGAGATGCCGAGATAGGCGATGCCGAAGCCATTGGCGAAGCCGATGGCGCAGGCCATCACCAGCACAACCGGCAAGGCGTAGAGAAGCGCCGAGTCGGAGCCATTGACCATGCCGGCCAGGATGATGCCGGAAATGCCGATCGTCCACGGTACGGAAAGATCGAGGCCGCCGGTCAGGATGACCGTCCCCTGCCCCAGCGCCAGGACGGCGAGGAAGGACGACAGCACCAGCAGGGAATTCCAATAACCCGGGTTGAGGATGGCACGGCCGAGCCAGATTTGGGTGACGATGACGATGATGAGCAGGCAGACATAGGCGGGCAGCGCATAGCGCAGCGTCTCGGCGTTGCGCAGGCGGAAAGCCGGGCGCGGCGCTGCCGAACCGCGCTGGCCTTGCGAAGGCCCAGTGATCTTCAGCCGCCGGTCGATCGGTTCGAGCTGCGAGGGCAATATGCCGGCGCGCCAGGCGGCGATCCGCGCTCGGGCCGCGCGCAGCTGCACGGCAAGCACCGACGCGTGAGACAAGGATCCGGCAAGGGCCGCCAGCACCAGAATGGTGCCTTCCGCGATGGTCGCATAGTAGGCCGATACGTTCAGCACCAGCAGGATGTTCACCACCATCATCAGGATATAGGCGCCGAAAACGCTGCCCACCAGACCGCCCTGCCCGCCGCCAAGGCGCGTGCCGCCGACCACCACTGCCGCGAACATCGACAGCAGCAACGGATTGCCGACCAGCGGGTCGCCACTGCCGGTCTGCGCGCTGATGAACACGCCGGCAAGGCCGTAGCAGCCGCCGGCGATTACATAGACGGCAAAGCGCACCAGCACGACATTGATGCCGACGGCAGCCGCCGAATCCGGGTCGCTGCCGACGGCATAGAGCGCTGTGCCGAAACGGGTTCCCTTCAGCCAGAACCAGGCGAGCAGGACGACGCCGATCACGACCAGCGGCATCGGCAGCCAACCGGTGATCGCGTCGCCCAGATAGAAGGTGCCGAGATCGGGCGAGACGAAGCCGCCGGGCTTGTCCATCACCAGCAGCGTCACACCTTGCAGGATGAACATGGTGGACAGCGTCACCACGATCGGCTGCATGCGCAGCACCGCGATGAAGAAGCCGTTGAAGGCACCCACCGCCATGCCGACGCCGATACCGACCACGCTCCACAGCAAGATGCTGGCGCCCGGCGCCATCGGGTCCATGCTCGATGCCAGCACGGCGTTGACCAGCGAGATCACCGCGCCGGCGGACAGGTCGAAGCCGCCCGACAGGATGACGATGGTCTGGCCGATCGCCGCCAGCGCCGAGGTCGCGCCGCCGCTCGACAGAAACGACACGTCGAAATAGGTCAGCGGACCGGCACTGATCCCGTCAACGATGAAAAGCAGGTTCGCAAGCACGGCTGCGGCGATCAGCGCGCCGCGATTGCGCATCAGCGCTCGGCGCAACCCGAAACCAGCGGAAGCAGGAGGTGAAACGCTGCTCATGCGGCTTCTTCCCCGGCATGGCCGAGCGCCGGGCGCATGATGGCGGGCTCGGTGATGGCGTCACCTTCGAGCTCGGCCGCGATCCGCCCGTCATAGAGAACCAGGACCCGGTCGCATTGGTGGACGAGTTCGGGAATCTCGGTCGAATGCAGCAGGATCGAGCCGCCGCCGGCGACGTAGTTTCGCATCATCACATAGAGCTCATGCTTGGTGCCGACATCGATGCCGCGTGTGGGGTCGAACAGAAGCAGGATGCGGCTCTGCGCCACCAGCCATTTGGCAATGGCGATCTTCTGCTGGTTGCCGCCCGAAAAAGCCCCGGCCCGTGTCCACAGCGCGCGGCGGTCGACCTCGACGGTGGCGAATGCCTCCTCGACGGAGCGGGTCTCGGCCGCGGCATCGACAAGGCCGAAGCGTGTGAAGCGCGACACCACGGGCAACGTGGCGTTCTGGCTGCCCGACAGTTTCAGGAACAGGCCTTCGGATTTACGGTCTTCCGGCACCAGGCCGATCGCCATATTGGGCCGCAAGGCATCGGCAGGCGAGCCGAGCCAGACCTTGCGGCCGTCGACAAGGACGTCGCCACGGATGATTTCGGCCATGCCGAAGCAGGCCAGGAACAGATCCTGCTGACCCATGCCTTGCAGTCCGGCAACGCCGAGGATCTCGCCCCGGCGAAGGTCGAAGCGCGCGCCGTCGAGCTTGCGTCCGACCTTGAGGTCGCGCACGCCCAGAACCGGTGGACCGAAGGCCTGGGCGCCGTCGGGTTTGGGCGGGAAGGTCTGCTCGATGCTGCGGCCGATGATCTTCTCGATGACATCACCGTCGGTGACATCGGCAACCGGCGCGGTGACGATGTGGCGGCCGTTTCTCAGGATCGTCAGCGTGTCGCAAAAGGCGCGCACCTCGCGCATGCGATGGGTGATGAAGACGATGGTCGTGCCCGCAGCCTTCAGCCTGGCGATGATGTCGCCCAGCCAGTCGACATCGCGGCCGGCGAGCGTCGAGGTCGGCTCGTCGAGCAAAAGGATGCGCGGCTTGCGGTAGACGGCACGCGCAATCTCGATCTTCTGCCGCACCGAAAGCTCGAGTTCGCTCACCTCCGCGTCGAGATTGACGGAAAAACCGAGCTCGTCGATGTGGCTGCGGACTGCCTTGCGGGCCGCATTGCGGCGGATCAGGCCGGAGACGCCGACGGGAGCGTAGGGCAACAGCATGTTGTCGAGGACCGAGAGATCGCGCACCAGGGTCATCTCCTGGAAAGCCGTCTGCACGCCGAGCGCATGGGCCGTGCGCGGCGCGCCGTAGCCGATCTCCTTGCCGAAGACCCTGATATGACCCGCACTCGGCCGCACCAGTCCCGACAGCAGTTTCACCAGTGTCGACTTACCGGCGCCATTCTCACCCAGCAGCGCATGGACGCTGCCGGGCGCGATGCGGAACGATACGCCGTCCAGCGCGACTGTCGCGCCGAACGCCTTGCCGATACCGTCAATCTCGATGGCGGGGAGCTGTTCTGTCATATCCTCGATCGCAGGCTGCGCACTTTTGGGCGCCACGCATTGGCGCCGATCGACGATGCACGGACAAGATATCCGTGCATCGTCGCGATTGGCCTTGGGAGGCTCAGTTCTCCGGCTGTCCGACGAGCGCGGCGTTCAGGCCGATCTCCGGCGTCTGGTCGGAAAAGATCGAAGCGAACCAGCCGGGATTGGACACCAGCGACGGCTTGAAGACATTGCAGCCGGCCTTCATCTCCGCCCATGTGCCTTCGTCGCATAGCTTGATCGTCTCATTGGTGACGAGCGGCAGCGGCAGGATCGTGGTCTTCGGCACGTCCTTGCCTTCGATCGCCTCGACGGCAAGTTTTAGCGCCAGCGCACCGGAATATGGTGGAGAGGCATAGGAAATGCGTTGCGCGCCCGATGGTGCATAGGGCGGAGCCGCACCCTCGACGTCGGTGCCCTCCGGCAGCATCTGGATGCGGCCGCCATTGGAGCCTTCGCCGGCGCACGGCAGGAGTTCGCTGGCCTTCTTGCCGGCCTCGAGCTGCATTGAGTTGGCGGTGAAGCAGCCGACCTGCATCCACAACCCGTTGATGTCGCCCCAGCTGCGCGTGGCGAGGATCTTGGAGAGCTCGGTGCGGGCGACTGCCTGGCTCCACATGCCGACAGCCTCGCCGACAATCTTGATGTCGGGATATTTGGCAAAGACTTCCTTGGCGGCCTTGGTGCGCTGGTCGTCGACCGATGTGCCGGGAACGCCCGTAATGGCGATGATGTTACCCTTGCCATTGAGCTTCTTGACCAGCCATTCGGCGGTTACCCTGCCCGCTTCCAGCTGGTCGATGTGGACATTGTAGGCACAAGGTTCGGTGATCTCGGCGTCATAGGCAAAAACCTTCACGCCCTTGTCGCAGGCATTCTTCACAACCTGATTGAGCGCGGTCGGCGAGATCGGATAGACGACGATCGCCTCGGCGCCGCTTTGCACCATGGCGTTGATCTGCTGGATCTGGCGTTGTGCGTTGGGCCCGGCGACCTGGACCTGCAGGTCGACCTTGTCGGCAAGGCTCTTGTGAGCGGCCATGGCCTTGACCATGTTTGCCGCCTCGGCCTGCCAGTCATTGCCGATGTAGCTCATGCTGAGAAAGATCTTGTGCTTTTCAGCGGCTTGCGCGCCCGACATGCCAACGGCGCAAGCAGCCATGCCCGCCAGCAGCGCGAGCCGCCGGACTTTCAATCCGATACCCATGTGAATTCCTCCCGAAACGAACGACCGAATGCCTCCCGAGGACACGAAACGTAGCCCTCGCCATCCGATGTCGATGACCCTAACATCATTTGATCAAAGATCAATGATGAATTCACTTTGTATCAAAACAACGATTGCCAGCGCTTGACGCCGCGGCGGGAACCTTGCATTCCGGACACGGGTGATGGCGCAGCCTTTGCGCGGGAAGGTTGACGGGAGATGACTGGATCGGCGTTCAGGAAGCCCGGTGTCGAGATCGTTCCACTGTCCAAGGAAACTCTGCAGGACAGGGTTTATAGTCAGGTCACTGAACTGATCCTCGACGGCAGCATCGTACCTGGCGAAATGGTCACGGTGCAGAGTCTCGCCGACGCGTTTGGCGTCAGCCCGATGCCGGTCAGGGAGGCGCTGCGGCGGCTGACGGCCGCCAACGCGCTGACAGTGGTGTCGGGGCGCTCGATCGGTATTCCGGCACTCAGCCGCGAGCGGCTCACCGATTTGCGCAATGTGCGTTTTGAGATAGAGGCCATCGCTGCCGGCTGGGCCTCGCAGAAGCGCAGTGAGGCGGACCTTGCGATTTTCGCGCGCGATCTGGACTCGCTGGAACGCGCGAATGGCGCGGACGACGTAAAGGCTTATCTCAGGGCGAACTACACCTTCCACTTCGCGATCTACCGGGCGGCAGGCTCCGAGACCCTGCTCAAGATCATCAAGGATCTATGGCTGCAGATCAGCCCCTATTTCAACATGCTGCATGGTTCCTACTCGACCGCGAACACGTACCATAAACAGATGTTTGCTGCCCTGCGCGACCGGAATGAGGAGGCGGTGCGGATCGCGATCCGCGCAGACATCGACGCGGCGTTCGACGTGCTGGTCGATCTGCTGAAATAGGATTGCTAAGCCGGCTAAGGTGTTTTGAGATTCAGATCAGGCCGAGCCGAAAATGGTGGCTTGCGAGAACCGGAGCGGAGCGGACATTTGGGTCCGTGAGCACCGGAAGCGCAGAGAGCCGCCATTTGCAGGCCGGCATCACCTGAATATCAACACACCTTAAAATAAGCGCATGCCTCCGCTCACATTCTCCTCGAGCGCGGTTCGGAATTCCCGCTCGAACGCCTGCTGCAGCATGGAAGAAACCTGGGCTCTGTTTCTGACCATGTAGATGTCGCAGAGAAGATCGGGGCTGAAGGGGCGTATCGTCAATTTACCGGCCCATCGTGCCGCCGAGAACGGATCGACGATCGACACGCCCAGGCCCTGTGCGACCAGCGCGCACGCCGTATCGGCGAACGGCGTTTCGAAACGGTGGTCGACGGCAACGCCGGCATGATCCAGAACACGCTCGATATCCTGCCGCGTGCGGTCCTCGCGGCCAAGCGCGATGAATTCCTGACCTTCAAGCTGGGCTGCGAAAATCACGCTATCATTGGCGAATGCATGGTCGAGCGGCGCCACGCAGACGCATTCCGTCTGGAAAATCAGATCGCAGGCAATGGCTGGATCCACCACCGGCATCTGAATGAGGCCGATGTCGATCTCCTTGTTTGCCGTCAACTCCGCGATCCGCAGCGAGGCCGCCGGAAAGATGCTCATGCGCGCTTTCGGGTGATGCCCGGCAAATGATTTCAGGAAACGGGGCAAGACGATGCTGGCAAGCGCCGGATAGACACCGATCATCAGCCGCCCGGCTTCCAGTTGCCTGATATCTCCTGCCAGGCGCCGTATCCTTCCCATTCCCTTGACGATCCGCCCGACCTCTTCGTTGAGAAGCATGGCTTCCGCCGTCGGAACCAGACGTCCCGCCCGACGAATGAACAGCGGGATTTTCAGCGCATGTTCCAGGTTCGAGATATGCGCGCTGACCGAAGGCTGGGCGATGTGCAGAATCTCGCTCGCGCCGGTCACCGTTCCTGCCTCCATGACCGCCCGGAATGCTTCAAGCTGCTTGTAGTTCATCAGCGACCCCCAGCTCGATTGAGGCAAAACCTATAGGAAAAAGCTATATTCCGCGCAACATTTCATATTGGAATGCGTCGGAAGTTTCCTTTCTAGTCGAGCGAATAGCCTGCCCCAGTCTGTTCTGGATAGGCATTCGCCGACAGCGGAAAAAATCGATACCCCCGCCTGCCCTGTGTGAGGATATCGGTTTTTCCTATCGCCGGCGGTGAGGCTGCGGGCGTTTCAAAAACAAGAGAGGGAGCTTCAAATGATCAGAAACACCATCCTGGCGGCAGCGCTATCGCTGGCTGGCCTTTACTCCTGTGGTGAGGCGTTGGCGCAGGACGCGCTCCACATCCGCATCGCAACCGAAGGCGCCTATGCGCCGTGGAACTATACGCTCCCCGATGGCACGCTTGCCGGCTATGAGATCGACCTAGCCAAGGAATTGTGCAAGCGCATGAAGGCGCAATGCGAGATCGTCGCGCAGAACTGGGACGGGATGCTGCCGGCACTGAACGCCGGAAAATTCGATGCGATCATCGCCTCCATGGGCGTCACCCCCGAGCGAGCGGAAGTGGCCGCATTTTCGGATCCCTATTCCACCGCGCCCAACGCTTTCCTGGCGCTTAATGGCAGCGGTTTGGCTGAGGCTCTCCCCTGGCATGACAAATTCGATCTCCGCGACAAAGCCGCAGGATCAAAGGACATTGTCGAAAAGCTCGACGCGGCGCTCAAGGGGAAAGTCCTCGGCATCCAGGGATCGACGACGGCAGGCAAATTTGTCGACGAGTATCTGAAGGACGCGGTCACGGTCAGATCCTACAAGACGCAGGATGAAGCCAATCTCGATCTTCTGGCGGGCCGCATCGATCTCACCATGGCCAACATCACGGTTCTCGCCGAGGCGCTGAAAAAGCCTGACATGGCCGAGGCGGAACTCGTAGGACCGACTTTTCTCCTGGCCAGCGGAACAAGCGTGGCCTTTCGCAAGAGCGACACCGCGTTGAAGGACAAGTTCAACGCTGTGATCCATGAAGTCAACGCCGACGGTTTCAACAAGGCGCTGACGGAAAAATGGTTCGGCGTCGATATCTCCGTGAACAATTGAAACGGACGAGAGCGGGCGGCTTTGCGCCTGTCCGCGATTGTCGCCACCTCACGCGATGAGCGACCCGGCGGCGGGTCGCTCACTTCGTACCTCCCATGCAGCTGGTTTCAGGGATGTCAGCCCGCAATGACAGCTTTCGATTTCGTTCTGGGATTTGGTGAGGCCGGCTGGGGACCGGCACTGCTTCAAGCCGCGATGATGACGCTCGCCGTGGCATCGACAGGCTACGCCTTCGGCCTCCTGGTTGGCAGCTTCGGCGCGTGGGCAAAGATCAAGGGTGGCGTTCTTCCGCGGTTGCTCGCCGACGCCTACACCACGGTGCTTCGCGGCATACCAGACATTCTCGTCATCTATCTCTTCTACTTCGGCTCAAGCGCGGTCCTGACACCGTTGGCCGGCCTGTTCGGCATTTCGGGTTTCGTCAGCCTGCCCGGCTTCATGGCCGGTGCATTGGCGATCGGGCTGGTGTCCGGCGCCTATCAGGCTGAAGTCATGCGCGGCGCCTATCGCGCGGTCTCGCCCGGAGAGATCGAAGCGGCGATCGCCGCCGGCATGTCCCGCCTGACGATGTTTCGCCGCATCATCGCTCCGCTGGTCCTGCGCCATGCCCTGCCGGGTCTCGGCAATGTATGGCAGCTGGTGCTCAAGGAATCTGCCTTGGTCTCGGTCACCGGGCTGGTGGAAATCCTGCGCCAGGCGCAGATCGGCGCCGGATCGACCGGCCAGCCATTCACTTTCTTCTTCGCCGCCGCCCTCCTGTACCTGGCCATTTCATCGTTCTCGACATGGCTTCTGCGGTGGACCGAGGGACGGCTCGCACTCGGCGCGAGGCGGGCCTGATGGATCTTCCATTCCTGTACGAGACACTGCTGAAGCTTCTGACGGGGGTGCCGCTGACATTGCAGCTCGCAATATCCTCCGTGGCGCTGGGTGCCGTTCTGGCCGTCGCGCTCGCTTTGGCGCGGTTGTCAGGTCTGCGGCTCCTGGCTTGGCCCGCATCCTTCTACGTCTTCATCTTCCGCTCCACGCCGCTGCTGGTGCAGATTTTCCTGATCTATCATGGCCTTGGCCAGTTCCATGCGGTGCGGGCCAGTTTTCTCTGGCCTCTCCTGCGCGAACCCTATTGGTGCGCGCTCATCGCCTTGACCTTGAACACCGCCGCCTATTCCAGTGAAATCATTCGCGGTGCATTGCTCTCGGTTCCATCAGGTCAGATCGAGGCCGCACGGGCGTGCGGCATGTCTGACTTCACGCTCCACCGCCGCATCGTCTTCCCGCTTGCCTTGCGCCATGCCTTGCCGGGATACAGCAACGAATTCATCCTGATGATAAAATCGACGGCGCTGGCCTCCATCATCACCCTGATGGAGGTGACCGGCCTGGCAGCACAGCTCATTTCCGAATCCTTCCGTGCCATCGAAATCCTGATCGTCGCGGCCGCGATCTATCTCTTCCTCAATTTTACCGTCACGCGGCTCGTTCAGTGGGCCGAATACGCGCTGAGCGCCGAGCTGAGGCCGCCTCCGGCTGCGGCGCCCGGGCAAGGAGGAACCTCATGACTGACCAGCTCAAGCCGGCCGTGCGCCTGACGGAACTCCGCAAGAGCTTCGGCGCCCTCGAGGTGCTCAAAGGCATCTCGCTCGAAGCGATGGAAGGTCATGTCGTCTCCATCCTAGGCTCATCCGGCTCCGGCAAGTCGACGATGCTGCGCTGCATCAACATGCTTGAAACGCCCGATAGCGGGCAGATCGAGGTCGGCGGAGAGACCATCGGGCTGAAGAAGGTCGGTGGCAGGACGCGGCCAGCCGACAGGCACCAGTTGCAACGCATGCGCGCAAGCATCGGCATGGTGTTTCAAAGCTTTAATCTCTGGTCTCATATGACGATCCTGGAAAACCTGATCGAGGCCCCGATCCATGTCCAGAAGCGTCCCCGCGCCGATTGTGTGGAGGAGGCTGAGGCACTTCTGGAGAAGGTCGGCATTGCCGAGAAACGCAATCATTATCCCGCCCATCTCTCAGGCGGTCAGCAGCAGCGTGCGGCCATCGCCCGGGCGCTGGCACAGCAGCCGAAGGTCATGCTTTTCGATGAGCCGACCTCCGCGCTCGACCCCGAGCTTGTCGGCGAGGTCCTGCGTGTCATGCGCGCGCTCGCCGAGGAAGGCAGGACGATGCTGGTCGTTACCCATGAAATGGGCTTCGCCCGTGACGTCTCCAGCAAGGTCGTGTTCCTGCACAAGGGCGCGGTCGAGGCGGAAGGCTCTCCCCACGACATGTTCGCTGCCGGCCGGTCCGAATGCTTCCGGCAATTCCTGTCCGGCGGCAACGGCTTGAAATGAGCCGACCTTCCCACACATGCGATACACACGAAAGAATATCGAGAAGGAACTGACAGCATGACCACACAGGCCACCGCGTCTGAAATCGTGATCGTCGGAGGCGGCATCTACGGTACCAGCCTTGCCTACAACCTGGCGCGGGCCGGCCGGACCGTTACCCTGATCGAGGCCGACGAGATCGCGGCCGGCGCATCGGGCGGTTCCGGCGAACGGGGCGTGCGCGCCAACAGCCGCGACTTGCGCGAACTGCCGATGGCGACTGTCGGCTTTCCGCTCTGGGCGAGATATCAGGAACAATTCGAAGGCGGCGTCGGCTACCGCCGGATCGGCGGCCTTCATCTCTTCAATATCCCGCGCGGCGGCCATGAACATGAGGTGCGCGGCACCATGGAAGCCATGGCCATGGCACAGAACGCGCTTGGCGTTCCCTCCCAGCTTCTCAACCGTGACGAAACGCTGGAACGTGAGCCGGAACTGTCGGGGGATCTGATCGGCTCGATCTATTGCCCGAATGACGGGGTGTGCGATCACACCTTCGCCACGCAGGCCTTCGCCAAACAGGCGCGCAAGGCCGGAGCGAACCTGCGCACCGGCACGCGCGTCACCGAAATCCTCCACGACAAAGGGAGGGCAACAGGGGTCAGGCTGGCGAGCGGCGAAGTCGTGCCGGTTGGCGAGAAGCTCGTTCTCCTGGCCAACAACGGCGTCGTCCCGCTGCTGAAACCGATTCTCCAGCCGCAAGAAATCCTGCCCGTCACCACCCTGATGCCGCAGATGATGTTCGTCACCAACCCGCACGGCAAAAGGATCAATCATCTTCTCGGCCATGCCCACCGCACGCTGTCGGTGAAGCAGATCCAGGATGGGACGTTGATGCTTTCAGGCGGCCAGAGCGTCGCCTATTCGCCGGAGGGCCGTTGGAAGGGGTCGCTCAGTGCGACAGCGCTAGGCCTGACCGATGCCATCGCGACCTTGCCCTTCATCGACGAATCCGCCTTCCTGAAAGTCGATGCGTCCCGCGTCGAGAGTTGTGCGATCGACGGCATCCCGATCGTCGACACGCCTGCTGCCTTGCACAACACCATCTATGGATTTGCCTGGACCGGCCATGGCTTCGCCATCGCCCTTGGCGTCACCAAATACCTGACGGACTGGATTGTCGGCGGTGAAAAGCCGCAAGCGCTCGAAGTCTTTTCGGGGAAGCGGTTTCGTGGGTCATTTTCCGGCTAGACCGCCCGAGGTCTGATCACGGCGGATCGGTATGGCAGGTCCCGGCGATCTGCTCGACCGCCTCTTCAAGCCCGGCAAGGTCGAAATCCGCTTGGCCGCGGCCTGACAACAATCCGAACCGCCAGGAAAGCGACAGCCGGCTTGCGGGAACAAGGCGCTTGATGCCGTCGGCGCCGTCGCGCATCAGCATTCGGCCGCGCGATCCGACCGACCAGCTCTCGTCGAACTTGCCGCCGCCGTCGACGGTAACCGACATGGTGATCTTGCGGCTGGCCGAAACCCCGTCATTCAATTGCAGCCATTCGGTCCAGCGCGGTTCGCCGTCTGCCCGGCAGGCAATGGTCAGCACCGGGCTGTAGCTCAGGGCGCCGCCACCGGTGATAAGTTTGTTGGTGCCATGAAGCGACGCGGTGACAAGGCCACCGTCATCCGTGCCGAAGCGCCAGTCGCCGGCAAGCGCGTCGGCTTGGGCAACATCACAGGCGAAGGCCAGAACGAGCGCCAGGGCAACGGTACGCCCCGTTTCGAAGAATAGGCTCAACGCCCCCTCCAGGAACCACACGGTTTACAGCAACAGCGCAGATAGTGATTAGCGCTTGGTATAGCCAAGTGCTGCCTCCCGCGAAGCGAATCGGCTGTTGCAGTTTCGCAACGAAAAAGGCCGCCCCGAGGGCGGCCTTCGTCGATTTCATCAAACGCGAGAACTTATTCGGCGTCCTTGGCGGCCTTCTTCTTCGGCGCAGCCTTCTTCTTCGGCTCTTCCGCCTCGTCGCCAGCCTCATCAGCCTTGGCTTCGGCCTTCTTGGCCGCGGCCTTCTTCGCCGGCTTGGCCTTGGTCGTGGTTTCCGCTTCCTCGTCGTCGGCCATCAGCTCTTCCTTGCTGACCTTGACATCGGTGACCGAGATCTGGCCGAGCAGATGATCGACCACCTTCTCCTCGAACATCGGCGCGCGCAGCGCATTCAGCGCCTCGGGATTGTTGCGGTAGAACTCGAACGCTTCCTGCTGCTGGTTGGCCGGGAAGCGGCGAACCTGCTCGAACAGGCCGCGCTGCAATTCCTCGTCCGATACGGTGACACCGGCCTTCTCGCCGATCTCGGCCAGCACCAGGCCGAGGCGCACGCGGCGTTCGGCAAGACGCAGATATTCGGCGCGGGCTTCTTCTTCGGTCGTCTCTTCGTCGGCGAAGGTGCGGCCAGCGGCTTCCAGATCGCGGTTGACCTGCGCCCAGATGTTGTTGAACTCAGCCTCGATGAGCTTCGACGGCGCCTCGAACGAGTAGGCCGCGTCGAGCTGGTCGAGCAGCTGGCGCTTGACCTTCTGGCGCGTCATCGAACCGAACTGGTTCTCGATCTGGCCGCGCACGATCTCACGCAGGCGCTCCAGCGATTCCAGGCCAAGATTCTTGGCGGTCTCGTCGTTGATTTCCAGTTCGCCCGGCTTCGACACTTCCTTGACGGTGACGTCGAAGGTGGCTTCCTTGCCGGCCAGATGGGCCGCCTGGTAGTTTTCCGGGAAGGTCACGGTGACCTGCTTTTCGTCGCCAGCCTTGGCGCCGACCAGCTGGTCCTCGAAGCCCGGAATGAACTCCTTGGAGCCGAGCACCAGCGGCTGGTCGGTGCCGGCGCCGCCGGCAAAGGCCTCGCCGTCGATCTTGCCGACATAGTCGATGCTGACGCGGTCGCCTTCAGCCGCCTTGCCGGTCTTCGGCTCGTAGCTGCGTGCCGATTCGGCAACGCGCTTGACCTGGTCGTCGATCTCGGTGTCCGGCACGTCGAACACCTGACGCGTCACCTTGATGTCGGAGAAATCCTTGATCTCGATCGCCGGAATGATCTCGTAGTTGAGGCGGAACTCGAAGTCGGTGCCGCCGGCCAGGATCTTCTCGGCTTCCTTCTCGTCCTCGGTCATGATGACTTCGGGCTGCATGGCGGCTTTTTCGCCGCGGCCAGTGATGATCGAACGGGTCGAATCGTTGAGAATCTCGTTGACCACTTCGGCCATGAACGACTTGCCGTAGACCTTGCGCAGGTGCTGCACCGGCACCTTGCCCGGCCGGAAGCCGTTGATGCGAACCTTGTTGCGGGCGTCCGACAGCCGCGCCATCAGCTTGGCTTCCATGTCACCCGCCGGCACGGTGATCTTGATCTCGCGCTTGAGACCGGAGTTGAGCGTTTCGGTGACCTGCATCGTAAAACCTTTGTTTTCACCAATGAGACTGCCACGGCCTCTGCCGTTTACAGCCTGCCGGTATAATCTTGCCGGGAATGGCTTTTGGTACGGAACCTGGCGATTTGACCGAAATTACGGCTCAAACTCTCCCAAACTGCGTTCCAAAATGTGAATAAGTTCTTGTTTTTCCTACTTCTTATCACATTCTGCAGAAGCGGATCGTCGCGTCCCGTCACATTTGACACGCCTTTTGTCACAGGCGAGGCTAATTTTCAACAGTCTTCGCGTTTAGGTGAATAACCACCATTTTGGCCCTCACCCGACATTCTGGCCCTCACCGACATTTTGGACCTGACCCAACATCTTGAACCTGAGATTGACAGAATGATGGCTACATGGGATTGCCGGACCACGCGGGTATGGCGGAACTGGTAGACGCACCAGATTTAGGTTCTGGCGAGAGATCGTGGGGGTTCGAGTCCCTCTACCCGCACCACCCTTCGCTCTTCGAGCGGGGTGGCAGGCCATCCATAAAATCCAACTCTCAAGCAAGGCCCTTGAAATAGTTCGTTGACAGGTTCTTATTTGCAGCAGCAGGTTGGGGCTCTGTCGTGCGTGTAGTTTCTCTAGTTCTGGCGGTAGGGTCAATTGTCGCGGCAGCAACATGTAAGGTTGAGGCCCTGGAATACACGCCTGTTTCGCCTCCAGGGCAGCAGCCGTTTCTTGTTGTTTCCGGCGAGTTCAACGAACATGAACCTGTGAACGCTTTTAGCAACGCGGTTGTGAGCAGCGGGGCCCGGAGGATCGTATTCAACTCCCCCGGCGGCAATGTCGGCAGCGCGCTTCGGTTGGGGCGTATGATCCGTGCGGCAGGGTTGGATACGCTTCAGGTTCGCCAATTGCAGTGCGCTTCAGCCTGCTCACTGGCCTTCTTGGGTGGCGTCCACCGCGTTGCCGAACCAGGTTCTATCGGCGTTCATCGGGCGTTTTTGAAACCGGCTGACGGGATGTCCCGCGAAGAAGCAAAGGCCCGTGTCCAGCTCGGAACGGCCGCAATCACATCCTATGTAGTCGAGATGGGAGTGGACCCCAAGCTGATGGAATTGGCTTCGAGCTATGACAAGGATGACATAAGATACCTATCGGCCAGCGAAATGGCAGAGTTGCGTGTGACCAATGTCGCAGCGAACCAATCGCCCGCAGATACATCGCAGGTGTCGACCAGGCCAGATCCTGCGGCGATGCCTGTGCCTGCACCCGACGCAGGGCAACAGGCGGAGAGCGTTGCGGTCGCCTTCGTCAAGGATCTGATCGAGCATCATGGCGACAACGACGATTTCGCTCTTGCTCAAGTTCAGGCGTCCTACGCTCGCACGGTCGACTATTATGGCAAGTTGACGAACCTGAGTTCGATCATTCAGGACAAGAGGAACTATTACCGGCGATGGCCTGAACGCGTGTATAACGTCCGCAATGACAGCATTGTGGTCACCTGTGCAAACGATCGCTGCATGGTTTCTGGCGTCTATGACTGGGTTGTGCGCAGCCCCTCGATACACAAGCAGGAAAGAGGCGTAGCAGACTTTAGCTACACAATATCGATTGGTCCCTATCCCAAAATCACCGCCGAGACGAGTAAGGTCCGGAGTTGATCAGCGGAGTTCTCCATCCCTGAGTCGGTGAACTTCCTTGCGAAAAATCTGTTTGGCTATTTCGTATAGTGGCACACGCCCCCGGCGGGGTACCGCAGTTGATACAAAAATGAGTCCATTCCGGTGCCGCGCCGCCGCAACGCTTGTACGGCAAGGCCCTTACACCCGATTTAGGGGTTCTGGTCTCTTGATTCGCACCGATCACCGGCATCCATCGTTATTAATATAGCGGTTCCTCGAACAGCATCTTGTCGCCGTCGACCAGCGCCTTGATCTGGGCGGTGCCGTCGCTGGCAAGCGCCAGCCTTATGCCGAACGGGCGCACCCGCATGTCGTTCTGGATCGCCATGCCCTGGCCTTCCGGCAGGTAGAAACGCTCGATACCGTAATCCGGCGCGATCGTCGTGCCCTCGCTGCGCAGGTCCCAGCCCGCTGCGACATGGCCCGATATGTCCGCCTCATCCGCGGCAGCCGGCGTCGGTGCCTTGCCGAACCAGGCGGTGGTCGGCGTCCAATAGCCGTCGGCACCTTTCTTCAGGCGGACGACAATCGACGTGTCGTCGCTGGAAAGTTTATCGGCTGGAATGTTGGCAATCATTTTCACCGGTATGCGCGAGATGTCATAGCCGAGGATAATATAGTCGCCGCGCAGCAGATCGCGCGGGTCGACGGGTTCGATCTTCAGCAGCACTTCCTTGCCGTTGCGCAGGATCGCCGCCCGGCCGGCGATGATCCAGCTCAGGAAGCCGATCTGGACGAGCGCCAGCACCAGCGCCGAGATAACAAGCCGCTTTCCGGTCATCATGCCGTGTCTCCCCCGGTGGCCGGACCCTTCATGCGTTTTTCGACCCGGATGATGACGATCGCCAGCATGCCGAGCAGCACCGCGGCGGCAAGGAAGAAGCCGGCCGTATCGAGCATCGATTGCAAGGTGACGACATAGATCATGGCGAGTTCGAAGGCGAAGCCGAGATAGGCAAGCCAGCGCAGGCCTCGGCTCTCCCGTCCTGCCAGCACGATAGCGGCGACGATGCCGGCCAGCGCGACGACCGAGGCGATGGTGAAACCGCTGTTGTAAGTGCTTTCATCGGCCAGTTCGAACTGGATGATGGCCAGACCTGTGAGGAAGCCGAGCAGCGCGTGCAGCGGCAAGCGGCCCCCAAGCTGCACGACACGGTCGACCGGCTCCGGTGCGAAGACGGCAGCCGCGAAGAGCACGACAGAGACGATGACCAGGGGGATCGCCACCGGCAGCGTCGCGTGGTTCCCGGCCAACAGCACGAGATAGAAGAGCAGCGACAGGATGATCAGGTGCCGCGCCGGCTGGCTGCGGGTCCAGAACGACACAGCAAACAGCACGACCGCCATGACGACGAAGGCATGCGGAAACTCACTACGGCTGTAATAGTCGAACCCTTTGAGGAACAGCCATGCGTCGGCGATACCGACCGAAGCGACGGTCAGCGGGTTCGACCGCAGCGCCACCGCCGCCAGCGCCGTGCCGGCGCCCCATGTAATCAGCGCGGACGCCTCGTCGCCGGACAAATGATACATCTGGCCGATCAGCGCGATCGAACCACCGAAGGCCGCCGCCGCCACGATCCATAGAGCTTCGCCGATCGCCGCATGGTCGCGCGACTTCAGCACCGCGCCGCCGACATAGCTGCCAAGGATGATGGCAAACAGCGCTGTCACCCGCGCCAGCCGCGGGATCGCATCCCAGTTGGCGGCGACGAAGATCAGGATGGCCGCGCCAAACAGCAGCGCCGCCATCATCGCCAGGATCGAGCCGAAGCTCAGTGATTTGCGTTCGTTGGCCTCGACGTCGCGCGTCAGGGAATCGGCTGTCGCGGCGTCGATCAGGCCTGCCTGGAGCCACCGCGCAATATCGGACCTGACCCGTGTCGAGTAGCCCGCCATGTCCTGCCTCCCCCGCTAGGTCGTTTTTTCAGCCGAACCAGCCAAACCGTTGACGTCACGGCACTTTCTGATTCTGGCTTCTTTGTGTCCGGTCCGTGAGGCGCGTTAATGTTGCATTGCACAATTTGCATTGCTGCCATGCAGCCATAGCGCTTTTAAATCGATATGAGCCCGCTTATTTATGGTTCGTACACAAACGGAATGATCCGCAAGAAAGACGAAACGAGAACTACCATGAACCTGATCCGCAACTACCGCAACTGGCGCCGCTACCGGGACACCGTGTCCGAGCTGAGCCGCCTGAGCAACCGTGAACTGACCGACCTCGGCATCAGCCGCAGCGACATTCCTTACGTCGCTCGCAAGGCGGTCTAATTCTTCGGACCGCAAATGGTCCGAACAAGTTTCTGAAAAGAGAACGACAATGAACCTGATCCGCAACTATCGTAACTGGCGCGTTTATCGCGAGACGGTTACCGAGCTGGGTCGCCTTTCGAACCGTCAGCTGCATGATCTCGGTATCGTCCGCGACGAAATCAAGATCATCGCCCGCCGGGCGATCTAACAGAATTTCGCTGGGGTCGACCTCCTCCCCGACCTCCAGCGAACGGTCAGCCCTTATCCTCCTCCCGAGGGTTGACCACCAAAACGGCGCCCGCCGCACCTCCTCCCGCGGCGGGCGCTGTTTCCCCGGAGCAAAACGAGTTTTTGCTCCCGGAGCAAAATGAATTTTGCTCCAAAAGGGTTTCGCCCCTTTTCAAAACGCGAAAGAGATTTCGTCAAAGCCGACCTCCTCCCCGGCGATGACGAATAGGCCCGACCTTCACCTCCTCCCGAGGGTTGGCCACAAAAACGGCGCCCGCCGCACCTCCTCCCGCGGCGGGCGCTGTTTCCCCGGAGCAAAACGAGTTTTTGCTCCCGGAGCAAAATGAATTTTGCTCCAAAAGGGTTTCGCCCCTTTTCAAAACGCGAAAGAGATTTCGTCAAAGCCGACCTCCTCCCCGGCGATGACGAATACGGTCGATCTTCACCTCCTCCCGAGGATCGACCCCCAAAACGACACCCGCCGGACCTCCTCCCCCGGCGGGTGTTGTTGTTTTCAGGGCAGGCTTCTCGACCGAGCGTGTCCCGTTACCGCAGCACGGCAATTGCAATCGCCGCACCAAGCGATTATTCCGGCGCTCATGAGCAAAAACCCCATCCACATCATCGGCGGCGGTCTCGCCGGTTCCGAAGCCGCATGGCAGGCGGCGCAAGCCGGCGTTCCCGTTGTGCTGCATGAAATGCGCCCGGTGCGCGGCACCGACGCGCACAAGACCGATAGCCTGGCCGAGCTTGTCTGTTCCAATTCCTTCCGCTCCGACGATGCCGAGAACAACGCGGTCGGCCTGCTGCACGCCGAGATGCGGCTGGCCGGCTCGCTGATCATGAGCGCCGGCGACGCCAACCAGGTGCCAGCCGGCGGCGCATTGGCCGTCGACCGCGACGGTTTCTCCGAAGCGGTGACGAAAAAACTCGAAGCGCACCCGCTGATCACCATCCAGCGCGAGGAAGTGCCCGGCGTGCCGCCAGCGGATTGGGATCAGGCGATCATCGCCACGGGTCCGCTGACTGCGCCTGCGCTCGCCCAGTCGATCGCCGAGACAACCGGCGCCGATGCGCTGGCTTTCTTCGACGCCATTGCCCCGATCATCCATTTCGACACGATCGACATGGACATTTGCTGGTTCCAGTCGCGCTACGACAAGGTTGGACCGGGCGGCACCGGCAAGGACTACATCAACTGTCCGATGGACAAGGACCAATACCTTGCCTTCGTGCAGGCACTGGTCGATGGCCAGAAAACCGAGTTCAAGCAATGGGAAGGCACGCCCTATTTCGACGGCTGCCTGCCGATCGAGATCATGGCCGAGCGTGGTGTCGAGACACTGCGCTACGGGCCGATGAAGCCGATGGGGCTGACCAATGCGCACAATCCGACGGTGAAAGCCTATGCGGTCGTCCAGCTGCGGCAGGACAATGCGCTGGGTACGCTCTACAACATGGTGGGCTTCCAGACCAAGCTGAAGCATGCCGAGCAGGTGCGCGTGTTCCGTACCATTCCGGGCTTGGAAAACGCCGATTTCGCCCGCCTCGGCGGCCTGCACCGCAACACCTACATCAATTCGCCGACCTTGCTCGACCAATCCCTGCAGCTGAAGTCGCGCCCCGGCCTGCGCTTTGCCGGCCAGATCACCGGCTGCGAAGGCTATGTCGAAAGTGCTGCCATCGGCCTGCTCGCCGGCCGCTTCGCCGCGGCCGAGAGGCTCGGCCAGGCACCCTCGCTGCCGCCGCTCACCACAGCCTTCGGCGCCTTGCTCAATCACATCACCGGCGGTCACATCGTTTCCGACGATGAGCCGGGCAAGCGCTCTTTCCAGCCGATGAATGTCAATTTCGGCCTGTTCCCGCCGGTGGAAGCTGTGAAGATCGAAGGCAAGCGCCTGCGCGGCAAGGACAAGACGGTCGCAAAACGGCACGCCATCACTTCGCGCGCGCTGGGCGATTGCCGCGAGTGGCTTGGGTTGCCGGCGCGGGCGCAAGCAGCGGAGTAGCAAACCTGGGGATTGGACCGAAGCAGAAAGTAGGATACTATCCTACTTTCTGCCCACCGGAGGCGCTCTATGGAATCCGCCGAAAAACTGTCCGTCACCGTCACGCCCGCCATGGCGCGCATGATCCGCGAGAAAGTCGAGGACGGTTCCTTCGGCTCGGCGAGCGAAGTCATCCGCGCGGCGCTCCGCGCCTTCCAGCGCGAAGAGGAAGAACATGCTGAACGCATGGCCTCGATCCGGGCCCGGGTGAAGGCGTCGATCGAGGATGCGAGGCCAAGCCACTCGGGAGAAGAGGTTCGCAAGCACCTCCGGGGGCTCTTTGACCAATATTCGAGCCGCGCTGATGATTCAGCGGCTTGATGTCGAGTACCAAGAGGACGCCAGGGATGACCTGGCCGACATTTTCAGACACATCGTCGAGGCCGGCGGAAGTCCTGACGTCGCACTGTAATTGGTTTTGCGTATCGAAGACCGCTGCCAGAGCATCGGCAATGCGCCTCGAGGCGGCCGCTCCCGCGACGACATCGTGCCCGGATTGCGAACAGTTCCGTTCGAGCATTCCGCCGTCATCACCACATCGTCGACGGCGATCTCGTCCGCATCGTCAATATCTTCTATGGCGGCCGCGATTACGAGACACTGATGCGCGATGGCGGTTCGAGCGACCCCTCTTAGCGGACAAAACAGCTATTCAGCCGGCTCAGCACGCGCCATCGGCAACCCCGGCTTGCCCGCCTCACCCGGATTTCGCCTGACATAGGCCGCCTTCAGCGTCTCCGATGTGTCACGCGAGCCGTCATGGCTCCAGCCGGGCGGCTTGATCAGGTAATTCAGGCGATCGCTGAGCGTCAGCCCCCGCGCAAACGCATCCCTGAACATGCCGATCCACTCATGAAACGCCACTTTCAGCGGGTTGAAGGTGCCGAGATTCCTAACGATGCCGTAGCGCGGCCGGTCGTCCTCCAGCTCCTCGACGAAGGTGCCGAACATCCGATCCCAGATGATCAGCGTGCCGGCATAGTTGGCGTCGAGATAGCGCGGGTTGGTGGCGTGGTGGACGCGGTGGTGCGACGGCGTGTTGAAGATAAGCTCGAACCAGCCCCACATCTTGCCGATCGTCTCGGTGTGGATCCAGAACTGCCAGACGAGGTTGAAGCCGAAGGTGAAGGCAATCACCGCCGGATGGAAGCCGAGCAGCACCAGCGGCGCCTGCAGCACGAACATGAAGGTGAACAGCCCGGTCCAGCTTTGCCTGAGCGCCGTCGACAGATTGTAGTGCTGGCTGGAGTGATGGTTGACATGCTCGGCCCACACCCAGCGCACCCGGTGCGCGATGCGGTGGTAGACGTAGTAGCGCAGATCATCGAGCAGGAAGGCAGCCAGGAACACCCACACCGACAGGCCAAGATTGAAGACGCGGAACTGCCACAGCCAAAGCAGCGCCCAGTAGGAGACGACGCCCAGCAGCAGCCCGGCGACGACATTGCCGGTGCCCATCATCAGGCTGGTCAGCGTGTCACGCGTCTCGAACGAGCCCTTGGCGCGACCGGTGCGCACCAGCCAGAGCTCGATCAGGATGGCGGCGACGAAGAACGGAATGGCCAGTTGGGTGACCTGTGGAAAATCATAGCTGTCCATCACGCGGCCTCCCTGGCGGAACTTGCATGGTGCGGCCCGAGAACATTCAGCAAGGCCTGCGCATCGCTGGCACCGGCGAAGCGGAATCGGCCGCCTTTCCAGGTGAAGTCCGTCAGCCGCATCAGAATTGTGTTCGTCTCGTCGGAATTGGACATCGAGACGTCGGCAGCCGTGACGATGCGGGTCAAAAAGCAGTCGCCGATGCTGTGAACGATGCCGATTCGCCCTCGTCCAAGGTCCAGAAATGCTGTTTTGGCATCCGCCGTCAGGCGGACTGTAGAAGCCATCTCGTCAGGATAATCCTCCGCGAAACGGCGCAACGCCTGATCCGCGTCGGCCAGCGTCGCCGTCTTGCTGCCGCCGGTGAAATGCACGGCGGCGACCGACAGCGCAATGCCAAGGGCGACGATCGCGACCAGCACGGGCAAGCTCATGGATTTCCTCCGGGCCAGCCTGTCGTCTTCGGCGACAGTTCTCGGCTCGGCCGAATCCTTAACACGATTGACGTTTACGTCAAAGTGCCGGCCAGCCCTTGCTCGCGCGTCGCAACAGCAGCCAATGCCGGCGCAAGGCGGATAGCCGCACGACGCCTTCGAGCGGGCGCGACCCTTCCATCTTGTCGAGATAGGCACGCGACAGGGTCAGCGGCAGGAATGCCGGGCGCAACGCCACCGGCAGCCCAGCTGCGCCCCGCTCGAAAGCCGAAAGGTGTTCGCGCGCCAGCGCGATCATAGCCGCCACGGCGCGTTGCGCGCCAGGCCCGCCATCGCGGGCAACAAACTCTTCCGGCGACGATCCCGCCGCGGCCAGGAGATCAGCCGGGATAAAACACTGCCCGCGCTTGCGGTGCAGCGGCAACAGCAGCAAGAGGCCGGTCATCGCCTGCGCACAGCCCGCCCTGCCCGCCAGTTCGGCGAACGTTGGCGCCTCGTCGGGATCGAGCACCATCGCCGCAAGCTGGATGAGCGCGGCTGCCGTCTCGCCGCAATAGCCTTCGAGATCGGTGCGCGAGGGCATCGGATCGTCGTAGAGATCGAAGATGCGCGCTTCGAGCATGTTGTCGAATGCCAGCTTTGGCAGGCGATCGGCAGAAATTGTCGCCTTCAGCGCGTCGGCGACGGGATGGCCGACGCCCGCGCCATCATTATCGGCGGCGATGAGGTCACGCCACCATTGCAGCCGCACCTCGCCCGGCAACGGCTCGTGGATGCGGTCGCGGATGCCGGCGATTTCGGCATTGAAAGCGTAGAGCGAAAACAGCGCATCGCGCTTGTCGGCCGGCGCGTAGAGCGCCGTGAGATAGCGGTCGTGGTCGGCGGCGCGCACCGCGTCCATGACGGTTTCTGCATTCTGCGCCATATCAATCGACGGCGATGAGCGCGGCAGCCACGGCGCGATCTTCCGCCAGAAGGACATTGTAGGTCCGCACCGCAGCACCCGTCGACATCGGATCGGACGCAATGCCTGCTTCTTTCAGCGCCGCCCGCAGCGCCGCCGGCAACGGCCGGAGATCCCTGCCCATGCCGACCAGCAGGATCTCGACCTTGTCGGCCTCCGCCAGCAGTCTTTCGAAATCCGCCACCGTCAGCGCCAGCGGATCTGCCGGCTCCCAGCCATGGATGCCTGTGGGCAGGCACAGCAGCGAGCCGCGATGCGACATGTCGGCAAAGCGGAACCCGCCATTGCCGTAGGCCTCGATCGGCGCGCGGCCGGGGAAATGCGCCTCGCGGATGACGATGCCTTTGCCGGTCACCACTCTGTCACCCCTTCGGGGCCGCGCGTCAGGTCGCGACCGCCTTGCCGCCGCTGACCGGCTTCTCCTCATCGGCCGAAGCCTGCGGCCGCAGCTTGAACAGGATCAGCAGCGGTGCGGCGATGAAGATCGACGAATAGGTGCCGAAGACAACACCGAACAGCATCGCCATGGTGAAGGAGCGGATGACTTCGCCGCCGAACAGCACCAGCGCCAACAGCGCCAGGATTGTCGTCACCGAGGTCAGCGTCGTTCGCGACAGCGTCTCGTTGATGGCATTGTTCAACAACTGCGGCAGCGGCATTCGCTTGTATTTTCGCAGATCCTCGCGGACGCGGTCATAGACCACGATCGTATCGTTCAGCGAATAGCCGATAATGGTCAGGATCGCCGCCAGCGACGACTGGTTGAACTCCAGCCCGGTGATGACGAAGAAGCCGAGCGTCATGACCACGTCGTGCACCGTCGCCACGATAGCACCGACCGCGAACTGCCACTCGAAACGGAACCAGACATAGACCAGGATGCCGATCAGCGCGACCAGCATGGCCATGGTGCCTTGCTTGGCCAGTTCGCCGGAGACCGTCGGTCCCACCACTTCGACGCGGCGGAAATCATACTGGTCCTGCAGCTCGCCGCGCACCTTGTCGATGACCGTCTGCTCGGCATTCTCGCCGCCATCCTGCGTGCCGACGCGGATCAGCACGTCGTTCGGCGCGCCGAACTGCTGCACCTGCACTTCGCCGATGTTGAGCTCCATCAATCGGCTGCGGATGTCGCCGATATTGGCATCGCCGCTCTTGGCCTTCACCTCGATCATCGAGCCGCCCTTGAAGTCGATGCCGTAATTGATGTCGACCGTCATGAACAGCACCACGGACAGCACCGACAGGAAGCTCGACAGCGCGAACGTCCAGCGGCGAATGCCCATGAAGGGAATCTTCGTGCCCGGCGGAATGAAGGTCACCGGCGCCTTCGGCAGTTCCTTCGGACGGGCGCGGCGCAGCCAGATCGACACCAGCAGGCGCGTGAAGGTGAAAGCGGTGAAGACCGTGGTCAGGATACCGATGGCGTAGGTGATGGCAAAGCCCTTCACCGGGCCGGTGCCGAGATAGAACAGCACCACCGTGGCGATCAGCGATGTGACGTTGGAATCAACGATGGTCGCCAGCGCCTTCGAGAAGCCGGTGTCGATCGCCTGGATCACAGAGCGGCCGGCACGTCGTTCCTCGCGGATACGCTCGTAGATCAGCACGTTGGAATCGACCGCCATGCCGATGGTCAGCACGATACCGGCAATACCAGGCAAGGTCAGCGTCGCCCCAAGCAGCGACAACAGCCCGACAATCATCGCCACGTGCACCGCCAGCGCGATGTTGGCGAGGAAACCGAGGAAGCCGTAGGCGACGAACATGAACGCAACGACGAGGATCGAGCCGATGATGCCGGCGACCTTGCCGGCATGGATCGAATCCTGGCCAAGGCCCGGACCTACAGTGCGCTCTTCGATGACCGTCAATGTCGCCGGCAGCGCGCCGGCGCGCAACAGTACGGCCAGGTCGTTGGCGCTCTGGGCGGTGAAATTACCGGAAATCTGGCCGGTGCCGCCGAGGATCGGTTCACGGATCTGCGGCGCCGAGATCACCTGGTTGTCGAGGATGATGGCGAACAGCTTGCCGACATTCTGCGAGGTTGCCTGGCCGAAGCGGGCGGCACCTTTCGAATCGAAGCGGAACGAAACCACCGGCTCGTTGTTCTGCGAATTGTATGTCGCCTGCGCGTCGACCAGGTTTTCGCCCGAAACGATGACGCGGTTTTCAATCAGATACGGAACCGGCGGATCGTCCTGGGAATAGAGCACCGAGGAGCCGGCGGGCGGGCGCCCCTTGAGCGCGTCCTGCACCGGCATCGACTGGTCGACCATCTGGAAGGTCAGCTTTGCGGTCTGGCCGAGAATTTCCTTCAGCCGCTGCGGATCCTGCAGGCCCGGAACCTGGACAAGGATGCGGTCGTCGCCTTGCCGCTGCACGATAGGCTCGGTGGTGCCGAGTTCGTTGACGCGGCGCTCGACCACTTCGATCGATTGCGCCAGTGCGGTCGATGTGCGGTATTTGATGCCGGCGTCGGTAACGGTGAACTTGAGCAGGCCCGGTTCGGAATCGTCCAGCGCCATTTCCTGGATGGAACCGCCGGTGAACAGGCCGGCGGCGACAGGATCGGTCAAGGTCTTCAACGCCGTCTTTGCGGCGTCGAGTTGGGCTGGATCCGTGATGCGGACCTGCAAGGTCCGCCCGGTGCCGGCAAGGCCGGTATAGCCGATCTTGGCGTCGCGCAGCAGCGTGCGGATTTCGTCACGTGTCGTCTCCAGCCGATCCTTGATCAGATCGTTCTGGTTCATCTCGAGCAGGATGTGCGAACCGCCCTGCAAATCGAGGCCGAGCGTCATCTGCCGCTTCGGCACCCAACTCGGCAGCTGAGCCAGCGTGCTGGTGGGGAACAGATTGGGCGCGGCGAGGATCACTGTGATGGCCACGGCCACCCAGATCAGGATCATCTTGAAGCGCGAAAAATACAGCATATGGCGTCGTCCGTCAGAGCGTGTCCGCGGATCGCTCCGCCTGGAATTGGATTACTTCTTGGCGTTCTGGTTGGCTACCGGTTCGCCCTTGACGCGCACATCGGCGATCGTCGAGCGCAGCGCCGTGACCTTGGTGCCGCCACCGAGGTCGATCTCGAGCTCGTTGTCATCGATCACCTTCGTCACCTTGCCGACGAAACCGCCGCCGGTGACGACCGTGTCGCCGCGACGGACCGCCGCCAGCATCTCGCCGCGCTTCTTCAGCTGCGTGCGCTGCGGGCGGATGATCAGAAAATACATGATCACGAAAATCAGGACAAACGGCAAAATGCTGATGAGCATATCGGGAGAGGCGCCGCCGATGCCTTGGGCGTATGCCGGTGTCACGAACATCGAAAGTACTCCTGAATTTTGAAAACAGCCGCCAACCGTCCTGCGGAGTTTGGCGGCCCCTTGAAATTTGGCCGGAATATAGTCGGTAAAGTTGTCAATGCAACTGCGCGGCCAGCCAAATCGGCTGCTTTTCCGGCTTGTTGAGCCGTGTTAGAGCATGACCGCGAAAAGCGCGAGCCGGTTTTCCGAAAAGATCACGCTCGAACAAAAGGTTGGAACCGGTTTCGAATCCGACGGATTCGAACGTGCCCAACCTGCCCGCCCCAGGAAACGAACCAAAAAGACCTGAAATGACCGACAGCAGCATCGACGCCCTCAACAAGAAACTTGACCGCCTGATCGAGGCTGTCGGCCGTCTCGCCCCGCCGCCGGTGCCTCAAACCGACCTCGGCGAGGCCGACTGCTTCGTCTGGCAGGCCGATCCGGGCTATCTGGAGCCGGTGCGCAAGGTCAACCGGGTCGATATCGGCCTGATCCGCGGCGTCGACCGTGTCCGCGACATCCTTGTCGACAACACAGAGCGCTTCGCCGCCGGCTTTGCTGCCAACAACGTGCTGTTGTGGGGCGCGCGCGGCATGGGCAAATCGTCGCTGGTCAAGGCCGTGCATGCCGAGATCAATGCCAAGGCCAAGTCCGACCTGCCGCTGAAGCTGATCGAAATCCACCGCGAGGACATCAACACGCTGCCGAAGCTGATGGGTTTGCTGAAGGCGGCCCCCTTCCGCGTCATCCTGTTTTGCGACGACCTGTCCTTCGATCATGACGACACCTCCTACAAGTCTCTGAAGGCGGCGCTCGAAGGCGGCGTCGAAGGCCGCCCGGCCAACGTCATCTTCTACGCCACCTCGAACCGCCGTCATCTGTTGCCGCGCGACATGATCGACAATGAGCGTTCGACCGCCATCAACCCGTCCGAAGCGGTCGAGGAAAAGGTCTCGCTGTCCGACCGTTTCGGACTTTGGCTCGGCTTCCACAAATGTTCGCAGGACGAATATCTCGAGATGATCAACGGCTATGCCAGCCATCACGGCCTCGACATCGATCCCGAGCAGTTGCGGGCAGAGGCGCTGGAATGGGCGACCACGCGCGGCAGCCGCTCGGGTCGCGTCGCCTGGCAGTTCACGCAGGACCTGGCCGGCCGGCTTGGCAAGCCGCTGAAGGATTGACCGCGTCGCTAAAGCACAATCCAGGATGTCATTTGGGCGGCCGCGCCCGCCGCAAATCGCGCGGCGTCTGGCCGATCTCGCGGCGCATCCAATGCGCCAGATGCGACTGGTGCGCGAAGCCCGTCAATTCCGCAACCTCGCTTGTGCTGAGATCGCCCTGCTGCAGCAGCATACGCGCACGTTCGACGCGACGATGCAACACGTAGCGATGCAGGGTGACGCCCGTCGCCACCTTGAACCATGTCCGCAAATGCGAGCTGCTCGCACCGGCAACCCGGCTTAGCCGATGGATTGAAAGCGGCTCATGGAGAGCGTCCTCGATGTATTCCAGGACGCGCTTGAGCTGGGTATCCGACAGCCGGTTCGTTCGATCGGTGTCTATATCGTCGACGCCAAGCAGCCTCACCGCGAGCGCAGCGCCAATGCTGTCGGCAAACAGTGAGCCGCTCGGCGCGCCTACATCGAGATCGCTCTGAAGTGCTCGAGCAAGATGCTCGATGCGCTGGTCACGAAGCAAATGGCGCGTGTCGAGCCGCGTCACCAGCGCCCTGCCGCCAAGTTCCGCCGCTACCCTTTCCATCAAGGCTGGCTGCAAGTCGATCTCGATCGTCTCGAACGCGGTCTCAGCCTCGAAACCACCCTCCTCGCCTGCCGGCACCAGGTCGATATCGCCGGCGCGCCTGACGAAATATCGTCCAACCTGATTGCAATAGGAGCGTGTCGCCGCGCTTGCGTGCACCATGATGCGATGGTGTGGCGCCCGGGCAAGACGATGGACGCCCGCCTCGATATGCCGGGAAACCATTGTCACGTCGGACGGAGATCGGGCCGGAGCGAATTGCGGACGCATGCTCTCTCGATTCATGGCGAAACCTGCTCAAGATTTGGCAATTCCCGCGCGATTTTCAATGCCGCGAACATGTACTCACGCCTCTCCATCAAGCTTGGAAGAGAGGTTGCCATGAGTTTCTATGTTGTTGTCGGAGCAGGCCCGGTTGGTCGCGAGACCGCTCGCCTTCTCAGCGAAGAAGGACATGAGGTCGTTCTCACAAGCCGAAGCGTCGGTTCAAACGCGTTGCGGAACGTGCGAGCCGTGCAAGTCGACGCCACGGATGCTTCGGAACTGTCGCGTATCTGCCAAGGCGCCGATGCGATCTTCATGTGTGCCATGGCCACATATCATCGCTGGCCGACCGACTTTTTCCCCATCATCGACGGTACCGTGCGCGCGGCCGAAGCGGCCGGCGCCAAGCTCATCGTGCTCGGAAACCTTTATGGTTATGGGGAAAATGCCGACAGCCCGCTTCGCTCCGACCTGTCGCTGGACCCGACTTCGAAGAAAGGAACCGCCAGGACGATGATGTGGCAGCGGGCGGTCCGTGCCGATGTGCCGGCGATCGAAATTCGCTCCAGCGACTATCTCGGGCACGGCGCGATCAGCTACTTCTCACTGGTGGCGCTGCCCTCCATCATCGAGGGCAAGCCCACCGCCTTCATTGGA
The DNA here is from genome assembly GCF_056402995.1 of Mesorhizobium sp. P3_A8. Taxonomy (NCBI): domain Bacteria; kingdom Pseudomonadati; phylum Pseudomonadota; class Alphaproteobacteria; order Hyphomicrobiales; family Phyllobacteriaceae; genus Mesorhizobium; species Mesorhizobium sp. P3_A8. Next base: position 192,757 of record NZ_JBFUGI010000009.1, on the reverse strand, counting down.
GACCTCGACGCAACTCATGCCTGGAGCTTCACTAGGGACGTCGCGAGCACACTTGTCGCGGCTTCCCGTTACACGGGCGAATGGGGACGGGCGTTTCACGTTCCCTCGCAACACGCCTCACCCCGGAATCTCATCCAGAAAACCGCGGCGATGCTCGCACGAGAGGTTTCAGCTATACGTTCCTATTCCGTCCCGGAGATGGAATCCTTGGGCATGCATGAGCTCATCGAGATGAGCTACCTCTTCGAGAGCCCCCTGCTGGTTGATTCCTCCGACACCGAGGCGCTTCTGGGCGTGAAGGCTAGCAGCCTTGAGGAGATGATCGCCGACACGCTTCGCGATCATATGTGAAACCCTACGAGCGGGCTTTTGGACAAAACTGAAAAAGCCCGCTCCTTGCGGAACGGGCTGAGCCGGCGGGCCGGACTGGAGGTCAGACGGCCCGCAAATCGCTTTTTTTATTCTATTCGAGATAGCCTGACGGATCGACCGGGGCAGAGTTCTTGCGCACTTCGAAGTGCAGCTTCGGCGAGTCCGTCGTGCCGCTCATGCCCGACAATGCGATCTCCTGGCCGCGCTTGACCTTCTGGCCGCGCTGCACCTCGATCGAGCTGGCATGGCCGTAGACGGTGACCAGGCCGTTCTCGTGGCGCACCAGCACCGTGTTGCCGAATTCCTTGAGCCCGTCGCCGGCATAGATGACGACGCCGTTCTCGGCCGCCTTGACCGGCGTGCCCGTGGGCACCGCGATGTCGACGCCGTCCTTGCCCGCTCCGAAGCCGGAGATCACCCGGCCGCGCACCGGCCAGCGCATCTTGCCGATACCCGTGGCGTCCGGCGCCACCGCGTCGTCGTCCTCGGCCTGCTGAATGACCTTCGCGTCTTTTTTCGGCGGCGTGTAGGATGCCAGCGTTTCCGACGGCGTGGTCTTTGCTGCCGGCTGCGTCGTGGCTGTGGTTACCGGATCGACCTTCGCCGGCTTGGCGCTGGCGACCGTCGCGGTTCCGCCGGCCGGCACCTTCAGGGTCTGGCCGATCTTGAGCAAACCATCCTTCATGCCGTTGGCCTGCTTCAGCGCAACGACGCCGACGCCGGTCTTCCTGGCAATCGAAGACATCGTGTCGCCCGATTGGACCGTATAGGTGCCCGCAGCGCCGGTTGCCTTGGCGACCTGCGCCGGCTTGGGCTCCTTGGGCTGGCTTGCGGCCGCTGACGCATCGACCTGAGCGGCGGCCTTACCTTCCTTGAGCTTCGGCTGCTGCGGCAGCACGGCGACCTTGTCCGGCGCGGTGGCCGGCAGATCATGCTTGCCGTCCTTCGCCGGTTTTGCATCGGCGACTTTCGGCTCGGCCTTGCTCGAATACGCATAGGCAGGGATGACCAACTTCTGGCCCGTCTTCAGCCCTTTGGTTGCGCTCAGACCGTTCACCTTCATGATGACGTCGGCCGGCACCTTGTAGTGCAGCGCGATGCCATTGATCGTTTCGCCGTCCCGCACGACGATTTCGGTCGCGTGCGGCCTGCCCACTTCTGCCATCTTCGGCGCGTCGGGCTGGGCATTCTTGAACGGTTTCGCAGCCGGCTCGACAGTGCCGGTTGTCGTCCTGTCGACATGGGGAGCAGGCCGAACCATGGCCGGTGCCGATGCGACACGCACCGGATTGGCTGCAGGCGCGAGTGCTGGCGCGGCCTGAGCTGAAACGGGCGGCGGCAACGGCCGGCTCGAAACCGGCTCGAGGCTGGAGCGGCTGACCGACTGGGTGTGGCTGCCGTCAAGCGGAGCGGCCGAGACATCACCCGGATAGGGCTGCACGGCATCCTGCTTGTTGATGATGGCGCGCTGATTGTTGGTCGAGGAAGTGAAGACATCGTCGACACTGTTGAACCGCGAAGCCTGGGAACTGCACCCGGCGGCAGCACCCGCAATCATGAGAACAGCGCAGCCCCGCGCCAGATTGCGACTGTTTGTCTTCAAAACACTGAGTTGCATCGCACTAACCCGCACAAACGCTGCACCAACTGAGACAGGATTAAAGCGCGTTAATGTTACTGGGCGGTTAACCCATTAGAATCCGACGAAAATTTTCTTAAAACATTTGGGGCCACCTCGGAGTGGCCAGCGGCCCGGGCTTGGTCGGTCGGGAATGCTGGTCTGCGGCAACCGAGCCTGGCATCCCTTGAAGATGTAGCGCAGACCTGGATCATCGGTACGGACCCAGTGCGAGGATCGAGCGGCAGCGCCACCTGTTCAAGGATGCTTCGTATTTCAGCAAGCTTGTTCATGTCCGTGCGACACTTCTGAAATAACCCCACCTGTTGCGTTGGGGTAACGGTACTTCGGGGTTGAGTTCAGATAGGGTCGGGGCGGGCTTGGGGGGTACTTCTATGAAACGTTTTCTGATTGCCGTGACGGCTGCCGCTGCTTTGGGTGCCGTTGGGCACGCATCCGCCGCCGATCTCACCGAGGCGCAGGTCGCCGCCAGCTATGACTGGAGCGGCCTCTATATCGGCGCCAATGGCGGCTGGGGATCGAGCCACTCCTGCTGGGACGCATCGTTCTTCGGCCTGTCTTTCAGCGAAGGCTGTCACAACGCCACCGGCGGCGCACTCGGCGGGCAAGTCGGCTATCGCTGGCAGCGCAACGACTGGGTGTTCGGGGTGGAAGCGCAAGGCGATTGGGCCGATCTGAAGGGCTCCAATCAGTCCGAATTTATCCCGGTCTTTACAAATCGCTCGCGCGTCGACGGGTTTGGATTGTTGACTGCCCAGGTCGGATACAGCTTCAGCAACGCCCTCGTCTACGTCAAGGGCGGGGCCGCCGTAACGCGCAACCATTTCGAGGTCGTCACCACATTTCCTCCCAATACGCTTGCCGGCACGACCGATGACCAGACCCGCTGGGGTGGCGCTCTAGGCGCCGGTGTTGAGTACGGTTTTGCTCCGAATTGGTCGCTTGCGATCGAATACGATCACCTGTTCATGCCCGACAAGACCACCGATTTCGCGTCCGTCGGGCTGCCCTTCCCCTTCGGCACGGACAACATCAGCCAGAGCGTCGATCTCGTTGGCTTGCACCTGAACTACCGCTTCGGCGGTTGAGCCTAGATCACCGCTGCGACGCTGCGCAGGATCGGCTGCAGGCGCACCATGCCGATGTCCTCGCGCTCGAAACGGCTGCCGACCTTGGTTAGCTTGGCCAGCACCTGCTCGCCCTCCTCCGGCCCGATCGGCGCGATGACGATGCCGCCGCTCGACAATTGGTCGAGCAGGAAGCGCGGCAGGTTGTCGAAGGCGGCCCAGACGACGATGCGGTCGAACGGCCCTTCGGCAGGCAGGCCGCCAGAGCCGTCCGCCTGGCGCACGATGACATTGCCGATGCCGAGTGCCTCGAAACGCTGTCTGGCTTGCTCGACCAGCGTCTTGTAGCGATCGACGGTCACGATACGCGCCGCCAGCCGCGACATCACCGCCGAAGTATAGCCGGAGCCGGTGCCGATCTCGAGCACACGGTTTCCCGCCTCGATGGCAAGGGCCGCGATGACCGCCGCCTGCATGTCGGCGCCTTCGATCGCCTCGCCGCATTCGATCGGCAGCATACGGTCCGACCAGGCGATCTGGTGGAAGTGGGGCGCCAGGAAACCGCGTCGCGGCGTCGCCTCGAACGCCGCGATTAGCGCCTTCGGCACCGTTCCCCTGCCGCGCAGGCGCAACAGGAAAGCGGCAAATCCTTCGCGGTCATCGATTGGCAGGTTCATGCAAGCGCCTTGCTCAGCTGGTCACGGATCTCATGCGCGGTGAGGTCGAGCTGCAACGGCGTCACCGACACCAGGCGGTTGCGCAGCGCGTAGAGGTCGGTGCCTTGCTTGCCTTCGACCGGCTCGCGGCCAAAGCGCAGCCAGTAGTAAGGCAGGCCGCGCCCGTCACGGCGCTCATCGACCCACAGGCTGTGCACGAGCTTGCCCTGCGTGGTGACCACCGTGCCGGCGACCTCCTCGGGAAGGCAGTTGGGAAAATTGACGTTGAGCAACACGCCGTCCGGCAATGGCGTCGCGACCAGCTTCTTCAGCAGTGCCGGCGCCAGCGCCTCCGTCGTCTCGTAGGGCACGACGCGATCCTCGCCGACATAGGAATAGCCCTGGCTGAGCGCGATCGAGCGGATGCCGAGCAGCGCGCCTTCCATGGCGCCGGCGACGGTGCCGGAATAGGTGACATCGTCGGCGATGTTGGCGCCGGAATTGATGCCGGACAGGATCAGGTCCGGCGCGCCGGGCAGGATCTTCTTCACCCCCATGATAACGCAGTCGGTCGGCGTGCCGCGCACGGCAAAATGCTTCTCGCCGATCTTGCGCAAGCGCAGCGGCTCCGAGATCGACAGCGAATGCGCATAGCCGGACTGATCCTGCTCCGGCGCCACCACCCAGACATCGTCCGACAGGGTGCGGGCGACGCGCTCGAGCGACGCCAGGCCCTCGGCATGAATGCCGTCATCATTGGTCAGAAGAATGCGCATTATTTCGCTTCGATCTTTGCCAGACCGCCCATGTAAGGCCGCAGCACTTCAGGAATGGTTACGCTGCCATCCTCATTCTGGTAGTTTTCGATGACAGCTATGAGCGCGCGGCCGACGGCGGTGCCCGAACCGTTGAGCGTGTGGACGAAGCGATTGCCCTTGCCATCCTTGTCCTTGTAGCGGGCATCCATGCGACGCGCCTGGAAATCGCCGCAGACCGAGCAGGACGAGATTTCGCGATAGGCGTTCTGGCCGGGCAGCCAGACCTCGATGTCATAGGTCTTGCGCGCGCCAAAGCCCATGTCGCCGGTGCACAGCACCATGGTGCGGAACGGCAATTCCAGCCGCTTCAGCACTTCCTCGGCGCATTGCGTCATCCGCTCATGCTCGGCGAGCGAGGATTCCTGGTCGGTGATCGACACCAGCTCGACCTTGTAGAACTGGTGCTGGCGCAGCATGCCGCGCGTGTCGCGGCCGGCCGAACCTGCTTCCGAGCGGAAACATGGCGTCAGTGCGGTGAAGCGCAACGGCAGTTTTTCATGCGCCGTGATCTCTTCGCGCACCAGGTTGGTGAGCGGCACTTCGGCGGTCGGGATCAGGCCGAGCCTGCCCTCCCCATGCTTCACAAAGAACAGGTCTTCCTCGAACTTCGGCAGCTGGTTGGTGCCGAAAAGCACCTCGTCGCGCACCATCAGCGGCGGGATCACTTCCTCATAGCCATGCTCGGTCGTGTGCAGGTCGAGCATGAACTGGCCGATGGCTCGTTCCATCCGCGCCAGGCCGCTCTTCAGCACGGTGAAACGCGAGCCCGACAGCTTTGCCGCCCGTTCGAAATCCATCATGCCGAGCGCTTCGCCGATCTCAAAATGCTCCTTCACCCAGTTCGGCCGCGTCGGCACCGTGCCGACAATGTGTTTGACGATATTGTCGTGCTCGTCCTTGCCGACCGGCACGTCGTCGAGCGGCACATTGGGCAGCACTGCCAACGCGTCGTTCAGAGCCTTGTCGAGTTCGCGCTCGCGCGCCTCGCCATTCTGGATGAAGGTTTTTATCTCGCCGACTTCGGCTTTCAGTTTCTCCGCAAGCGCTGCATCGCCCGAACGCATGGCGTTGCCGATCTCCTTCGAGGCGGCATTGCGGCGCTCTTGCTTGGTCTGCAGTTCGGTGACGTGTTCGCGCCGCGCCTCGTCTGAGGCGATCAGCCCGTCGACCGTGGACTGCGCCTCAGCCGCCGACCACGAGCGCTTCACCAGCGCCTCGACAAGGGCCTTCGGGTTGTCGCGAATCCATTTGATATCAAGCATGGTTTTTTCGTCCTCAAGCTAGGCCAGAGGGCGTAAACCGCATCCTTGATCGATGCAAGATGAGGCTGGGCGGCAGCTGTCGTTTTCCGCCGCCGCTGACCTCTTAGGAAGCGGCCGGCGCTGGAGGTTCGTCCGGTGTTTTGTCAGCCACGGTCTCGCCGGCTTCCTGCTTCTCGCGCGCAACCCGCTGCTTTTCCTGGTCACGCTCGATCCAACGCGCGGCCCAGATCGAGACCTCGTAGAGAAGGATGGTCGGAATGGCCAGGCCGATCTGGCTCATCGGATCGGGCGGTGTCAGCACGGCAGCAACGATGAAGGCGATAACGATCGCCCATTTGCGCTTCTCGGCCAGCGCCTTGGACGACAGCATGCCGACACGCGTCATCAGGCTGGTCACCACCGGCAGCTGGAACACCAAGCCGAAGGAGAAGATCAGCGTCATGATCAGGCTGAGATATTCCGACACTTTCGGCAGCAGCGAAATCTGCACCTGATCGTCGGTGCCGGCCTGCTGCATGGCGAGGAAGAACCACATCACCATCGGCGTGAAGAAGAAATACACCAGCGAAGCGCCCATCAGGAACAGGATCGGCGATGCGATCAGGAACGGCAGGAAAGCGTTGCGCTCGTTCTTGTAGAGGCCGGGCGCGATGAACTTGTAGATCTGCGTGGCGATCAGCGGAAAGGCGATGACCATACCGCCGAACATGGCGAGCTTGACCTGCGTGAAGAAGAATTCCTGCGGCGCGGTGTAGATCAGCTCGACCTTGTGCGGATCGAGACCAGCCCATTTCGTCGCCCATTTGAACGGGACGACCAGAAGGTTGAACAGCCGCTTGGCGAAGAAGAAACAAACCAGGAAGGCGACGAAGAAGCCACCCAGCGACCAGATCAGGCGCCGGCGCAGCTCGATCAGATGCTCCATCAGGGGAGCGGACGATTTTTCGATCTCGTCCTTTTCCTTGTCCGAAACGCTCACTTGGCGGCTCCAGCCGTCTTTTTGGCCGCTGGCTTCTTCGCCGCGGCAGGCTTCGGTTCGGCTTTCGCCACGGTCTTGGCACCAGCCGGCTTGGCGGCAGGCGTCTTGGTTGCGGCAGGCTTTGCAGCGGTCATGGCCTTTGCCGACACCTTGGCCGCGGGCGCAGCTTTTGCAGTCACCGCGGGTGCGGCTTTTGCCGTCACCGGCTTCGCGGCAGTCGCGACCTTGGACGGCGCTTTTGCTGCCGGCGCGGCCTTGGTCGCTTTCTTGGCCGCAGCTGCCTTCGGCACCACGGATGCCGTCACCACCGATTCATCGGTCATCGCCGGGAAAATTGGGGCCGCTGGCGTGGTTTCTGGCCCGCTGACGCCAGGCATTTCCGTCGCGCCATTCTTCAGCGGTTCGGCGGCCTGTGCCGTCGAAGCGGCGGGCGTTGCCGGATCGGCGGCCGGCTTCGGCTTCATCGCTGCGTCGACACCGGCGCGCACATCGGACGCCGCCTGCTCGAACGGATTGAGCTGCTTCTTGATCTCGGCAACGGGGCTGAGGCCCCTGAGCTCGTCGACCGACTTCTTGACGTCGTCGAGCTCGGCTTCCTTCAGCGCTTCGTTGAACTGCTTCTGGAAATCGGCCGCCATGGCGCGCAGCTTCGCCGTCGTGCGCCCGAAGGTGCGCAGCATATTGGGCAAATCCTTCGGCCCGACGACCACGATCATGACGATCGCGATCACCAGCATTTCGGTCCAGCCGACTTCAAACATGGCAATCTGTTCCGACTAGAACTTTTGGCTCAGCTCTTGCTGGCTTTTTCCTTCACGGCCGAAACGGTCTCGTCGGCACGGTGTTCGACGGTGCGCTTGTCCTCAGCGACGTCGTCGTCCGCCATGCCCTTCTTGAAGCTCTTGATACCCTTGGCCATGTCGCCCATCAGTTCCGGAATCTTGCCGCGGCCGAAAACCAGCAGCACGATCACCAGCACGATCATCCAGTGCCAAATCGAAAATGAACCCATAGCAAATCTCTCTCGAATGTTTTCCCTGGCGATGATCTATGCGTTTTCGCGTTGGGATTCAAACACAACAGCGACAGAGTTTATGAAAGGGTGACGGATGTCACGCTTTTTCGACTCGCTGGCCCGCTACCAATCGGCGCATCTACGACCTATCGGCGCGCTTGGACAGAGCGCCAATGGTCAATCTTCCGTGACGCGCGGCGTCAAAAGGCCGAGTTCCTCGAGGTCGATGTCGGTCAGCGGATCCTCGTCCTCGGTCAGCGCATCCGGGTCGGCCGGCGGCTGCGGAATGGAGAAGTTCGACGGCATGCGGCCCGAAAGCAGGCCCGCCCCCTTCAGCTCCTCCATGCCGGGAAGATCGCGGATTTCCTCGAGCGCGAAATGGTCGAGGAAGGTTTCGGTGGTGCCGTAAGTGACGGGACGGCCAGGCGTTTTGCGGCGGCCGCGCATGCGCACCCATTCCGTCTCGAGCAGCGTGTCCAGCGTGCCCTTCGACGTCTCGACACCGCGGATGTCCTCGATCTCGGCGCGCGTCACCGGCTGGTGATAGGCGATGATCGCCAACACTTCGAGCGCCGCGCGCGACAGCTTGCGCTGCTGCACCGTGTCGCGGCTCATCAGGAAGGCGAGATCGCCGGCGGTGCGGAACGCCCAGGCGTCGCCGACGCGCACCAGATTGACGCCGCGCCGCGCATAGACCTGCTGCAGCTCGGCCATGGCAAGGGCGATGTTGATGCCGTCGGGAAGGCGCGCGGCAAGCTGCTTTTCGCTGACCGGCTCGGCGCTGGCGAAAACAATCGCCTCTGCCATGCGCACGGCTTCCGCCATATGCAGGCGCTCGGCCGGGTTCTGTGCCGGATTCTGGACGGAAGCCTCGTCGAGATCGCCCTCTTCCGGCCCATCATCCACCTTGAAGGGGATAACCGAAGCGTTGGCGCGTTCGCTCATGATGCCACCTCGACTGCCTTGATTGCCTGCACGCGGCCGCGCAGATAGATCGGTGCGAACGTCTGATCCTGCCGCAAATCCATCGTGCCGTCGCGCACCAGTTCCAATGTTGCCGCAAACGAACTGGCGATCGCCGTACGCCTTTCCTCTGGGCTGGTCATGTACACGATCAGGAAGCTTTCCAGCGTCGTCCAGTCGCTGACAGCCCCGACCAGCCGGGTCAGGATGTCGCGCGCGTCCTTGAGCGACCAGACACCACGCCTGGCGATGGTCACATTGTTGATTGCCTGCTTCTGCCGCTGCTGGGCATAGGCGGTCAGCAAATCATAAAGCGACGCCGAATAGGCGTTGCGCTTCTCGATGATGACCATTTCCGGCATGCCGCGCGCAAACACGTCACGGCCGAGCCGGTTTCGGTTGACCAGGCGCGCCGACGCGTCACGCATGGCTTCCAGCCGCTTCAGCCGGAATTGCAGAACCGCCGCCAGTTCCTCGCCGCTTTCGCCCTCTTCACCCGGCTGTTTTGGGATCAAGAGCTTCGACTTGAGGAAGGCAAGCCACGCCGCCATCACCAGATAGTCGGCCGCGAGTTCGAGCCGCAGCGCCCTCGCCGTCTCGACAAAGGTCAAATACTGCTCGACCAGCGCCAGGATCGAGATGCGTGCCAGATCGACCTTCTGGGTCCGGGCAAGATGCAGGAGAAGATCGAGCGGACCTTCGAAGCCGGCCACGTCGACGACCAGCGACGGGTCGCCGGTGACGCGTGAATCGTCGTTCTCGGCCCACAGGCGGTCCATCGGTGCGGCCTTCGCAGCCTTGCTTTCCAATGTTTCCGCCACTGCCCTGTCACTTCCCTTCGTTAGGCCACCGCATCGAAATAGGTGGCGAATTCAGCGCGTATCTCGGTTTCCTCGACCGCGTCGTGTTTCTTTATATAGGTCAGTGCCCGCTTTGCGCGCTCCAGCGACTTGCCCTCAAGCCCCTTGGTGCGCGAGGCGATGCCCGCCATCTCCTCGAAAACGCCATTGCAGTGAAGGACCAGATCGCAGCCCGCCGCAAGGATCGAGGCAGCCTTTGTGGGGAAATCCCCAGAAAGTGCCTTCATCGAGGTATCGTCGCTCATCAGCAACCCATCGAAGCCGATCTCGCGGCGGATGATCTCGTCGATGACCTTGCCGGATGTGGTCGCCGGGTTGTTGGGGTCGATGGCGCTGTAGACGACATGCGCCGTCATCGCCATCGGCAGGTCGTTAAGCTCCCGGAATGGGGCAAAGTCATGCCGTTGCAGATCGCTGAGCGAGGCGTTGACTATTGGCAGCTCGAAATGCGTGTCGGCAAAGGCTCTGCCATGCCCCGGAATATGCTTCATCACCGGCAGCACGCCGCCGGCCATCAGCCCTTCCGCCGCCGCGCGGCCGAGTTCGGTGACCGGGCGCGGCTCCTTGCCATAGGCGCGCGCGCCGATGACGTCGCTGGCGCCTTCGATCGGCACGTCGAGCACCGGCAGGCAATCCGCCGTGATGCCGTAGCGCAAGAGGTCGAAGGCGTGCAGGCGCGCCATCAGCCATGCGGCACGGGCGCCGGCGTCGTGATCGTCGCGCCACAGCGCGCCAAGCGCCCCACCCGCCGGATAGTTCGGCGCCAGCGGCGGCCGCAGGCGTTGCACCCTGCCGCCTTCCTGGTCGATGAACACCAGCGCGTTCGGGCGTCCGATACAGTCGCGCATCTCGGCGACCAGATCGCGGATCTGCTCGGTCTCGCCAATGTTGCGGGCAAACAGGATGAAGGCCCACGGGCATTCATTGCGATAGAAATTGATTTCTTCGCGGGTGAGCGATTTCCCGGCACAGCCGAGGATCATGGCTTTTGATTCGGTCATATCAGGAGTTTAGGGCTTCGCGCGGCCAAAGGGAATCGTCTCTGGACACATGCGTGGAAGCACGTGACTTGCTTCCACATGAAAAAGCACTGGGCACATGAAAAAGCACTGGGCACATGAAAAAACGCTGGGCACATGAAAAAGCCGGCGCGACCTTGGGCCGCGCCGGCTTTGATTGATTGAAACGCGTTTAGCGCGACACGAAGCAGTTGCCGCCGGCAGCCTTGTAGCTGGTGCACAAATTGATGGCATCGTTGCGCGACTGGGCCACGACACGGACGCGGTAGAACGTGCCCTTGCCGGCAATCTCGGCCTTGACGATGTTGGCGGTGCGGCCGGCAAGCACGCTGCCATAGCGGCGCTGCAGATCCTGGTAGGTCGACTGGGCGCTTTCCACCGTCGGCTGCGAGGCAACCTGCATCGACCACGAACCACCACCGGTCGCAGTCGTTGCCGGATCGATGGAAGCAACCTGGTCGGGCTTGACCTCGCCGACGACGTCGACCGGCTGATCCGACGGACGCTGCGGCGCGATCGCAACCTTGGCCGGAGTGTTGGCTGACTGCGCCTTCGCCGGCTTGGCTGCAGGCTTGAGGGCCGGCTCGTCGTCCGCCTGGGCAGCGGCGGGCGCCACGGTGCCGGTCTGGTCGGCATCGGCCTGGGCCGACGGCGCGACATGCTGCGGCGCCGGATCGCTCGGCTCAGCCGCCGCCACCTGCGGCGCGGCCGGTGCTGGATCCTCGCGCGGCACCAACGAGCCGTCCGACTTGACCACCATGGTCCTCACCTTGCGCGGCGCAACGGCGACGACATCGGTGTTGGTGCCCTTGTCTGTATCCTGCAACACCTGCGCGATGCGATCCTCGCCCTTGGGCGCGGGCACCGCCGCATTGTCGGCAGGCGCCGCATTGTCGGCAGGCGCTGCATTGGCGGACGGCGCCGCGCTGGCGGTCGGCGCGGCATTGCCGTCATCGGCGCCGCCAACGGCAGCGCTCTGATCAGCAGAAAGATCGATGGCACGGGCCGGATCCTTCGCCTGCACATCCACCGGGACCTCGGTGTTGGTGACAAGCTTCTGCTGCACGGGTTCAGCGGGCTTGGCGCCCTTGACCACCGCGTCATAGACCTTGTTGTCCTGGTTCGGCACCACGGTGCCGCCCGGATTTTCCGGCTTGACCTTGATCGGTGAATTGTCGGCCTTGACGATGACAGGCGCTTCGCTGCCGCCCTTGCCGCCGAAGGACAGGGCAAAGGCACCAAGGCCGCCTGCAATCGCCACGGCGCCGACAATGGCAGCGATGAACAGGCCGCGGCGGCCCGACGGCCTGGCCGCTTCCCGCTCGCCGAGACCCGGAACAGACATCGCTTCGTCCAGCTCGGGATCATAGTCGAGTTCATCGACGGTGAAATCGTCCGCCTGCGAGACCGGCTGGCTGCCGGGCAGACTGTCGAGATCGAAGCCATCGGCGGCGTCGGCATAGCCTGTGTTCGCCACAGCACGGGCCGGCATTTCCGCCGGACGCGCCGCATAGGTCCGCGCTTCCGGCTGGAAGGCCGGCTTGGGCTCTTCGTATGTCGGCGCCGCATATCCGGGGTTAAATCCGGCGTTGTAGGATTCATCGGCATAGGCAGCGCTGCTTGCGGGAGCAGCAGGAGCAGGCGCGACCTCCACCGAATTCATTTCCGTCAGCAGGCTGGAGAACTCGGCGTCGAGATCGTCATAGCCAGGCGAGGCCGGCTCATCTTCCTCGAAATGCAGTTCAGGAATGTCGAGATCGTCCGCCAGCGCCACGACGCGCTCCGGCACATCGACCGTTTCAACGTCAGGCATCTCTTCGTAGCGCGAGGACTGGTGCGGCGGCAGTGCGGATACGGGGGCTGCATAGGCAGCAGCCGCAACCGGCTCGGGCGCACGGTAGGACGGCACAAAGGCCACTGCTGGGGCCACATCAGGCGCGGCGACCCTGGCCGCCATAGCGGCGGCTGGCTGCGCGGCGAATGCCGGCTGCTGGGGCACCGGCGTCACGCGGCTCCACGAACGGGTCGGCTCGGTCGGCGCGGAGCGTTCGGCCAGCCAATCGAGGGAATCGTCCTGATCCTGCTGGGAAGCGACCTCGTCACGCGGATCGAGGTTCCTGGCCAAGGCAGCGTCGAACGCATCATTGTCGAAATCGACATCGACATGACCAGCGGCGTGAACGCCAAGATCCTGGCCCTGGAGCTCATCGAGCAGCAGATTGTCGAGATCGACATCGGCGGCGTGAGCCGCACTGGAGGGATGCAGATCCTCGGGCGCTTGTTCGTCGAGATCCCAGTCGAGATCGCCGACGAGATCGGCAGGTTCCTCGGCAGCCGTTGCAGGCGCGGCGGTATACGACTGAACGGGAGCAGCAGGCGGCTGAGCCACAAAGGGTTGAGCGACGACGGGCTGAGCCACGACAGGCTCCTTGGCCGACGGCAGCGTGCGCGCCGTCATGGCGCCCAGAAGCGCGTTCAGCTCGTCTTCGAGGCTTCGTTCGTCCGCCACGGGGGCCCGCACCGGCTCGGCCATGATCGCTGCCGGAGCTATCGGCTGGACAGCGGCGGTCGCGACCTCGGCGCCCGGCTCTTCGACAGGCTCGGCGAACGCGTCGTCCAAGTTCAGATCGAACGCATCATCCGAAACGGCCTCAGGGCTTGAGAAGTCGCCCCTGGCGTCCACGGCATCGGCGAGCACTTCGTGCGTTTCCGCTGCAAAGGCCACCGGCTCGTCCGCCTGAACGTCAAAATCCATATCGACATCGGCCATGGCGTCGTCGAAGTGACCCTCGAAACCCTCGTCGGAAATCGCTTGGGTCTCATTCGCGGCGGCCAGAACCGGCTCTGGATAGTCGATCGCGGTCGCAGCCACATGGTGCTGATCCGCGGAATGGTCGTCCAGCATCAGCTCGTCTTCCAGCGAACGCGCGACCGCATCATCGAATTCATGCTCGGGCGCCGGCTCGACAGCCACCGGCACCTCGGCAACGGCATGCTGGGGCTCGACGGCCTCGTCTTCGATCTGGACGGTATGGTCCTCGATGTGGAAATCCTGATCGAGCGACGCGGCAAGCTCGTCCTCCATCGGCAGATCGTCCTCGAAGGGCGAAACATCCTCGAGCGAACTGGCGACGGCATTGTCGAAATCGACGTCGAAGGCAGGTTCGACGGATGGCGCGGCTTCGGCAGCGCCGGGAATTGTTTGGCTGGCGACGACCGAATGGTCATCGGCACCCGTGAAGTCCAGATGGAAATCGTCATCGAGCGACAGCGCAAGATCGTCGTCGGCAGCGTGCGTGGCCGCCGTTTCGAATGCCGGCTCATGAACTTCGACAACCGGAGCGGCAGCGCTATCGCCAGCGTCGAAATCGCCCATCAGTTCCTTTTCGAGGTCGATATCGAAATCGTCCTCTCGCACGGACTGATCGGCGACAGCGGGCTGCGGCTGGGCCGGCGCCGGCTGCTTGACCGGCTGGCGCGGGTCGAATCCCATGATCCTGGTCAGCTCCGCGAACGGATCATCGTCAGCGATGTCGTTGTTGTCGGCTACTCTCAGCTGGGTTCTGTCTGCCATTATTGTTCCCGAACTCGCACTCATTCGGACGCCATGGACGTCGCGCAGGGTTGGCCCTTACCAGCGCAATGTGGGCAAAAGGTGACAGGTTATTTAGTCAAACCTAACGCATTTCGGCGGGCGCGGCGGCCCCGATCAGCGTCAGGCCGGACGTGAGAACGTCCGAAACAGCCTGCACCAGCCCTAGTCTGGCATGCGTCAATTTACGATCGTTAACCTTAACAAACCGTAAGTCCGGATTATCCGTGCCCCGGTTCCAGTGTCCGTGGAAACTGGAAGCCAGATCGTAGAGATAAAATGCCAGCCGATGCGGCTCCAGCGCAAGAGCGGCGGACTCGATCAGGCGCGGATATTCCGCAAGCTTGCGGATCAGGCCAAGCTCGCCCTCGTCGGTCAGCAAAGCCGCCGCGGCGGACAGGTTGTTTCGATCGAAGTTCGCCTCGCCCAACTGCTCGCTTGCCTGCCGGAACACCGAATGGCAGCGCGCCGAAGCGTACTGCACATAAAACACCGGATTGTCCTTGGACTGCTCGGTCACCTTGGCAAAGTCGAAGTCTAGCGGCGCATCGCTCTTGCGGTAGAGCATCATGAAGCGGATCGCGTCGCGGCCGACCTCCTCCACCACTTCCCGAAGCGTGACAAAATCGCCGGACCGCTTCGACATACGAACCGGCTCGCCTTCGCGAAACAGCTTGACCAGGTTGCACAGCAGGACGGTTAGTTTTACGTCATCGCCGCCAATTGCCCGCGCCAGAGCTTCCAGCCGTTTGACATAGCCGCCATGGTCGGCGCCAAGCACGTAGATCAGGTCGACGAAGCCGCGATCGACCTTGTCCTTCAGATACGCCACATCGGCGGCGAAATAGGTGAACGCGCCATCGGACTTGACCAGCGCCCGGTCCATGTCGTCGCCGACCGCGGTCGAGCGGAACAGCGTCTGCTCGCGGTCCTCCCAATCGTCCGGCTTCTCGCCCTTGGGCGGCGGCAGCTTGCCCTTGTAGATATGGCCCTTCAGCGTCAGGTCATTGATCGCCAAGCGGATTTTCTTGGCACCGTCGGCATGCAGCGTGCGCTCGGAGAAGAACACGTCGTGGTGCACGTTGAGCAGCGCCAGATCCTCGCGGATCATCGCCATCATCGCATCGATGGTCCGGTCCTTGACGATGGCCAGCGCTTCGTCATCAGGCATCTGCAGCAGCTTGCGGCCAAATTCCGCGACCAGCGCCTGACCGACTGGCACCAGGTAATCGCCGGGATAGAGACCAGCCGGTATTTCGCCGATATCGTCGCCCAGCGCTTCGCGGTAGCGAAGGAAGGCCGAGCGCCCGAGCACATCGATCTGCGAGCCGGCATCGTTGATGACATACTCCTTGGTCACGTCGTAACCGGCAAACGCCATCATATTGGCCAGTGCGTCGCCAACCACGGCACCCCGGCAATGGCCGACATGCATCGGGCCCGTCGGGTTGGCGGAGACATATTCGACATTGGTTTTCCTGCCGGCGCCGATCGTCGAGCGGCCGTAGTTGCGGCCCTCGCCCAGAAGCGCAGACAGATGGGCCTGCCAGAAGCCGTCCTTGAGCCTCAGATTGACGAAGCCAGGGCCGGCCACGTCAACGGCGGCGACATCCTTGTCGTCCCGAAGCGCCAGTGCCAGCCTTTCGGCCAGCGCGCGCGGATTCTGCCCGGTGGGCTTAGCCAGCACCATTGCCGCATTGGTCGCGAGATCGCCATGGCTGGGGTCGCGCGGCGGTTCGACGGCAATGCGCGACAAGTCCGGCGAAACGCCGTCCTTGTCTTTCAGATCAAGCGCTTCGACAGCCTTTGTGACTCGCGCGGTGAAATCGGCGAAGATGTTCATGGGTATTGCTCTGGCGGCTTTATGGCGAATCCGGCTCGTTGGCCGGCAAAATCGCGCCCGCCCTAGCTCAAATCCGGGGTGCGGTCAAACAAACGCCGGTGTTCCTTGAGCGCGTAGGTGTCGGTCATCCCTGCCAGGAAATCGGCCACGCTGCGCGCCTTGATGCGATCCTCGGCCCGGTCCAGCCCCTCGCGCCAGCCGTCCGGCATGGCGCGCGGGTCGGCGAAATAGACGTCGAACAGGTCCCTGACGATCTGCTCGGCGCCGGCGCGCACCCGCATCACCTCCTTGTGCCGGTAGAGGTGCTTGTAGAGAAAAGCCTTCAGTTCCTTCTCGGCCGCGGCCATCTCGGCGGAAAAGGTCACCATCGTCTCGCCTGCCGCCCTCACCGCGTCGGCGCTTCGCGGTCCGACGCGCTCCAGATTGGTGGTCGTGGAGACAATAACATCCTCGACCATGGCGGTGATCTGCCGCCGCATCAGTTCGTGGCCGGTACGCACGTCATCAAGCACCGGATAGCGCTCGCGCACACCCGCCAGGATCGTCCCCGGCAGCGAGACGGTCTTCAGCATATCGAGCGTCAGCAGCCCTGCCCGCAGGCCGTCGTCGATGTCATGCGTGTTGTAGGCGATGTCGTCGGCGATCGCAGCACACTGCGCCTCGATGCCGGCGAACCGGTCCAGTTCGAGATCCTGCAGTTCCGAATAATCGCGGATTGCCTGCGGCACCGGCCCTTTCAGGCCTTTGCCGCCGGCGTCCGTCAGCGGGCCATTGTGCTTGACCAGGCCCTCCAGCGTCTCCCAGGTCAGGTTCAGCCCATCGAATTCGGCGTAGCGCGCTTCCAGCCGCGTCACGATGCGCAGTGACTGCGCGTTGTGGTCGAAGCCGCCCCAGGCGGCCATCTTGTCGTTCAGCGCGTCCTCGCCGGTGTGGCCGAAGGGCGTGTGGCCGAAATCATGCACCAACGCCACCGCTTCGGCGAGATCCTCGTCGCCGCGCAGCGCCCGCGCCAGCGCCCGCGCGATCTGCGCCACCTCGATCGAATGGGTCAGCCTTGTGCGATAATGGTCGCCTTCATGGGCGATGAAGACCTGGGTCTTGTGCTTGAGCCGCCGGAACGCCGTCGAATGGATGATGCGGTCGCGGTCGCGCTGGAACGGCGTGCGGGTCGGGCTTTCGACCTCGTCGAACAGTCGGCCGCGCGAGCGCGCCGGATCGGTGGCGTAGGCCGCGCGTGGCCGGTAGCCGAATCCGATGTCGCCCAACTCATTGGTCATGATCGATGCCGCAATTGACGTGGTTAGTTGACTTGGCCGCTTGCGCTTCATACCTATCATGTGAAACCGAAAGCAAGGTGACGCCCATGGGCGCTGATGCCAAGACCGCAATGAAAGTCGAAATGACCGACTCCGCCGCCAAGCGGATCGCGAAAATCGTCTCGGGCGAGGCCGGCAAGACGGCGCTGCGCGTTTCCGTCGAAGGCGGCGGCTGCTCCGGCTTTTCCTACAAATTCGACCTGGTCGACGCCCGCAACGATGACGACGTCGCCATCGAGAAGGACGGCGCCACGGTGCTGATCGACGATTTGTCGCTGGTCTATATGGGCGGCTCGGTAATCGACTTCGTCGACGATCTGATGGGCCAGTCCTTCCAGATCCGCAATCCGAACGCTGTCGCCTCCTGCGGCTGCGGCACGAGCTTCTCCATCTAGCGGCATGCCTGGCATCGGCGCGGTCCGTCAGATCGCGCTTTCGGCCGGACGCAACCTTGATTCGACGCTGGCCTTCTGGCGCGATGTGCTCGGCATGGGCGTTCACGCCCGCTACGATCCCCCCGGCATCGCCTTCATCATGGCGGGCGATGTGCGCCTGCTGTTCACCGACGGCGTTCCGGCCGGCACGGTCTATCTCGACATTACGGGCCTCGAAGCCTTCCACGCCGACGCCAAGGCATCCGGAGTTCCCTTTACCGCGCCGCCCGCGCTTGTCCATCGAGACACCGAAGGCACATTCGGTCCGGCGGGGGAAAGCGAGTGGATGGCCTTCCTAAAGGATCCGGCAGGCAATACGATCGGGCTTGTCGAACGCCACGCGCCGCAGGAAGAATAGACCGTCATGAAAATCGTCACCTGGAACATCAACGGCGTTCGCGCCCGCATCGGTAACCTCACCCATTGGCTGACCGAAAGCGCGCCCGACATCGTCTGCCTGCAGGAGATCAAGACGGTCGACGAGCAGTTCCCGCGCGCCGAGATCGAGGCACTGGGCTACAATGTCGAAACCCATGGCCAGAAGGGTTTCAACGGCGTGGCGCTGCTGTCGAAGCTACGCTTCGACGAAGTCAATCGCGGCCTGCCGGGCGACGACACCGACGAGCAGGCACGTTTCATCGAAGGCGTGTTCTCGACCGACAAGGGCGCGCTTCGCGTCGCCTCGCTCTATCTGCCGAATGGCAATCCGATCGATGACGAGAAAAAATTCCCCTACAAGCTGTCCTGGATGGCGCGGCTGGAGCGCTGGGCCGAGGAGCGGCTGAGGCTGGAAGAAGCGCTGGTGCTGGCCGGCGACTACAATGTCATTCCCGAGCCGATCGACGCGCGCTTTCCGGAGAACTGGCTGGGCGACGCGCTGTTCCAGCCGCAGACCCGGCAGGCCTTCCGCCGGCTGCTCAACCTCGGTTTCACCGAAGCGGTGCGCGCGGTCACCGATGCTCCCGACACCTACACCTTTTGGGACTATCAGGCCGGCGCCTGGCAGAAGAACAACGGCATCCGCATCGACCATCTGCTGCTGTCGCCGGAAGCCGCCAACCGATTCTCGTCGGCCTCGATCGAGAAGCATGTGCGCGCCTGGGAAAAGCCCTCCGATCACGTGCCGGTGGCGATCGACCTCGCACTGCTGCCAGCCTGACGACCTCTGCGGCCTGAGGTCGGGCACGCCCATGCTGGACCTCATATCGCCACAAATCAGGCGCATGATTGAAAATCATCATGGCGGCCGGGGTTCCCATGACCATTCGATTTGTCGTTTGTCCGATCGGCTTGGCATTTGCCACGGCCGCCATGGTGCCGGCTTTTGCCGCCCAGGAATGTCTTGCCAATGGAAAATCCTATCCGGTCGGTCAGGTCGCCTGCCTGACGGTTGCCGACCAGAGCCATCTGGCTCGTTGCGAGATGGTGCTCAACAACACATCCTGGACGAAGGTCGGCGACAGCTGCCCTGAAAACACGATGGCTCCGCACCTGCACGTCACGCCGATCTCGACGCCCTCGCCAAGCATGGTGCCGACGGAGCCGACCGAGAACTGATTTTTTCTGATCAGCTGATCTGCCCCCGTTGTGTGGAGATGACCGGCAGGCCAGAGGTGGGCGCGAAGGAACTCTACCTCTCGTCCAAGCTACGAAGTGCCGAGACTTACCCAGCTGTGATTGACCGATAGGGGCGGCGGGACAGCGCCCCCCTCTGGCCTGCCGGGCATCTCCCCACGAGGGGGAAGATCGGCAGACGACCCTACTGTTCCGTGTTGGCGGTGCCCTTGGTCAGGATGTCATCCGCCAGCGAAATCGCGGTACGGCGGTCGGCTTCGCCGGCGGCGGCGAAGGCCTCTTCCTGCATGCCACGGATCCAGGGCTGATCGGCCGGCGAGGCGCGTTCGAGCGCCGCGGTCATCATCGCCAGGCCACGAACGATCTTGCCGCTCTGGAACAGGAGATGACCAAGCGTCGCCTGCGCGCCGGCATGGCCCTTTTCGGCGGCGAGTTGGAACCAGCGCCCGGCCTGCTTGACGCTGGCCTTCACACCGCCCTCACCCTTCAGGAACATCTGCCCCATCTCGAACTGGGCGTTCGGGTTGCGGTAGTTGGCGGCGGCGCGCATGTAATATTCCTGGGCAGCCACCTCGTTCTCGGTGACCGGGCTGCCGGGAATGCCCGTGCGCAGATAATCGCCAAGCGCCACCAGCGCGTCGGAGACATAGCTTTCTTCCGGCGAACCGGGCTCGACATCCTGGTCGACGATCTCGGAGAAGAACTTGAACGCCTCATAGTCGTCGCGCGCCACGCCGTCGCCCTCGGCATACATACGGGCAAGCTTCCAGGTGGCGCCGATCTGGCCGTTTTCGGCGGCGTATTTATAGGCTTCGGCCGCCTGTTCCTTGTGGCCGTTCTTGTAGGCGGAAAAGCCGAACTGGAACACGGCCCAGGGGCTCGACTGCGGCTTCACGCCGGTCTTGTCGTCGAACACCTTGTCGTCGAAGGCCAAAGCCTGACCCACGGCGCCAAAGATCGCGACAGCGACCAGTGCCGGAAGGACAGATGACCTCAACAACTCTGGTGTTGACTTCAACAACTCAGATATCCGCATAGC
The DNA here is from genome assembly GCF_056402995.1 of Mesorhizobium sp. P3_A8. Lineage (NCBI taxonomy): Bacteria > Pseudomonadati > Pseudomonadota > Alphaproteobacteria > Hyphomicrobiales > Phyllobacteriaceae > Mesorhizobium > Mesorhizobium sp. P3_A8. Next base: position 172,308 of record NZ_JBFUGI010000009.1, on the reverse strand, counting down.
AGTGTGTTTCTTTCGCACCGCCCGGATGGGTGACCGCGCCGTCGCGGGCAGACCCGACCGTCTGTGCGTATTTCCATATCGCGCCCGACTGGTAGTCGGTCGTGCGCGCCTTCCAGGTCTTGGCCCGCGCCGCCAGTTCTTCATCGGACAGCGCCACTTCGATCGTGCCGTTCACGGCATCGATCGAGATCACGTCGCCATCCCGGATGAGACCGATCGGGCCGCCCACGGCTGCTTCAGGCCCGACATGGCCGATGCAGAAGCCGCGTGTCGCGCCCGAGAAGCGGCCGTCGGTGATCAGCGCCACCTTGCCGCCCATGCCCTGGCCGTAGAGGGCTGCCGTCGTCGACAGCATCTCGCGCATGCCCGGGCCGCCGCGTGGTCCTTCGTAGCGAATGACGAGAACCTCGCCTTCCCTGTAGTTGCGATGCGTCACCGCCTCGAAACATTCCTCTTCCGAATCGAAACAGCGCGCCGGGCCGGAGAATTTCAACTCCGCCATGCCCGCGACCTTCACGATCGCGCCTTCGGGGGCGAGGTTTCCCTTCAACCCCACGACACCGCCGGTTTGGGTAATTGGTCTGTTGGCCGGGCGGACCACATCCTGATGTTCATTCCAGGCAACATGTTCCATGTTTTCGGCCAAAGTACGGCCAGTGACCGTCAGGCAATCGCCATGCAGATAGCCATGGTCGAGCAGCGTCTTCATCAACAGCGGAATGCCGCCGGCCTCGAACATGTCCTTGGCGACATATTTGCCGCCCGGCTTGAGGTCGGCGATGTAAGGCGTCTTCTCGAAAATCTTTGCGACGTCGAAGAGATCGAATTTGATGCCTGCCTCATGCGCGATCGCCGGCAGATGCAGAGCTGCGTTGGTCGAGCCGCCGGTGGCGGAAACCACGGTGGCCGCATTCTCCAGCGCCTTCAGCGTGATGATGTCGCGCGGCCGGATGTTTTTCGCGATCAGCTCCATGATCTTTTCGCCGGAGGCGAAATTGAAACGGTCGCGCATTTCGTAAGGGGCCGGCGCACCGCAGGAATAGGGCAGCGCGAGACCGATCGCCTCGGCGACGGTGGCCATGGTGTTGGCGGTGAACTGGGCGCCGCAGGAACCAGCCGACGGACAGGCCACCTGCTCGATCTCGAGAAGCTCGGCATCATTGATCGTGCCGACAGAGTGCTGGCCAACCGCCTCGAACACGTCCTGCACGGTGATCTGGCGGCCGCGATAGCTGCCGGGCAGGATCGATCCGCCATAGATGAAGATCGACGGCACGTTGAGCCGCACCATGGCCATCATCATCCCGGGCAGCGACTTGTCGCAGCCGGCCAGCCCGACCAGTGCATCGTAGCAATGGCCGCGCATGGTGAGTTCGACCGAATCGGCAATGACCTCGCGCGACACCAGCGATGACTTCATGCCCTGGTGGCCCATGGCGATGCCGTCGGTGACGGTGATGGTGCAGAATTCGCGCGGCGTGCCGTTGGCGGCAGCTACCCCCTTCTTGACCACCTGCGCTTGGCGCATCAGCGAGATGTTGCAGGGAGCGGCTTCGTTCCAGCAGGAGGCGACGCCAACCAGCGGCTGCGCGATCTCGCCGGCGGAAAGCCCCATGGCATAGAGATAGGAGCGGTGCGGCGCACGCGCCGGACCGACAGTCACATGGCGGCTAGGGAGCTTAGCCTTTGAAATGACCTTGGCGTCCATTCTCATCCTTGCCGCGGGCGGTGCGGCCTGTCCCATCGCCGAGCCTTTTGGCGCGTGTCCCGAGACAAGATCGAGGTGCGCCGGGTTTATGGCGGGAAATGGGCAATTTCCTCGGCCTGACTTCTAGCGCAGGGGTTGTTCAGAAAGTGTTGCCGAAACGTCACAATCACACGAAGCGCCCGCAGTGCGGCTTATATGCAACGCAGCTTGGATAGAGGACACGGCGATGATGCCGGCTCAAATGAAAAAGGCCGGGCAATGCCCGGCCTTTCCTATTCAATTTCAGTCACTTACCATTTGATCTTCAAAGAAGTCGAAAGTGCTGTGACAAGGTCGTTGCCAAAGTCCGCAGTGTAATCGGTGCCGTAAGTTACACCATCGCTGCCGAGGACAGAATGTATCGACCCGCTTGTAAGCACACCAACCGCACCGCCGAGCCGAACCTCGATGTTTTGAGTTGGCGTGTAGGCCACGCCACCGCTAAGGGTCCAGGTATCGGTCTGCGAGCTCAAGCCGGTCGTCGTCCCGCGATCCCAGGTGATAACCGCAGCACCGCTCCACTGATCGTTGAATTTGTGGCCGATACCGCCGGAAACCGTCCAGCCGTCGCGATAGAGCAAATCAAGCGACGTGGCACGCACAGGGCTGGTCGTGGTGCAGGCCACGAGCCCCTGGGTTGAGGTCGGGCAGAACGGAATGCTCTGCAGATCACTCCAATTCACCCACTTGATGGATCCAAAAGCCAGCCAGCCCGGCGCTATGCCTGACTGAAGTTTGAGTTCAACAGAGTCCGGCACCTGCGAGGAACCGTAAACATCGGTCACGCGTCCAAGAAGTGGGTTTGCCGGGTTAATAAATCCAGGAACTTGAGTCAGATCGAGTGTTCCGGTCAAATTGTCGAGCTTGACCGCCGAATTGTAGACCAGGCTGGCGCGCAGCGCGATGTCCGGGATTTCATAGGCGACACCCGCACGCCATCCCCACCCATCACCTTGGAGATCGAGGCGACCGATGCCTGTGCCGAAGAAGGACGGAATTGGAGCGACCAACTGCTCCTTGAAACCCGAAACATCCTCGTGAAACACGCCGCCGATGAAACGAAACTGTCCCTTGCCGAGGTCCATTTTGTACGAGCAGGTCGCTCCAAAGGCTTCGCTCTTTACCTGCGTGTCGACATTGCTTTGTGCACCCGCCCAGTTCGCACCAGGATTGCTGGAGGCACCGATGGGCTGAGAGTAGTCACCCAGGCAATCGATGGGACCCATGCCGATCTTGATGCCGGCGTTGGGCACCCAATAGCTCTCCGTATCGCGAGCCGTGCTGGAAAATGTGGGACCAGTCAGGGTACCGTCAGCAGGGTCGGTATCCTTTGCGTTTTTAAGATTTCGCTGCGGCATCACATAGGTGCCACCGACTTCGCCCGTGACTTGCGCCGGATCGAAAAGCAGGTCGATGTCGTACCAACCGCGCTCGAGGCCGCCGGCATGCGCCGGAGTGGCTACCGAGCCAATCAAAGCCAGCGAAAAGCACCCTGCCCCCAGCAGTGCTTTCAGACGCAAATTGTTCATGGATGTCCTCCCCGAATAACTAGTGCATCAAGCTAGAACCAATTCAGGTTAACGGTGCAACAACGAATTCAAGGGGCGTACATGTACATGCTTGCCAAACGCATTTTCGACAAAATGCGGATAGGCACGGCAAGGCCGAAAAACGGCCCAAGGCGTGGTTGCCCAACCAGAAAATGAGGAAAACTCGTCCAAAAGGGCTCAAAAACAGCCACTTTCGGGGCGTTTTGGCCCCATTGTTACATTATGGCAACAATGGGGCTAAAACTTCCGTTTACGTCAACAATAACGCAACGGAATGCCCACTTTCGAGGCAAAAAGATTGCCATTTTAGAGAGGGATAAAGTCTAGCGAATCTATCCCTCAGCCAGCGTCGCGAACCCTGGTCAACGCCACCGAAAGCTTGTCCTGCGCGTCGCGGTATTCGGCGAGCTTTTCACGCTCGGCGTCGACGATCTCGGCCGGCGCGCTGGCGACGAAACGTTCGTTGGACAGCTTCTTGTGCAACCGGGCGATTTCCTCGGTCACCTTGGCCAGTTCCTTCTGTAGCCGGGCGGCCTCGGCGGTGAGATCGATCAGGCTGCCGAGCGGCAGGCAGATCGTCGCCTCGTTGAGGACGATCTGCGCCGAGCCTTTGGGGGCTGTGTCGGCCAGCGAGATGTCGCCGACGCGCGCCAGCCGCTTGATCGCGGAGTCCTCGCGAAGCAACCGCTCGCGCGTGACATCATTGGCGCCGACCACGACCAGCGGCGCGATCGCCGCCGGCGGCACGTTCATCTCGGAACGCACCGAGCGGATGCCGGAGACGAGGTCGACCAGCCAGTTGATGTCGGCGGCCGCTTCCGCGTCCTCGAAGTCCGGCGACGGCCAGGCGGCGTGGCAAAGCAGCGAGGAGCGCTCCTTGCCCTCGCCCGCCGTCTGCGCCCACAGCTCTTCCGTCATGAACGGCATCATCGGATGCAAGAGCTTGTAGATCTCGTCGAGCACGAAGGCGACGCAGGCGCGGCTTTCGGCCTTGGCAGCCTCGTCCGTGCCCATGAACACCGGCTTCAGCAGCTCCAGATACCAGTCGCAGAACAGGTTCCAGACAAAGCGGTAGGCAGCACCGGCCGCCTCGTTGAAGCGGTATGAGGTGATGCCGTCGGTGATCTCGCGTGCGGCTCGCGTGAGCTCGGTCAGGATCCAGCGGTTGACCGCAAGTTTGGCGTCGTTCAGCCAGAATTCGTCATTGCGGGCGACTTCGTTCATCTCGGCGAAGCGCGTCGCGTTCCACAGCTTGGTGCCGAAGTTGCGGTAGCCGGCGATGCGCGCCGGGTCGAGCTTCACGTCACGCCCCTGGGCCGCCATCACCGTCAAGGTGAAGCGCAGCGCGTCGGCGCCAAACTCGTCGATGAGATCGAGCGGATCGATGACGTTGCCTTTCGACTTCGACATCTTCTGCCCGTTCTTGTCGCGCACCAGCGCATGCACATAGACGGTGTGGAACGGCTCCTCATCCATGAAATGCAGGCCCATCATCATCATGCGGGCAACCCAGAAGAAGATGATGTCGAAGCCGGTCACCAGCACGTCGGTCTGGTAATAGGTTTTCAGTTCCGGCGTCTGGTCCGGCCAGCCCAAAGTCGAAAACGGCCACAGCGCCGACGAGAACCAGGTGTCGAGCACATCCTCGTCACGGGTCAGGATCTCGCCAGGTTTGTAGTTCTCGAGCTTGTCCTCGACCCAGCCCTTCCACGGCCCTTCCAGCGCCAGATAGTATTCGATCGCCGCGCCCAGCGCCTCTTCCTCGGTCTTCTCGACGAAGACGCGCCCGTCCGGCCCGTACCAGGCCGGGATCTGGTGGCCCCACCACAGCTGGCGCGAGATGCACCAGGGCTGGATGTTCTCCATCCAGTCGAAATAGGTCTTTTCCCAGTTCTTCGGCACGAAATTGGTGCGGCCTTCGCGCACCGAGGCGATCGCCGGCTTGGCGAGTTCGGCCGCATTGGCATACCACTGCTCGGTCAGGAATGGCTCGATCGGCACGCCGCCGCGGTCGCCATGAGGCACGGCGTGGCGATGCGGCTCGATCTTTTCGAGGAAGCCGCCGGCCTCCATCAGCTCGACGATCTTCTTGCGTGCGACGAAACGGTCGAGGCCGTTAAGCTCATCCCAGACAGCCTGGCGTTCCGGCGTCACCTCGAGCCCGGCGAGGAAATCCTCATTGTCCTTGAGGTTTATCGCAGCCTCGATGGTGAGAATATTGATCGCCGGCAGCTTGTGCCGTTTACCGACCTCGAAGTCGTTGAAATCATGCGCCGGCGTGATCTTCACCGCGCCGGAGCCTTTTTCCGGATCGGAATACTCGTCCGCCACGATAGGGATTTTTCTGCCGACGATCGGCAGCACGACATTCTTGCCCACCAGATGCCGATATCGCTCGTCGTCCGGATGCACGGCCACCGCCGTATCGCCCAGCATCGTTTCCGGGCGCGTCGTCGCGACGGTGATGAAGGTTTGCAGATTTTCCGCGTCGAAGGTCTCGCCCTCGATCGGATAGCGGAAGTGCCAGAGATTGCCGTTGACTTCCTGCGGCTCGACCTCGAGGTCGGAGATCGCGGTCAACAGTTTGGGGTCCCAGTTCACAAGGCGCTTGTCCTTGTAGATCAGGCCTTGCTTGTAGAGGGTGACGAACACTTCGAGCACGGCCTTGGACAGGCCCTCGTCCATGGTGAAGCGTTCGCGCGACCAGTCGGCCGAGGCGCCGAGCCGCTTCAGCTGGTTGAAGATGGCACCGCCGGATTCGGCCTTCCACTCCCACACTTTCTCGATGAATTGTTCGCGCGTGAGATCGCGGCGGTGGATCTGCTTTTCCATCAGCTGGCGCTCGACCACCATCTGCGTGGCGATGCCGGCATGGTCCATGCCCGGCTGCCACAGCACGTTCTTGCCGCGCATGCGCTCGAAGCGCACCAGAATGTCCTGCAGCGTGTTGTTGAGCGCGTGGCCCATATGCAGCGAGCCGGTGACATTGGGCGGCGGGATGACGATGGTGAAGGCTTCAGCCCCCTCCTCGGCGCCTGCGCCGGCGCGAAATGCGTCGGCCTCTTCCCAGACTTTGGCGATCTTCGGCTCGACGGTCTTGGCGTCGTAGGTCTTTTCAAGCATGGGAAAATGGTCCGCGCTGTCGGGATTTTTGCTGGTTCGGTGTAAATCGGAAGGTCTGGGCCAAGTCAACCGCAAGGGCCGCCTCGGTTCATGAGAAGCAAATAGGCGTGGCCCTGCTTATTTCAACGGAATACCGTGTCCGCACTCGGCGCAAAACTTCGCTCGCGGCGTCCGGTAGGGCTTTGCGCAGGACGGGCAGTCGGGGCCGTAGTCGGAACGGCGGACATGCAGGAGCCATAAAGTATGATGAAGTGTTACTCCGGTCCGCTCGCGATAGCGATCGGCCGCCGGATGCTTCATTTCTGTCCATTGTCCGTGCCGGGAAATGAACCTATTGACCTGAAAATATAGCGCTGCTGGGTCGCCGACGACATCCCGATACTCTTCATCGGTCAGCATCGGAACCATCGCCCGCAATCGGTAGCTATACGTCAACTGTCGGTTCATCGGCCAAAGGGAGCAATCGTACATGGCTTTAAAAGGGCAATCTTTTTGCCATGATTGTCGCGAGCCGACCCTGCCAACAAAAACGCCGCCAAGGAGGCGGCGCTTTGTCAGAGGGATGGGCTGTGGGCCTTACTGGGCGCCGCGCGCGACGCGCTCGATTTCCTCGCGCACCAGTCTTTCGACCAGCGTCGGCAGATTGTTGTCCAGCCAGTCCTGCAGCATCGGCCGCAGCATCTCTTCGGCCATCTCGTCGAATGTCTTCTTGCTGCGGCTGGCAAAGGCATCGGAAAGCTCGCCAAAGGCCGCTGCCACCTGCCTGCCCGTATGTTCGGAAAGGATTGCGGCGCGGACCGCGGGCGCTTCATTTGCCGCACGTGCCTGCGCGGTGGGTGCCGGAGCCTCGCTTGAAGAAGGCCGCTCGACCGCTGCCTCCACCACCGGTTCGCTCGTTGGCGCCTCGAACTGGGGCGCCACGAGCTGGGGCACCTCGGGTTGGGCGGCCGGCCTGCGGACGCTCCTGTCCGGTATGGCTTTCGCCTGCTCTCCGACTGCCGCGATCTCGCGCCGCCAATCGGCAACGATGGCATCGCTCGTCGCGCTGGCCTGCGGTGCCCCAGCCTGCGGAACCATTGCCGCGTCGGCCCTGACGGCGGGCACCGGCTCGGCGGCGATCCTGGCGCTGACCTCGGCAAGCGTCATCGACGGCTTGGCAGGCACTGGATCGGCACGCGTCTGCGATTCCATATGCACGGGCTCGGGGCGCGTGGGCTCTGGCGAAGGCGCCTGGACTTCCGCGAGCGCAACCGGGTTCCTGACTTCGGGGGCAGCATGTAGCTCGGCGCGAAACGCATCGACATCGGCGGCCGGAGCCTCGCTCGGCGATGGCTCCAGGTCCTGGCGCAGCTCATCAGCCTCGCCCGGCTGCTTGCGGCCGGTGTCGCTATCCTCGATGATCCTCCTGATGGAAGCCAGTATCTCTTCCATGGAAGGTTCGCGCTGTGCGCTGCTTGCCGTTGCCATCGTCACATCCGCCGCCCTTGTGACCTCTGTGGTCTTCCGCCGCCGGCACCAGCCGGATTCGAATCATGGCGACAGCGTAACCGACGGATCGCCGCACGAGAATCCCCAATCTGGGGACATGTGGGATTTCAACAGATTAGAGCGCGAAGCCGAAGTTTCGAAAAATCGCGTCCTGCGTGGACACGAGACTTCCAACCGGCGGCCTAGCGGCCGTCCGGGGTGCGCAGGCCGATCCACTTGTCCTTGACGGCATTGTAGTGCTCTTCGGGCTTGTACTTGGTCACCGCCAAGGCAAGCCGGTCGACCGACAGGCGGCCCACCGCCGACAGGATGGCATAGCTCGCCACCACCACATCGTGTTCGGAATTGGCCATGTTGATCTTGGCTGTGATGACGGTGGCCTGCGCGTTGAGCACATCCAGCGTGGTGCGCTGGCCGACATTGCGCTCTTCGATGACACCGTTCAGCGCCAGTTGCGCCGCGTCGATCACCTGCTTGTTGGCCGAGACGCTCTGTTGTGCCGCGGTATATTGCGACCATGCCGTGGCAACAGCCTGGCGTACCTGGTCGCGGCTGACATCGACCTGGATGCGGGCCTCGCCCAACGATTCCTTGTTCTGCCGCACGAGCGCCGACTTCCGTCCGCCCGAATAGATCGGAATGGTCAATGTCGCGCCAATATTGGCCGAGGTCGAATTGCCGTTCTGTCCGGCATTCGGATTGCGGTTGAGATAGTCATCCGAGATGCCGGCCGAGGCGGTAAGCTGCGGCAGCAGTGCGCCTTCCGCCGACTTCACCGAAAACGCGGCGGCGTCGACCAGATGCTGGGTGGAGAGAATGGCCGGATGTTCGGCCGAACCAATGGCAATCGCCGAATCGAGGCTCGACGGCAACAGCTTCGCCAATGGCGCAGCCGGCTTGAGTTTACCCGGCTCGTCGCCGACCACCTGGTGATAGGTCGCGGCGCTGGCCAATGCCTGCGCGCGGGCGGCACTGAGCGAGGCGACCGCCGAGGCGCGCGACGCGTCGGCCTGGGCGACGTCGGTGCGCGTGCCTTCGCCAACCTCGAAACGCGAGCGCGCGGCGCGCGCCTGCTCGGTCAGGAATTGCAGGTTCTGTTCGGTCAGCACAGCGATCTGCCGGTCGCGGATCACGTCCATATAGGCGGTGGCCGCATTGAACAGGGTGTTCTCTTCGGTGTTGCGCAGGCTCTCCACCGAGGCTTTCACCTGGGCTTCCGCAGCCGCAACATTATTCCGGGTCTGAAAACCGTCGAACAGGCTCTGGTTGATGACAATACCGACACTGGCCGATGATGTCTTGCTGTTGGCACCGCTGGCGCGCGTGTTCACATAATTCGCGTCGGCAGTTCCGGTGATGGTTGGGCGCCCGGTCGACTTGGCAATGGCCACGCCCTCGTCGGTGACGCGCACACCGGCGCGGGATAAATTGAGCGAGGAATTGTACTGATAGGCCTTGGCGAGTGCGCCGGAGATGGTTTCCGCCGAGGCGGTCAGGGGGGACAGCGCGGTCGCGGAAACGAGGACAGCGGCAAAAAGGGTCTTGGACACAGACGGCACGGGTATATCCCTCATTCGTTTTCCATGGGAACCGCGCCGCGCCAGCTTCTCACAGGAGTAGCCGGAGTGGCGTGTTTTAATGTTCCCTGTCGCTCGGTCCCAAAGTGCCCCCAGTCTGGGATCAGCAACGATTGTTCAAATGCAAGCGACCATGACAAAGCCTCTGCTGCAAGGCCAAATCATTCAGAATTCGAAAGCATGCTCACGTTCGAATCCGGGTAGTGGCTTAATTGCCGCATTAAATGCCCGTCTCCCGGTTACAACCCCCCCCCCCTTGAAAAAAAGTCGCGCCACGGCGGAATTGCCCTGCCCTTCGACTGCGACCAGGCGGCCGCCCTCGGCAAGCTGATCGAGCAGCGCCGCCGGCACTTTCTCGACGCTGCCGCCGACAAAGATGACGTCATAGGGTGCCTTGGCCGCATGCCCCTGCGCCAGTGCGCCCTGGACCACGGTCACATTGCCGCAGCCAAGGCCGGAAAGGGTCGATGTTGCGGTTTGCGCCAGCGCCGAATCGTTTTCGAGCGCGACGACGGACCTCGCCAGCCGCGACAGGATGGCCGAGGCGTAGCCGCTGCCGCAGCCGACATCGAGCGCCGAATCGGTCGGGTTGATCTCGGCCAGTTGCATCAGCTTGGCCAGAGGCGAGGCTTCCATGAGATAGCGCGCGCCATCGGCGCCGTCGGCAATGCGGATGTCTTCGTCGATATAGGCAAGATCGCGCTGGCGCTCGCCGACGAAAGCCTCGCGCGGCACGGAAAGCATGGCGTCCAGCAGCGGGGCGCTGGTCACGTCGGTGGTGCGAACCTGGCCATCGACCATCTTGACGCGAAGCTCGGCAAAATCAGCGCTCATGTTCAAACCAATCTGCTTGCCGCGTCAGAACCGCGGTTCATTTCGATGAGAACGTCAGGCTCCGGCGCTGAGCGCGCGGGAGCCCGGGTATTGGAGGCCTCGCCCGGAATCGAACCGGGGTGCAAGGATTTGCAGTCCTCTGCGTAACCACTCCGCCACGAGGCCTCGTTGCTCCCGGCGTTCCACCCGGTTCCAATAGGTTGCGGCGAAAATGGCGTCAAGCGGCCACCACGCATTCCGCGCGGTTTCCTCATGAATGAATCCCATCCCTGCGCATCGAGGGTCGTGGCCACAGCGGTCATGACGCACATTAGCAGACTGTTAAGGATAGCAGGAGGTCAGGAGAAACTCCACGCCCCGGCCACCGTTGAGAAACGAGGAGGACTGCGCCATGCGGCCGGCAAGCCCGAACGACGGAACGAGCGCCTGGGACGGCCTGTCGCGAGCGGGCTGCGAGGCATTGCTGCGCCATGCCATCGATTGCCTGGCCATAGACGGCACCGCCAGGCTTTCGCCGCGCGATCGCGCGGCGCCTTGCCTCGGCTGCCGCCGTTCTCAAGGAAATCCGCGAGGATCTCGGGAGACGTGCGAACCAAAAAGCCGATTCGCGAAAATCCGGAACCCGAACAAGGGCATAACGCAAGGGAAGGATGGCGCGGTCAAAGGCGCGGCTTGGTGCCTGTCGTTGCATCCGGCCGTCGCCGCCGCTCCCACCAGACGACGAAGCGGCGCCGGTGGCGGCGCACCATGGCGAATTCATAGGAAAGCACTAGCAGTCCGATCGGCACCATCCAGAAGCCGAGAATCGGCAGAAAGCCGAGAATGCCGCCGATGGTCAAAAGAATGCCGATCGCGATTCTGAGACCTCGCGACTGCGGCATGGTGAACTCGCGCCCGAAAATCGAGATCTTTCGTGCCGGTATCCGGTTTTCGTCTGCTGCCGTCATCGCCAATGGCTGCCTGTGTGGTCGCTTGTCTGGTCGCTCGAAAATATCATTTTACGAAAGCCGCGACCGCCCTTTCGGTTCCGCGCCCGTCGCCAAGACGGCTAATATGAGGGCGCACGCCGCCGATTGCGAGAAACGCCTGAGCGAAAAAGTCTCGGAAAAAAGCGAAATGCTTCTTTGCAAAGCCGAAAGGTGTTTGCTATAGGCTGCGCCACTTGCTCAAAGAGCCTCCGTTCCCCGGTAGCTCAGTGGTAGAGCAACCGGCTGTTAACCGGTTGGTCGCTGGTTCGAATCCGGCCCGGGGAGCCAAATCTTTTCACACACTTAGCAATCTCGTAAAACCGGAGATTTTTCGGTTATGCACGGCAGATGTACGCGAATTGCCCAGCCTCCGGGAATCGACACGAAAGGCGTTTCGTTCCAGCGAGACCAAATCAAGCGATTGAAGGTGGCGGATCACGAGGCCCGATAGCCAGAAGGTAACCCGAGAGACTGCCGGCCTCTTCACCTTCGAACGAATGTCGGCTTCCAGTCGCGGTGTTGCGCGTGCAGCCCGTTTTTGTAAATGCGCGTGAGCACGTCGCGAGCAGACTCGGCGCGCTCCCGGGTGCAGCCGATCAGTATTTTCCCGCCCAAGTTTGCCGGCTCGCCGGTGACTTCATCCCAAACCGTCCAGTCGCCTGTCGGCTCGAGAAAGCAACTAAATCTACCTGGGCTTTCTTCCATCGCCCCATTCCCCAATATGGGCGGAGCGTTTCATTATATTAGCAATCACGCAAGTAATGACTGGCGATAGATCACTGCCTCCTTCGGTCAAGGTTAATTTGCGAAACGGTGGGAAGCTTAGCACTTCTTCACCTTGCCGCCGATCTCCTTGGCCATATCGAAGGCCCCCTGTTCGTCCTTGGTGGTCAGCACCGTGCGCCAGTGCGGTTTCTCCAACACGCTCAAGATGCCGGTTGTGGCTGGCTTGTCGGCCGCGTGTTGCCTTACATCACCTTTCAAACCCTGCGCAGCTTTAATCACGGCCTTGCGGCTGTTACCGTGTTTTAGGATTAACTCCCAAGCCAGGTCCGGCGTTAAACCGTTCTCTGAGGCGAAATATTCGACCTGATGGTCGTGAATAGCATCCTGCCTGCGCTTGTCGCCGGCCATTTGAGCCTCCGCGCTGTCCAGTTTGAGCTACGAGCGCCGGTTTGGGTGAAGCGAGCCGCACCGGCCATAGCGGGTCAGTCCTTTTGGATCGTCCCGGCATTGCCCAAGCTAAATGTATATTAGCAATAGCTCAACTAAGACTGAAGTCCCTAAGGTTTCCATTCGCGATTACGCTCCCGCTGAATCAGGAATGCATGTGAAGAACACCGGCCGACGATGGTGGCCAGCGGCCTTGCAATCCGAGCGGCCGAATAGCCCGACGATATCCTGATGCATTGAGGCCAACAATTCCAAAAAGTCCAATCTGGCAGTATCCACAAGTGCTTGGCAGTGCTTGCGCGAACTTGTCCGCCGAGCGATAGATGCGTCGGTTCAGGGAGGAATCATGCGCAAAATCCTGGTTTCGGCACTCTTGGCCGCTGCTACACTTTATGCAAATTGCGCTCTGGCGCTCGACAGCGGCGGCACGCCTGTCGTCGTGACACCCCTAGCATCACGCACGACCACCGCGTCCGGCCAGCCGATCACGCTGCCGCAGAAGAATGTGCAGGTGCTGGTGTCGACCTATGACATCGCGGTCGGCGCAACCTTGCCGGTGCACAGGCACCCTTTCCCGCGCTACGCCTATGTCGAGGCTGGAACGCTGAAGGTCACCAATGTCGAGACCGGCAACAGCAACACCTACAAGACGGGCGATTTCATCATCGAAATGATCGGGCAGTGGCATCAGGCCACCAATATCGGCGATGGTCCGGTCAAGCTCCTGGTCATCGACCAGGTCGAGGAAGGCGCCAAGAATACGGAATTGCGCCAGTAGCCACCAAGGCTATGCCTGAGGGCGGGAAGGCAATGTGCCGCCCGCCTTCATGCGCTGTAGTTGATAACCACCCTGCCCCAGGCGTGTTCAGCCCCAGGTGCCGACCATCTGGCGGGTCGTCGCGTTCAGCCGGTTGAAGGCGTTGATCAGGGCGATCTGGACGACCAAAACGGCAAGCGCCTTTTCGTCATAGTGACGGGTGGCTTCGTCCCAGACATCGTCCGGCACGGCGTCCGGGCGGTCGGCGAGCCTCGTGCCGGCCTCCGCCAGCGCCAGGGCCGCCCGTTCGGCATCGGTGAAGTATGGTGTCTCGCGCCATGCCGCCAACGCGAAGATGCGCTCGTCCTTCTCGCCGGCCGTCTTCAGTTCGCGCGCGTGCATGTCGACGCAAAGGGCGCAGTTGTTGATCTGGCTGGCGCGCAGATGGATGAGTTTGCGCGTGATATAAGGCACATCGGCCGCCTCCGTCGACTTGTCCAGCGCCAGCAGCGCCTGCAGCGCGCCTGGGATCAGCATCACCGGATTCTTGATTCTCGCTTGCATGGTCTTTCTCCTTTCGAGGGCGTGTTTTGCCGAGCCCGGAGGCAGCGCATCCAGGTTTCAGTAGATGGGATTTTCGGCTGTCGCCGCGACGCCAACGATCAATCAATAACCTGTCAGCTATGGGTTAACTCATAACCAAAGAGTTATAGGACTGTCAAGCCGGGAAATGTCGCCTGGTCCAAATGGCGGTGCACCGTTCACGCTTTCGCGCCAGCCGCCCGGGTGCTAGGGCTTTGCGCAACATCATGAACTGGATAGCCCCTTGACCACGGAAAACCGCCCGCCCCTGATCGAAATTTGTGTCGAAGGCATTGATGGCCTGCTCGCCGCGCAGGCGGCCGGCGCCGACCGGGTCGAACTGTGCGCCAGCCTTATCGAAGGCGGCATCACGCCGAGCCTTGGCACGGTGCGTGCCGCGCTGGATCAGGCAACGGTGCCGTTCCATGTCATGGTGCGGCCGCGCGGCGGCGATTTTCTCTACAGCGAGACCGAATACCGCTCGATGCTCGCCGATGTCGCAGCACTCAGCGATCTCGACGTACCCGGCGTGGTGTTCGGCTGCCTGAACGCCGACGGCACCATCGACGAGAAGCGCATGGGCGAACTGACGGAGGCCGCCGGCTCCCTGAACGTCACCTGCCACCGCGCCTTCGACATGACGCGCGATCCGGCCGAGGCGCTGGAAGCGCTGATCCGCTGCAAGGTCGGCCGCGTGCTGACCAGCGGCCAACGCGACACCGCGATCGAAGGCCTGCCGTTGCTGGCGGATCTGGTGCGGCAGGCCGGCGACCGCATCATCATCCTCGGCTGCGGCGGGCTCGATCTCGCGAACATCGCTGAGGTGCGCAGAAAGACCGGACTGGCCGAAATGCATTTCGCGGCGCTGAAGGACGTGCCGAGCACCATGCGCTACCGCAATCCCAAGGTCGGCATGGGCGGTTCCGATCTTGATCGCGAATACCGCAACACATTGACCGACACGCCGCTGGTGGCGGCGACGATCACGGCAGCCAAGGCATGACCTCTGAGATAGACCGCATAGCGCAAGCCGACGAAGCCGACATATTGGCGCTCAACAATGAGCATGCCGCTGAACTGTCCTGGCTCGAAGCCGAGCGGCTGTCGTTCCTGCTTAGCGAAGCATTCTATGCGCGCCGCATCGGCGATCTCGAAGCCTTCATCATGACCTTCGACCAGGAGGCCAACTACGACAGCCCGAACTTCGTCTGGTTCCGTGAGCGCTACGAACGCTTCGTCTATGTCGACCGCGTCGTCGTGGCGGCACACGCACGGGGTCGCGGCCATGCGCGCCGGCTCTATCAGGACCTGTTCGAGCATGCTGAACGCGCCGGCCACAGGCTGGTCACCTGCGAGGTCAACGCCGACCCGCCCAACCCCGCCTCGGATGCCTTCCACGCCGCTCTCGGCTTCACTGAGGTCGGCGACGCGGTGATCCATGGCGGCAAGAAAGCGGTGCGTTACTACGTCAAGCAGATCGTCGCCTGATCGCTGGCTACACAAAGAAGCCGCCCCTAATATAGGCGTTCCGCCAACCGGAGGAACCGCGATGCCAAGCAACGTCTTCCGCTTCGACGAAAGCTGGAAGATTCCCGAAGGCACGCCTCGGCAAGTGTGGGACGTGCTCTCCGACGCCGAATTGCTGCCGCTGTGGTGGGGCGACGTCTACAAGGAAGTGGTGCCGCTCGACGGCAAGGGCAAGGCGTCAGTCGGTTCGCGGGCAAGGGCACGGGCGCGCGGCGCCCTCCCCTATGAGCTGAACTTCATCATCGAGGCCGCCGAACTCGAACCCAGCCGGCTGGTGGTGGTGAAAACCTTTGGCGATTTCGACGGGCTGTGGCGGGCCGAACTGTCGCCGTCGGGCACCGGCACCCATGTCCAGTTGACCTGGCAGGTCACGGTCGAGAGGCCGATCCTCAAATTCCTCGCGCCGCTGCTGCGGCCGGCCTTCGCCTGGAACCATCGCTGGACGACGCCGCGCGGCGAAGCCGGCCTGAGGCGCTATCTCGGGGCACGGAAAAACAGCCCCTCGTCCTGATGATGCCGATGGCACTTACCAGTTGCGGTTGAGCCATTCCCGCGCCGGCCGCTCGATGAGGTAGTAGCTGCAGAGCGCGCAGGCAAAGACCCCGGCCAGCATCGGCCATGGGTTGCTGCCTTGCTCGTAGACGAATTTGTAGAAGGGCTGCTGCCAGAGGTAGAGCGAGTATGACCACAGGCCCAACGTCGCCATTGGCCAGGACGACAGCAAATTGGAAAAAATCGGCGTGCTGAAATCAAGCGCGTTGACGGCCAGCGCCAGCAGCGGCACCGCCAGGAGATAGTGGATTGGCGTCGGCACCGGGTCCATGAACAGCAAAACCGCGGCGATCGCCGCGGCCAGCGCGACATAAGGGCCCTTCAGCACGGCCGGCAGCCGGCCTTCGGCCTTGAGCAGGCAGATCGAAGCCGACAGCAGGATCGAAGCGATGTGCACATCGGTGCGCCAGTAAGTGGCCTCGTAGTCCAACTTGAACACCCAGTACGAAATCGCGCCGTTGGCCATGGCGAGCAAGGCCAGCGCCACCAGCAGCGGGATGACGCGGTTGCGGCTGGAGACGAGTGCGCTGATCAGCGCCAGGATGATGTAGGCATGCTCCTCGACGCAAAGCGACCAGATATGGTCCAGCGCCCCGGCCCGGGTGACAAGAATTCCGGCGTAGTTGTAGGTGAATGTCAGCGCCGTCAGCGCCGCCTTCCACTTGAAGGCGATGAACGTGCCGGAGAGCGCGACCATGGCAACGATGACGAACACCAGTAGTGCCGGGTAGATGCGCGAGAAACGGCGCTTGAAGAACTTCTTCAGCGGGTAGCGCTCGATGAACAGGATTTCGCCCATCAGCCGGCCGCTGAGCACGAAGAAGAATTCGACGCCCAGCACGCCAAGATTGATTCCCGGAACAGGAAAAAAGTGCCCGATCAGCACCAGGGCGATCGACAGGCCGCGCCAGCCATCGAGATAGGCCAGTCTTGTCCGGGCCGATCTGTCGACGACGGATCGGGACGGAACCATATGGGTCGCGGAAATTTCGGACATGCCGATCCCTTCGCATTGGCATGCGAAAGGGCACGGCGATACGCTCTCCGAACCCAGCTCGCATTCCCGCCCAAAATCATATTGCAGTGCAATATTTGTTTGTGCAAGTGCGAGATTGCCGCTGATGCAGTTTCCGGACGAGCACGCGCCGGAATTGCTTCAAGCAACGGGATGGGGCGCTGAGGCGATTCCACCAGGAATTGGGTGGCTACAGGTCGCCACAGACGAAAAAGGGGCCACTACGGCCCCTCTCCTTGTCCACGACTGCTGACTCGCGTCAGGCGTTGGCAGCTGCCACGGCACGCTTGGCCATGACCGCGATCAGATTGGCGCGGTAGTCGGCGGAAGCGTGGATGTCGCTCATCAGGTTCTTCGCCGGCACTTTCACGCCGGCGAGCGATGCAGCGTCGAAATTCTTCGCCAGTGCCGCCTCGATCTCCTTCGAGCGGAAGACACCGTCATCGCCGGCACCGGTGACGGCTACGCTGACGCCATCCTTGCCCTTGGCCACGAACACGCCGACGATCGCATAGCGCGAGGCCGGGTTACGGAATTTTTCGTAGGCCGCCTTTGCCGGTGCGGTGAAGGTAACAGCCGTGACGATCTCGCCATCCTTCAATGAGGTTTCGAACAGCCCCTTGAAGAACTTGTCTGCTGATATTTCGCGCTTGTTGGTGACGATGGTGGCGCCGAGCGCCAGAAGTGCCGCCGGATAGTCCGCCGCCGGATCATTGTTGGCGATCGAACCGCCGATCGTGCCTTTGTGGCGCACTGCCGGATCGCCGATTAGCGACGCCAGATGGGCAAGCGCCGGACAGGCCTTGCGCAGCTTCTCGTCATTGGCAACGTCGAAATGCGTGGTGGCGGCGCCGATGGTGACCGTCTTGCCCGACACTTTTATCCCCTGCAGATCCTTGATGCGTGACAGATCAACAAGGTCGGAGGGCGCGGCAAGCCGCGTCTTCATGGCGGGGATCAAGGTCATGCCGCCGGAGAGCAGCCTGGCGTCGCCGCTCTTCACGAGCTTGGCGGCGTCAGCGACCGAGGCGGCACGGTGATAGTTGACCGAGTACATGGCTTTTCCTCCTCAGTGCTTCGTCGTGGCGCGGATCGCTGCCCACACGGTGGATGGCGATGCTGGCATGGCGAGATCGTTGCTGCCGATGGCATCGGTGATGGCGTTGATCACCGCCGGCGGCGAGCCGATGGCGCCGGCCTCGCCACAGCCCTTGATCCCCAACGGATTGCCCGGACATGGCGTGTTCGAGGTCGAGACCTTGAACGACGGCAGGTCGCCGGCGCGCGGCATGGTGTAATCCATGTAGCTCGCCGTCAGCAGCTGTCCGCCGGCGTCGTAGTGAGCGCCTTCCAGCAGCGCCTGGCCGATCCCTTGCGCGATGCCGCCATGCACCTGGCCTTCGACGATCATCGGATTGATGATGTTGCCGAAATCGTCGGCCGCCACGAACTGCACGATCTCCGTCGTTCCGGTCTCCGGATCGATTTCGACCTCGCAGATGTAGCAGCCTGCCGGGAAGGTGAAATTGGACGGATCGTAAAAGGCCGTTTCCTTCAGCCCGGGCTCCATGCCTGCCGGCAGATTGTGGGCGGTATAGGCGGCAAGCGCCACCTGGAACCACGGCACGTTCTTGTCGGTACCGGCAACCTTCAGCGCGCCGTTCTCGATGACGATGTCGCCCTCGTCGGCCTCGAGCAGGTGGGCTGCGATCTTCTTGGCCTTGGCCTCGACCTTGTCGAGCGCCTTGACGATGGCCGACATGCCGACCGCGCCCGAGCGCGAACCGTAAGTGCCCATGCCCATCTGCACCTTGTCGGTGTCGCCATGGACGATCGAAACAGAATCGATCGGCACGCCGAAGCGCTCATTGACGAGTTGCGCGAACGTCGTCTCGTGGCCCTGGCCATGGCTGTGCGAGCCGGTCAGCACCTCGATCGTGCCGACGGCGTTGACCCGCACCTCGGCCGATTCCCACAGGCCGACGCCGGCGCCGAGCGAGCCGACCGCCGCCGACGGCGCGATGCCGCAGGCCTCGATGTAGCAGCTCATGCCGATGCCGCGCAGCAGCCCTTGCTTGGCGGCGGCAGCCTTGCGCTTGGCAAAGCCGGCATAATCCGACGCCTTCATCGCGGCATCGAGAGAGGCCGCGTAGTCGCCGGCATCATAACACATGATGACCGGCGTCTGGTGCGGGAAGGTGGTGACGAAATTCTTGCGCCGCAAGTCCGCCGGCGAAACGCCGAACTGGCGCGCGGCGGTTTCCATCATGCGTTCCATGACGAAAGTTGCTTCCGGCCGCCCTGCCCCGCGGTAGGCATCGACGGGTGCGGTGTTGGTGTAGATCGCCTTCACATTGGCGTGGATCGCCGGGATGTTGTACTGGCCCGACAGCAGCGTCGCGTAGAGATAGGTCGGGGTCGCCGACGAGAACAGCGACATGTAGGCGCCGAGATTGGCCTTTGTTTCGACCTTGAGGCCAAGGATCCTGTGGTCCGCGTCGAAAGCCATTTCGGCATGGGTGTGGTGGTCGCGGCCATGCGCGTCGGTGAGGAAGCTTTCGGTGCGGTCAGCCACCCATTTCACCGGAACGCCGGTCTTCTTCGAGGCCCACAGGCAGACGATCTCTTCCGGATAGATATAGATCTTCGAGCCAAAACCGCCGCCGACATCCGGCGCGATGACGCGCAGCTTGTTTTCCGGCGCGACATTGTAGAAGGCGCTCATCACCAGCCGCGCGACATGCGGGTTCTGCGACGTCGTCCAGCAGGTGTAATGGTCCTCGGCCTTGTCATAGTGGCCGAGAGCCGCGCGCGGCTCCATGGCATTGGGAACCAGCCGGTTGTTGATGATGTCCATCTTGATGACATGGGCTGCCTTCTTGAACGCGGCGGCGGTGTCGTCGGCATTGCCGATGTCCCAATCGAAGATCAGGTTGTTTTCGGCCTCCGGATGGATCTGCGGCGCGCCCTTGTCCATTGCTTTGGAAGCATCGACGACGGCCTTCAATTCCTTGTAGGTGATCTCGACCGCCTCGGCCGCATCGCGTGCCTGGCCCTTGGTCTCGGCGACGACGATGACCACTGCGTCGCCGACATAGCGGACCTTGTCGAAGGCCAGTGGCGACCACGCGCCCATCTTCATCGGCGAACCATCCTTGGAATGGATCATCCAGCCGCAGATAAGGTTGCCGATGCCGTCGGCCTTGAGTTCCTTACCGGTCAAGACACCGATGACGCCAGGCATGGCTTGCGCCTTCTTGACGTCGATCTTCTTGATCTGCGCATGCGCGTGCGGACTGCGCACGAAGGCCGCATGCTTCATGCCGGGAACCACCATGTCGTCGACATAGCGGCCGGCGCCGGTGATGAACCTTTTGTCTTCCTTGCGCGCGACCCGAGCGCCAACACCTTCAATACCCATAGAAATTCCTCCCGAGATTGTAGGGGGAGTAGGTGAGTAGGGCAGTACGGCAGTGGGGAAAAATTGGTTCCGGTTCCCTACTGCCCTACTGCCTTACTGACCTACTGCTTCGTTCACGCAGCTTGTTTCGCTTTGGCCTTGGCGGCCCCCTTCGACATCGTCTTCGATGCGGCGAGGATCGCCTTGACGATGTTGTGGTAGCCGGTGCAGCGACAGATGTTGCCTTCCAGCTCGGCCCGCACCGTCGCCTCGTCGAGGCCCTCGGGATGGCGGGCGATCATGTCGGTTGCCGTCATGATCATGCCTGGCGTGCAGAAGCCGCATTGCAGGCCGTGATGTTCCTTGAAGGCGGCCTGCACGGGATGCAGGTCGGCGCCGTTGGCAAGGCCTTCGATCGTTACGACGGTCGACCCTGAGGCCTGGATGGCGAGCATCGAGCAGGACTTGACCGCCCTGCCGTCGACATGAACGACGCAGGCCCCGCATTGCGAGGTGTCGCAGCCGACATGCGTGCCGGTCAGGCCGAGATTCTCGCGCAGGAAGTGAACCAGCAGCGTTCGATCCTCGGCGACCCCGCTGACCCTTCTCCCGTTCACCATCAACGAAATATCAGACATGAATCCTCCCTGGGTATCAACCTTGGTCATCACGCTGCCGACGCGCCGCTGGCACTTCGGCCATGCGTTATTCGTACACCGCACAACGCACAAAAAACAGCGCGACGGAAAAGGCGGATCATTGTACTTTCGGTCATGGCCACGGCCAAAGGCGCGTTCCCCTCGCCCCATTGCCAAAACGCCTATTGGAAGCAACAATACCCTTCGACGCCCGCGCGCCAGAAGCTTGAAAAACAGCGCATAAAACAGCGTCGGAGGAAATGCGGGAGAACGCCGCTGACCAGTTCAACGACGCGCTACGCCTGCGGCTTGTCGGCGCTGACCACGGACGAGCCCGACCCGGATGTTTTCGCACGCGCGGTGGCCGCCGAGGCTGCCGCTATCGACGCCGGCTTCGCGCTCCTGTTCTTTTCCCAGAGCCTCGTCGAGGCAGGCGCCCTGTCACAGGCACTCTCGGCGCATGCGCCGGCGCTCCACCATGCCGGCTGTTCCACCGCCGGCGAGATCACGCCGCAGGGCCTCGAGGAAGGCCATATGCTGGCGATGCTGCTTCCCTCGGCCTCGTTCACCGCGGTCAGCACCATGGTCGACAATCTGTCCTCGTCGGGCATGGACAGGATCACCGGCGAGGTCGAGGCCTTGCGGCGCACGCTACGCGGCCGGCTTGGCTGCGAGCAGACCAGCAACACCTTCGCGCTCTGCTTCATCGATGGACTGTCCTATGCCGAGGAAGCGGTCAGCTCGGCCATCCACTGGGGTCTTGACGACATACCGCTGCTCGGCGGCTCGGCCGGCGACGATTTGAAATTCGAGACGACGCGCCTGATCTCGAATGGCGCCGTCACCTCGGACAGCGCCATCATCGTGCTGATATCGACGGAAATTCCGTTCCACGTCTTCAAGACCGACAATTTCGTTCCGACCGACGAAAAGCTGGTGGTGACGGCGTCCGATGCCGATCACCGCATCGTGCGCGAGTTCAACGCCACCAATGCGGCGGAGGAATATGCCGCTTCCGTCGGCATCCTGCCGCAGACCCTGACGCCGCTGAGCTTCGCCTCGCATCCGGTGGTGGTGAAGGTGGGCGGCGAATATTACTGCCGCTCGATCCAGAGGATGCACGCGGATGGCTCGCTGTCGTTCTTCTGCGCCATCGACGACGGCGTCGTGCTGTCGATCGCCCAGCCCAAGGACATGGTGGAATCGACGCGCGCGGCGCTGCGCGAGGTCGAGGACAGACTGGGCGGTATCGACCTGATCCTCGGCTTCGACTGCGTGCTGCGCCGGCTCGATGCGCGCAACCGGCAGGTCTTCCGTGACATTTCGGAGCTCTACCGGGTCAACAATGTCATCGGCTTCGGCACCTATGGCGAACAGTACCGGTCGATGCATCTGAACCAGACCTTCACCGGCATTGCCTTTGGCGAACGGCAAGCGGCGGAATAGGGGGCCGCGGAATAACAAGATGCCGCTCAAGGACATAAACGACCTCGAAAAGCTGAAGAAGATCAACGCCGCCCTGGTCAGCCGCGTCGAGCGGTCTATGGACCAGCAAGGCAATGCCTTCTCGCTGTTCCAGACCGCGATCTCGCTCGAGAACCGCGTGCGCACGCGCACCGAGGAACTGCATTCGACGCTGCGCCGGCTGGAGCAGTCCAACATCGATCTCAGCGCCGCCAAGGAAAATGCCGAGCTGGCGAACCTGTCCAAGACCAGGTTCCTCGCCGCCGCCAGCCATGACGTGCTGCAGCCTCTGAACGCGGCCCACCTCTCCGTCTCGGCGCTCGCCGAGGTGCAGACCAGCGACGAAGGCAGGAAGCTGGTTCGCCAGGTCGAGCGCTCGCTCGAAACGATGGAGGACCTGCTGCGCACCCTGCTCGATATTTCAAAGCTCGACGCCGGCGTGGTGCAGCCCGATATCGGCGACGTCAGCCTCGAGGCGCTGTTCTCGTCGCTGCGCTCGGATTTCCAGCCGGTCGCGGAAATGAAACGGCTGTCGCTGAAATTCCGGCCGGTCAATGCCGTGGTCCGCTCCGACCGGACGCTGCTGCGCCGCATCCTGCAGAACATCCTCTCCAACGCGTTGGGCTATACCCGTTCCGGTGGCGTCCTTGTCGGCACCAGGCATCGCGGCGACACGATCCGCATCGATGTCGCCGACACGGGCTGCGGCATTCCCGAGGACCAGCGCGAGGCTGTGTTCGAGGAGTTCCATCGCGGCACCTCACCGGCCAGTTCGGAACGTGACGGCAACGGCCTCGGGCTCGGGCTTGCCATCGTGCGCCGCATGGCCGGCGCGCTCGGCCATCCCGTGACCTTCTCGTCGAAGGTCGGGCGCGGCACGATCTTCCACATCGATGTCCCCGTCGGCATCGGCGCCCCCGCCGACGCCATCGCCAGCGCCACCAGCCTGGAGCGGTCGCGCGGCTACGGCCTGTTCGGCACCAAGGTGCTGCTGGTCGAGAACGACATCGAGGTGCTGGAGGCCATGACCTTCCTGCTCGAGCGCTGGCAGTGCCTGGTGCGGTCCGCAACCTCGACCGACGACGCAATGGACCTGCTCGGCGACACCGACTGGGTGCCCGACATCGTCATTGCCGACCAGCATCTCGACGGCGGCGATCTCGGCACCGCCACCATATCGGAAGTCCGAGACTATCTCGGCCGCGCCGTACCGGCGCTGATCGTCACCGCCGACAGTTCCGAGGAAGTCGCCAAGGCAGCCCGCGCCGGCGGCATCGAACTGATGCGCAAGCCGCTGAAGCCAGCGCAGCTAAGGGCGCTGCTGGCGCATTTGTTGGCTTAGCTCCATACCCTCCCCTTGATGGGGAGGGTCGGCGCGCAGCGCCGGGGTGGGGTGCGGCGCCAAGCTCCCCCACCCCGCTCCGCTTCGCGGATCGACCCTCCCCACAAGGGGGAGGGTAAAAGCTCAAAACCCCGCCTGATCCCGAAACAGCTCGGCATTATCCAGCTTCGAAACCTCGATGACAGCCTGCGTGCGGCTATACACATTGAGTTTGCGCAATATCTCCGAGACATGCGCCTTCACCGTCGTCTCACCGACCTGCAGCTCGTATGCGATCTGCTTGTTGAGCAGGCCCTGGCGCAGCATCTGCAGCACGCGCAGCTGCTGTGGCGTCAGCTTGGACAGGCGCTGGACCATGTCGGCGCGGTCGATGCTGTCGGCGTCCGCCGGCTGTCCTTCATAGGTTTCCGGCACATAGATCGCACCATCCATCACCGAGCGGATGGCGGCGGCCAGATCGCTCTTGCGCGCCGATTTCGGGATGAAGCCGGCAGCACCATAGGACAAGGCCTCGGAAATGATCCGCGGTTCCTCGTAGCCCGACACGATCACCACCGGCAGCCGCGGATAGCGCGTCCTGAGCTGCAGCAGCCCGTCAAAGCCATGCACGTCGGGCATGTTGAGATCGAGCAGCGCCAAATCGAACGGCTTTATCCCTGCCAGGAGATCGAGCGCCTCGGCGATCGAGCGCGCCTCGACCGTGTCGACTTCCGGATAGGCCATCTGCACCGCGCTGTGCAGCGCCTCGCGAAACAGCGGATGGTCGTCGATGATCAGGAACCGGGCGCGATCATTGGATACTGTCATGTGGCTCGTTCCGGTTTACCCGCCACACCATAGTCCTGTGACCATGGCCGGATTATTGGCAAATAGTCTATCGCCAGTTGATAGGATGCACTGCTGCAAAAGTGATGGGAACCCTGAATTCCTTGTACAGCATGGGCAAAGCCCGTGCTTTATGAAAAGCGACGCCTTGTCCGGTCCCCGAAATCGGTCAAAGGTGCCATCGGCATCCCATATTCAACGCAGAGACCGTCATGACCGCCTTCGTCCTTCCCGTGCCGCCAACGCCTTCCGTCGCCATCAGCGGGTCGCCAGAGCGTTTTGCCGTGCGGCGTATTTTCTGCGTCGGCCGCAACTATGCGGCGCACGCGCGCGAACTCGGCAATGATGAGCGCGATCCACCCTTCTTCTTCACCAAGCCGGCCGATGCGGTGGTCGATTCCGGCACAGAGATCCCCTACCCGCCGCTGACGGCCAATCTGCACCATGAAATCGAACTGGTGGCCGCGATCGGCAAACCGGGCTTCCGCATTGCGCGAGACCGGGCGCTCGATCATGTCTGGGGTTATGGCGTCGGCATCGACCTCACCCGCCGCGATCTCCAGGATGAGGCCAAGAAGGCGGCGCGACCTTGGGACTGGTCGAAAGCCTTCGACCGCTCCGCCCCTTGCGGCCCGCTGGTTCCCGCGCAGGAATCCGGGCACCCAACGAAGGGGCGTATCTGGCTCGCCGTCAACGGCGCGGTGAAACAGGATGCCGACCTCACCGAGTTGATCTGGCCAATTGCCGATATCGTCTCGATCTGCAGCGAGGCGATGGAATTGCAACCCGGCGACCTGATCTTCACCGGCACGCCGGCCGGCGTCGGCGCGGTCAAGCCGGGCGAAACGATGACCGGCGGCGTCGACGGCATCGGGACGATCGAAGTGACCATCGGCCAACCGAAGTGAGCCCATGAGCGAACTCATCCTGCACAACTACTATCGCTCCTCCACTTCTTATCGGGCGCGGATAGCGCTTGAGATGAAGGGACTGAGCTATGACTATGTCCCGCATCATTTGCGCCACGGCGATCATCTGGAACCGGCCTATCTCGCGGTCAATCCGCAGGGGCTGGTGCCGGCATTGGTGCTCGACGACGGCACGCTTTTGACGCAGTCGCTGGCAATCATCGAATATCTCGACGAGATCCAGCCGGCGCCGCCGCTACTGCCCAGGGACGCACTTGGCCGGGCGCGCGTCAGAATGCTGGCGCAGATGATTGCCTGCGACATCCATCCGGTGAACAATCTGCGCGTGCTGACCTCGCTGCGCACCTTGTTCGGCGCCGGCGACGAGGACATCACCAACTGGTTCCGCCACTGGGTCAACGAAGGCTTTCAGCCGCTTGAAAAGATTCTGGCTTCCTCGTCTGAGACCGGAACATTCTGCCATGGCGAAGCGCCGGGGCTCGCCGACATCTGCCTGGCGGCGCAAATCACCAGCAATGCCCGCTTCGGCGTCGATCTGACGCCCTACCCGACGATCACCCGCATCAACGCCGCCTGCATGGCGCTGCCGGCTTTTCAGAAAGCAGCACCGCAGAATCAGATCGACGCGGAGTAGATCTTCATCGGGCCACGCGCAGCGTCAGCGCCCAGAACGCCAGCGCCAACAGGCCGATGCCGCCGCCCAACATACAGACGCCACTCCAGCCCATGGCGCCATAGACCATGGTCGAGGCGATCGAGCCGAGCGCGCTGCCGAGCGAATAGAAGATCATGTAGCCGCCGACCAGACGGCTGCGCGCATCCGGCCGGCGGGCGAAAATCAGGCTCTGGTTGGTGACATGGACGGCCTGGATCGCCAGATCCAGCATGACGATGCCGACGACAAGCAGCCACAGCGACTGGCCCATGAAGGCGATCGGCAACCAGGCGGCCGTCATCAACAACAGGCTGAGGCCGGTGACCAGTTGGCCGCGCCCGCGATCGACAAGGCCGCCCGTCCAGCGGGCACCGAGAGCGCCTGCGACACCGGCCAGGCCGAACAATCCGATCTCGGTGTGCGAAAGTGAAAACGGCGCGGCACTCAGCGGCAGCACCAGCGGCGCCCACAGCACATTGAAGGTGGCGAAGATCAGCATGGCGAGCACGGCGCGCACGCGCAACAGCGGCTCCTGCACGAACAACAGCACCACCGAGCCCAACAGGCGCGGATAGGATGTGCGTGGCCGCTCCGCCTCGTGACGTGGCAAGATGAGGAAGAGAACCACCGCCATGACGAGCGTCAGCGCCGCCGAGATCAGATAGACCCAGCGCCAGCCGGCAAAGTCGGCGACGACGCCGGCGACGAAGCGAGCGAGCAGGATGCCAAGGATGACGCCGCTGGTGACGGTGCCGACCGCCCGCCCGCGCTCGGACGGCACGGCGAGATCGGCGGCGTAAGCCACCAGCACTTGAACCACCACGGCAAGCAGCCCGACAACCGCGAGGCTTGCCAGCAGCATCGCGGCATTCGGCGCAATCCCGACCGCGATCAGCGCCACGGCCGAAAGGATAGCCTGACCGGCGATCAGCTTGCGGCGATCGAACAGGTCGCCAAGCGGCACGATGAAGAACAGGCCGAGCGCATAACCGATCTGGGTGACCGTCACCACGATGCCGACCGAGGCCGGCGCGATGGCAAAATCATGGGCCATGGCATCGAGCAGCGGATGGGCGAAATAGACATTGGCGACGCTCAGGCCGCAGGCGACGGCGAAGACCAGCGCGGTCATTGCCGACAGTCCCGGTGGTGACGCCGGCGTGACCTGCGGCAGTCCATCAGAGCGCTCCGCGCCTGTTGCGTCGCTGTTCACCACCCGCACATTCATGTCGCTCTCCGCAAAAGGTTTCAACTTGAAACCACTTGCTGGATAGACGGAAGGGTTTTATCTTGCAACCGAAACAACAATCCTGGACCAACGATTGCCATGGTGAAACGAACGAGCCACCACGAAGCGGATTGCCTCATCGCCCGGCCGCTCGACGCGATCGGCGACTGGTGGTCGCTGCTCATCGTGCGCGATGCTTTCGACGGATTGCGCCGCTTCGGCGAGTTCCAGAAGAGCCTCGGTGTCGCCAAGAACATCCTGTCCGCGCGGCTGCGCAATCTGGTCGCGCACGGCATCCTGGAAACGGTTCCCGCCCCCGACGGCAGCGCGCACCATGAGTATGTTCTGACGCAAAAGGGACGCGGCCTGTTCTACGTCCTGGTAGCCTTGCGGCAATGGGGCGAAACCTATTTCTCCGGACCGGGCGAGCCCTACACTTTCATGGTCGACATCGAGAGCGGCCGGCCGATCAGGCGCCTGGAAGTGCATGCCGAGGATGGACGGTTGCTCGTTCCCGGCGACACACGGCTCGCCGATTTCCGCAACCAGGAAAACAGCTGACCGCCCTTGCTGGTTCGGCGGACCGGTCTGCCTGGCGGAGTCGATTTCCGCTTGACCGGACAGGGAATCGGCTATCGTTTCTGATAGCGCATGCTGTTTTAGGGTGGAGTAACCAATGAAAGCCGTCGTCTTCGAGAAATTCGGCGAAGCGCCGACGATCCAGACCGTTCCCGATCCGAAGCCGGCGGCCGATGGAGTCGTCATCAAGGTCGAGGCGACCGGGCTCTGCCGCAGCGACTGGCATGGCTGGATGGGCCATGATGACGGCATCACCTTGCCGCATGTCCCGGGACACGAGCTGGCCGGCGTCGTCGTCGCCGCCGGCAAGCAGGTCAGCCGCTGGAAGGCCGGCGACCGGGTAACCGTGCCATTTGCCGTGGGCTGCGGCCGCTGCTTCGAATGCACCTCGGGCAACCATCAGGTCTGCGAACACCAGACGCAGCCCGGCTTCACCGGCTGGGGCTCGTTCGCCGAATATGTCGGCATCGAGCATGCCGACACCAATCTGGTGCGCCTGCCGGAAGAAATGGAATATGCCACCGCCGCCAGCCTCGGCTGCCGCTTCGTCACCTCCTTTCGCGCCATCGTCGACCAGGGGCGGGTCAAGCCCGGCGAATGGGTGGCGGTGCATGGCTGCGGCGGCGTCGGCCTGTCGGCGATCATGATCGCCAGCTCGATGGGCGCCAATGTCATCGCCATCGACCTCACCGACGAGAAGCTGGAATTTGCCAAAAAGATCGGCGCGGTGGCGACCATCAACGCGTCAACGACGCCGAATGTGGTCAAGGCCGTCAAGCAGATCACCAATGGCGGCGCGCATATGTCGATGGACGCGCTCGGCCACCCCACCACCTCGTTCAACTCGATCGCCAATCTGCGCCGGCGCGGCCGCCATGTGCAGGTCGGCCTGATGCTGGGCGAACACGCCCGCCCGCAAGTGCCGATGGACAAGATCATCGCCTTCGAACTCGAAATCCTCGGCAGCCACGGCATGCAGGCCTATCGCTACCAGGCGATGATGGACATGATCCGCAACGGCAAGCTCAAACCCGAGCTTCTGGTCGGCAAGAAGATCAGCCTCGACGAAGCGCCCGCGGCGCTAATGGCGATGGGCGGTTTTGAGGGTATCGGCATTGGGGTGGTGACGAAGTTCTAGGCGCGGGATTCGCTTACCGAACTACCGCGCAAACTTCTTCGCCCCGAACACGCACGCGACGACGCCGAGCGTAACCACCACCATCAGCGGGCTGACCTGCTCGTGCAGCAGCGTCGCCGCCAACGCGAGGCCGAAGAAGGGCTGCAGCAGTTGCAACTGTCCAACGGCGGCGATGCCGCCCTGGGCGAGGCCGCGATACCAGAAGACGAAGCCGATCAGCATGCTGAACAGCGAGACATAGGCGAGACCAATCCAGGCATGCGAGCCGACGGCGGCAAAGGACGGTGGCAGCGTCGCAACGGTCAGCACCAGCATGATCGGCAGTGACAGCGTCAGCGCCCAGCAGATCACTTGCCAGCCACCGAGCCTGCGCGACAGCGCGGCTCCCTCGGCATAGCCCAGGCCGCAGACGACGATGGCGGCCAGCATCAGGCCATCGCCAACCGGCGAGGCCGTCACGCCTTGCATCAGCGCGAAGCCCGCGACCAACGCGCTGCCGATGCAGGAAAACAGCCAGAACGCCGGTCGTGGACGCTCACCGCCGCGCAGCACGCCGAAGATCGCGGTTGCCAGCGGCAGCAGGCCGACAAAGATGATCGAGTGGGCGGAGGTGACGTGCTTGAGCGCCAGCGCGGTCAGCAAGGGAAAGCCGACCACCACGCCCAGCGCGACGATCACCAGCGACAAGAGATCGCCCCGCTCCGGGCGTTTCTGCCGGAACAAGAGCAGCATTGCCAGGCCAAGCAGTCCTGCAATCGCGGCGCGGGCCGATGTCACGAATGTCGGGTCGAAGTCCATCACAGCCACGCGCGTCGCCGGCAGCGAGCCGGAGAAGATCAACACGCCGATAAATCCGTTCAGCCAGCCGCTCGTGCTCTTGTCCATTCCAGGCTCCATGTCTTTCGCCCTCTATCGGGCAGATGCCATGGCGCAGCCAGCGACAATGGGGTACAATTCAGCGAAACTGTAATGGAAGACTGAGCAGTACAGATTGCGGACTTAGCCTTGGAAACCGACGGTGCACGAACCCTGGGCGCCCCCACCCTCGTCGAAAGCGTCATGGCGACCATCCGCCAGCGGATCGCCGCGCGCAGCCTGACACCGGGAGCCCGACTGCCCTCAATCCGCGCCTTCGCCCAATCCATGCAGGTGTCGAAATCCACCGTGGTCGAAGCCTATGAGCGGCTTGCCGCCGAAGGCACGATTCGCTCCCGGCCAGGGTCCGGTTTCTATACCGCCGGCTCGCTGGCGCCGCTGTCGCTGGCCGAGATCGGTCCCCGGCTCGACCGCGCCGTCGACCCGCTCTGGGTCTCGCGCCAGTCGCTGGATGCCGGCGACGAGACCCTGAAACCCGGCTGTGGTTGGCTGCCGGCCGCCCGGATGCCGCAGGCCGGGCTGCGCCGGGCGCTGCGCACGGTGGCGCGTGCCGACGATGTCGCGCTGGCCGATTACGGCACGCCGCTCGGCCTGCCGCCGCTGCGGCAGCTGCTGGCGCGGCGCATGGCCGGGCACGGCATCGAAGTCTCGCCCGAGCAGATCATGCTGACGGAATCGGGCACGCAGGCCATCGACCTCTTGTGCCGGTTTTTGATCGAACCCGGTGACACCGTGCTGGTCGACGATCCCTGCTATTTCAATTTCCACGCTCTGCTGCGCGCCCACCGGGCCAAGGTCGTCAGCGTGCCCTACACACCGTCGGGGCCCGATATCGAGCTGTTCGCGCAGGCGCTCGCCGAGCATCGGCCGCGCCTCTACATCACCAACTCCGCCATCCACAACCCGACCGGCGCCATCCTGTCTCCGGTCACCGCGCATCGTTTGCTGAAGCTCGCCGACCAGTCGGACCTGACCATCGTCGAGGACGACATCTTCGCCGATTTCGAACATGCCCCTGCCCCGAGGCTCGCGGCCTTCGATGGCCTCAGCCGCGTTGTGCAGATCGGCAGCTTCTCCAAGACGCTGTCAGCATCGATCCGCTGCGGTTTCATCGCCGCGCCGCGCGACTGGATTGAAGGCCTGACCGACCTCAAGATCGCCACCACCTTCGGCGGCGGACGGCTGGCGGCCGAACTGGTGCTGACGCTGCTGAAGGACGGCAGCTACCGCAAGCATATGGATTTGCTGCGCGCCAAGCTGGCGCGCGCCATGGCCGAGACCGGCACCCGGCTGAAGGCGCTCGGCATCACGCCGTGGATCGAGCAGCCGGCCGGCCTGTTCCTGTGGTGCAGCCTGCCCGATGGCGTCGACGCGGCCGAAGTCGCACGCCGGGCGCTTACCGATAATGTCGTGCTGGCGCCCGGCAATGCGTTCAGCCTGTCCCAGACGGCCAGCCGCTTCCTGCGCTTCAACGTCGCCCAATGCGAAGACAAGCGGATATTTAAGGTGCTTGAGGCGGCGATGGCGCGCTGATCTTAGCGCCCCGCACAGACCTCCCGCACACAGTCGCGCAACCAGCGTTGCGCGGGATCGGCATCGAGGCGCGGATGCCAGAGCATGGAGATGGTGACCTCCATCGTGGCGACCGGCAGCGGAAAACTATGCATGCCTGTGCGGGCACCAGCCGTGTGCCGCTCCGGCACGCTGGCGATCAGGTCCGAGGCGCGCGCCATGGCGAGCGCGGCCGAGAAACCCGAGACCATGCACGCAACCGTCCGCTGCAGGCCAAGCCCGCTCAAAGCCTGGTCGATCGGCCCCTTCTCGCGGCCACGCCGCGAAACACTGATATGCCGGCAAGCCGCATAGCGCTCGGGCGTCACCGTGCCCTTGCTCAGGGGATGACCGGCTCGAACGGCGCCAATGAAGCGATCGCGAAACAGCGCCTGGATGCGCACTTCGGGCCCGGTTTCACCGGCAACGCCGATTTCGAGGTCAATCGCCGCTTCGCGCAGCGACATCACATCCTTGTCGGATTTTGGCGCGAAACGCAGCCGCACTCCTGGCGCATCGGCCTCGATGCGGGCGACCAGACGAGGCCCGAATTCCTCGACGAAGCCCTCATTGGTGCGCAGCGTGAAGACCCTGTCCAGGCTAGCGGGATCAAGCAGCTCGGCAGGGCGCAGCAGCGCCTCCGCATCCTGGACGACAGGGCCGACCTGCCGCCGCAATTCCTCCGCGCGCGGCGTCGCCACCAGGCCGCGCCCAGCGCGGACCAGCAAAGGATCGCCCGTTGCCTCGCGCAGCCGCGCCAGTGTCCGGCTCATCGCCGAAGGGCTGAGACGCAGGCGGCGCGCGGCGCGGGCGACGCTGCCTTCCTCCAGCAAAACGTCGAGGGCGAAAAGCAGGTTGAGATCGGGCGATGTCATCAGCGGACCATAGCATGATGTGGCGTTTGATACACGAATATGATGCAAATGCTGCGCCTTCCGCCATATCGATCACAAGACTAGATCTCCGACAGTTCCGGTTCCGGAGCCAATAAAAAGGAGATCGCCATGGAAGTCGCCGCGCAAAATAGGCTGACATCAGCGCCGCAACAGAAGGAATCCGCCGGCTGGGCGCTGGCAAGCCTGTCGCTCGCCACACTGCTGTCGTCGCTCGGAACCAGCATTGCCAGCGTCGGCCTGCCCTCGCTGATGCAGGCGTTCGGGGCGTCGTTCCAGGCCGTGCAATGGGTGGTTCTCGCCTATCTCCTTGCCATCACGACGCTGATCGTCAGCGCCGGGCGGCTGGCCGACATGTTCGGGCGCCGCCCCTTGCTGCTTGGCGGCATCGCGCTGTTCACAGCGGCGTCGGTGCTCTGCGGCTTGGCGCCGACGCTGTGGCTGCTGATCGCGGCACGGGCCGTGCAAGGGCTCGGCGCGGCGCTGATGATGGCGCTGACGCTGGCCTTTGTCGCGGAGACGGTAAGCAAGGAGCGGACCGGCAGCGCCATGGGCCTGCTCGGCGCCATGTCGGCGATCGGCACGACGCTCGGCCCCTCGCTCGGCGGTCTGCTGATCGCCGGCCTTGGCTGGCGGGCGATCTTCCTCGTCAATGTGCCGCTGGGCCTCCTGACCTTTGCCCTCGCCTGGCGCGCCTTGCCCGCCCACGGCAAGAGCGCGCAGGCCGCTCAAGGCAAGTTCGACGCGACAGGCACTGTCCTGCTGGCCCTAACGCTCGCCGCTTATGCACTGGCCATGACGCTTGGTCGGGGTAATTTCGGTCCGCTCAACATCGGCCTGCTGGCCGCGACCGCTGCCGGCATCGGTCTATTCGTCATCGCGCAGAGGAGCGTGAAGAACCCCCTGGTCCAGCTTGCCAGCTTCAGGGATCCGCGGCTCAGCGCCAGCCTCGTCATGAGCCTGATCGTTGCGACCGTGATGATGGCGACCCTGGTGGTTGCCCCTTTCTATCTGTCGCGGGGGCTGGGGCTCGATGCCGCGATGGTCGGCGTGGTGCTTTCGACCGGGCCGCTCGTCTCGACCTTGTCGGCGCTGCTGGCCGGGCGGCTTGCCGATCGATTCGGAGCCAACAGGATGATGGTCGCCGGCCTGTTCAGCCTCGCCATAGGCACATTCCTTTTGTCACTTGCCCTGACCAGACTCGGCATTGCCAGCTATGTCATTCCCATCACCGTCACCTGCTTCGGCTATGCCCTGTTCCAGACCTCCAACAATGCGGCCGTCATGAGCGGTGTCGGCGCCGGCGAGCGCGGCGTCATATCAGGCCTGCTCAACCTGTCGCGCAATCTCGGCCTCATCACCGGCGCATCCCTGATGGGCGCCATCTTCGCGGTGGCATCGGCCGGTGCTCGGCAAGGGGTTGGCCAGGAGCTTCTGAGTTCCGGCGCGGCAGCGCGCGGGATGCAGGTCACCTTTCAGGTGGCGACAGCGCTGGCCGCGATTGCGCTAATCCTTGCGCTGCTTTCGGCAAATACGGCAGTCAGGCGTCAACGATCCGAGCAATCGCCATGAAAGTCCTGACGTCGAGGCCACAGCTCAAGGCAGTGCCGCTCAGGCCCCTGCCCGCTTGCGGCGCTCATAAAGCATGACCAGCGTTTCCGCTATCAGTGCCGGCTTTTCCTCACCTTCGATCTCGACCGTGTTGGCTGCCTTCATCAGATACTGGCCCGGCCCCCTGTCTTCCATGGAGAGCAGGACCGTGCGCAGCCTGATGCGCGCACCGACCCTAACCGGCGCCAGGAAACGCACCTTGTCGAAGCCATAGTTGAACGCGGCTTGGGTGTTTTCCGGCACGATGCCCATGCCGAGCGCCAGTGCACCGATGATCGACAGTGTCAGATAGCCATGCGCGATCGTCGTGCGGAACGGGCTTTGCCGCCGCGCCCGTTCGGGGTCGACATGGATCCATTGATGGTCGCCAGTGCATTCGGCGAACTGGTTGATGCGGTCCTGGTCGACCGTTGTCCATTCCGAGACACCGAGCTCCTGCCCGGACATCGTTCTCAACTGCTCGTAGGTCGGCGGCGTTTTAGGCCGTACTTCTGTCATTCCTGCTTTCCCGATAGCTTGCCGCGCCTCCGGACCACGAACGGACGGCCCCTGTCAATTCGCCCTGCGTGAATCCGTTCCGCCGAATTCCGGCTGAATCGTGCCATGCCTTACCCAGCAATGGCAGACCGAATTCGGATTCTTGGACGTTCCAAGACTGCCGGGAGCCTATCCGTGGCGCGAATGCAACTATGGGCAAGGTTGCAAAGTCGGGAGGCCGCGTGCCCTGCGAAGGCGAAACGGCAGGCTGCAAGAGCCTATTTCTGCCCATAGCCGGCGCGCACTTCCTCCATCGCCTCTTTGATGCGCGCGCGCAGGATTTCGATCGATTCGGTGCCGGATTTCCGGGCCAGTTCGGCCACCTCGCCGGCATTCTTCAGCGCAGCCTCGAAGGATTTGCGGGCGAACTCCGTCTGTTTGGCCATCAACTCCTGCGGATTGCCCGGCGCCCGGTAGCTCTGCGCCATGTCGGCAACCTCGCGCAGCGTGTCCTGCAGCAGTTCACGTTGCCTCGACAACAGCGAGGTTGCGCCGGCGGCGCC
Source organism: Mesorhizobium sp. P3_A8 (assembly GCF_056402995.1). Classification (NCBI taxonomy): domain Bacteria; kingdom Pseudomonadati; phylum Pseudomonadota; class Alphaproteobacteria; order Hyphomicrobiales; family Phyllobacteriaceae; genus Mesorhizobium; species Mesorhizobium sp. P3_A8. Next base: position 137,246 of record NZ_JBFUGI010000009.1, on the reverse strand, counting down.
GGCCCGCGCCGATTTCTCCAAGGCTTCGAGGTTCTTTCGGTGGTGGGCAAGGATCGCCTCGACATCGACATTGGGCACCTTCAGGTCACGGCCAAACCTGCCGAACATGTCCATGAAGGAATCGGATTCCGGTTGTTTTGCCATGATGTCTTCTCCCCTTTGCCGCAAATGCGGGTGCCCTCGCCGGGGAGCATAGCACTCGCGTGCCGCGTGTCCATTTCGAAGCTGGCGATCGATGCGCATCAATGGACCGGGAGCAGCAGTTCGATCGTGTAGAGCACGATACCCGCCAGCCCGCCGATGATCATGCCGTTGAAGCGGATGTATTGCAGGTCCCTGCCGATGTTCATCTCGATCAGCCGCGTCAGCTGCGCCAGGTCCCAACGCTTGACCTGGTCGGCGATGAATTTCGACACGCCGCTCTTCTGGCTCTCGACGAAGGAGGCCAGCGCCACGACGAAGCCCTGGTTCATGTCGGCCCGGATCTGCGCATCACCGGCGAGATGACGGCCGACCTCGACGAACATGTTGGCGAGATGCGCGCGGATCACCGAATTCGGCGCCTTGGCGTCCTGCTCGATGAACAGGCTGAGGCTCTCCCACATGTCGCCGGCCAATCCCTTGACCTCCGGCCGAGCCAGAAAATCCCGCTTCATCTGCTCGGCGCGTTTGGCATATTGCTTCGATGTTCTGAGTTTTTCGATGAAGCCCTGCGCGAAACGGTCGAACTCGGCGCGCATCGGATGGTCGGGATCGGCCCGCACCTCATCGAGCAAGGAACCCGCCGAAGCGACGATCTTCTTCAGGAGGTAGGCGTCGGCCCGGAACAGGTTGAACAGCGACGGCAGCTCCTCGCGGATCTTTTCGCGCATTGTCGCCAGTGCCTGTTCGTCGTTCAGGAAGCGGCCGATCACCTTGGTGAACTCGTCGAACAGCTTCTGGTGGCGGCGGTCGTCGGTAAGCGCCGACAACAGTTCCGCCGCCAGCGGGGCCAGCGGCACTTTTTCGATCTGCTCGAGCATGCGGCTGGTGACGAAGCCGCGCAGGCCGGATTGCTCGACCGCGGCAAGCGTCTGCGGCACCAGCCGCACGACGAAACGCGACAGGCCGGCGGCACGCTCGGCATCGGCCAGCCAGTCGGCGACAAGTGCCGCAAAATCGACCTCGGCAAGTTTCTCGCGCACCGGCTCCGGCGCCAGGAAATTGGCCTCGATGAAGCGGCCGAGATTATCGGCGATGCGGTTCTGGTTTTCCGGAATGATGGCGGTGTGCGGGATCGGCAGCCCGAGCGGCCGCCTGAACAGCGCCACCACCGCGTACCAGTCGGCCAGCCCGCCAATGGTCGCCGCCTCGGCGAAGGCAGCGACGAAGCCCAGCCATGGGTAGGAGCCCTCGAACGACTTGGCCAGGGCAAACACCAGCACGAAAAACGCCAGCGCGGCCGTGGCGATGAATTTGGTGCGCCGCAGCGCGGAGAGCTTGGCGGCCCCGTCGGCATCGAAACGGACAGGCGCCAGGGACGGAGCCGATTGTGACATAGATGAACTGTTCCTCGTCGAACTCTGGTCGACCTCTGGTCGATCTCGGGGCTATCTCGGACCTATCTAGTGCCTCGACCGCCGAAATGCCCGTGACAGCCCGCTTTCCCGGCATTTTGCCGGGTTGCGCACATAAAGTTGACGAGAATATTCATCTATCACGCCCGGCTAGTCTGGAATTATTCCAAGGTATAGGCCATATTCGCCTCAGGCCAGTGTGGCGAATCCGAAATTCCGGGTCAGAGCCGCGCCAGCAAAGTTCTGGAATCCGGCGTGGTTGCACCGCGCCGGCCCCTAGTGAGGACAAAAATGCGGCTTACACGCCAGACCAATTATGCCATGCGCATCCTGATGTATTGTGCCGCCAACAATGACCGGCTGAGCCGCATTCCCGAAATCGCGGCCGCCTATTCGGTGTCGGAACTGTTCCTGTTCAAGATCCTGCAGCCACTGGTCGAGCATGGCTTGGTGGCGACGGTGCGCGGCCGCAATGGCGGCGTCCGGCTTGGCCGTGCCGCGGAGGCGATCAGCCTCTTCGACGTCGTGCGCGTGACGGAAGAGAGCTTCGCCATGGCCGAATGCTTCGAGAACGATGCGGCCGAATGCCCGCTGGTCGACAGCTGCGCGCTGAATTCAGCGCTGCGCGAGGCTCTCAATGCCTTCTTCGCCGTGCTTGCCCGCTACACAGTCGCCGACATGGTGGCGGCGAGGCCGAATGTCCGAAACCTGCTCGGCATCGACATGCTGGAGCGCCGCGCCCCGGCCGCCTGACCTGGACAGGCCGGCCCCACTCGGAACGTCAACCGACCGACGATTGCGGCAAGACGAAGGGAACGTTCCCTGTCGGCAGCACGCCGACCCTGAGCCGGCAGTCGAACACCTTTTCGATCAGATCGTCGCTCAGCACATCCAGCGGCGACCCGGTCGCGGCCAGCCGGCCGCGATGCATGACGAAGATGCGGTCGGCATACATCGCGGTCAGATTGAGGTCGTGCAGGATGGCGACCACGCCGCCGCCCCTTCGGGCAAAATCGCGGGCGATGTTCATGATGATCAGCTGGTGCTTGATGTCGAGGCTGGAAACCGGCTCGTCGAGGAACAGATAACGCGGCTTGCCGTCGAGCACCGGCGCCCAGACCTGGCACAGCACGCGTGCAAGCTGGACGCGCTGCTGCTCGCCGCCCGAAAGCTCCTGGTAGAAACGCCCGGCAAAACCATCGAGATCGACGCACGCCAGCGCCCGCTCCGGCAACCGCGCATCCTCGCCCGGTAAGGCACCCGAGCGTCCGCCGACAAGGCCAAGCTTGACCACCTCGCGAACCGTGAACGGGAAGGACAGCGTCGTCGCCTGCGGCAGCACCGCGCGATGCACCGCAATTTCGACCGGCTTCATTGTCGCAAGATCGCGTCCGTTGAGTGCGACGCGTCCGGTATAGGCGAGCTCGCCCGACAAGGCCTTGAGGAAAGTCGTCTTGCCGGAGCCGTTGGGGCCGACGATGGCCGCGATCTCGCCGGGCCGCGCATCGAAATCGACCCCGCCGACGATGCGCTTTCCAGCAATCGCCACGGAAACGTCCCTTGCCTCGATCATCCCAGCCTCACAAAAAGTCTCACAGATCCAGAGCTTTACAGATCAACGACACCGCGCTTGCGCAGCAGGATCCACAGGAAGAACGGCGCGCCTGATATCGCGGTGACGATGCCGATCGGCAATTCGGCCGGCGCCACGATGGTGCGGGCGACAGCATCCGCCAACAACAGCAGCGAGGCACCGAGCAGCGCCGAGGCCGGCAGCAGGTAGCGGTTGTCCGGACCGATCAGCAGGCGCAGCAGATGCGGCACGACAATGCCGACGAAGCCGATGCCGCCACTGACGGCGACGGATGCACCGACCGCCGCCGAGACACCGATGATGGCCGTGTATTTCAGCCGCTGCACCGGAATGCCGAGATGGCCGGCGGTCGCCTCGCCCAATGCCAGCGCGTTGAGGCCCCGCGCCAGGAACGGCAGCGCCGCCAGTGCCAGTATGATGATCGGCCCGACAGAACCGATCTTCTGCCAGGTCGCGCCGCCGAGCGATCCCAATTGCCAGAAGGTCAGGTCGCGCAGCTGGCGATCGTCGGCCATGAAGATGAGGATGCCGGTCAAGGCCATGGCGAGCGCCGCCAGCGCGATGCCGGCGAGCAGCATGGTGGCGACCGAGGTTTGCCCCCGTCGCGTGGCGACCTGATAGAGCACCAGTGTCGTGGCAAGGCCGCCGAAGAAGGCGGCCAGTGGCAGCGCGAGCGTGCCGAACAAGGCTGTCACCGGCGCCAGCACCGTGGTGCCAAGCACGATGACGGCGACCGCGCCGAGGCTGGAGCCGGCGGAAACGCCGATCAGGCCGGGATCGGCCAGCGGATTGCGGAACAGCCCCTGCATGACGGCGCCGGACACTGCGAGGGCCGCGCCGACCAGCATGCCGAGGATGATGCGCGGCAAGCGGATGTCGTAGACGATCAGGCTGTCACGCGCGTTCAGCGCCGCATCACCCGGGACGGCTCCAAGCAGCCAGTCCCTGAGAACGTTGACGGCCGAAGCATCCGATGCCCCAGACGTGAGCGACAAAAGCGCGGCAGCCGTGAGCCCCAGGCACAGCAGCAGGATGACGATGCGGGCGCGACCCGAGCGGTCGCCTTCAGATGCACTCGCCATCGCCTTCACCGGGCCGGCGATCGATTGGTCGACCATGATGCTCAGTCCGTGACTTCAGCGCCATAAAGCGAGACAGCGAGGTCGTGGATGGCTTCAGCCGTGCGCGGCCCGAAGCCGAGCAGATAGCCGCCATCGATGCGGATCAGCTTGCGTGCGGTTCCGGCCGGCGTCGAGGCAACAGACGGATTGCCGAACAATTCGTCCTCCGACACCGGCGGACCGGCGTTGCTCATCATCAGGATCACATCCGGCCTGGCGGTGATGATCGCCTCGTCGGACATCTGCTTGTAGCCGGAGAAGCCTTCGACGGCATTGACCCCGCCCGCCAGCTTGACCATGCCGTCGGCTGCGGTATCGCCGCCGGCCGCCAGGATCTTGCCGCCCTGTATCGAGAGCACGAACAGGATGCGCTTGCGCTCCTTGATCGAGGCGGTCTGCTTTTCGGCCGATGTCAGCTTGGCATCGAGCTCTTTGGCCAGGATCTCGGCCTTGGCGTCGACGCCGAGCGCTTTGCCGACGATGCGGACCTTATCGAGGATGCCTTCGTGGCTATAATGCTCGGGCACTTCGATGAACGGAACGCTGCTCTTCTTCAGCACGTCGACGGCTTCCTTGGGACCGCTGCCGTGCAGCGCCAGGATGCCGGTCGGATTGACCGACAGCACACCTTCCGGCGACAGCGCGCGCATGTAGCCGACATCGGGCAGATCGAACGCCGCCTTCGGATAGCGGCTGCTGGAATCGCGCGCCACCAGATGTTTCTCTTCGCCAAGCGCATAGACGATCTCGGTGATCGAACCGCCTATGGCGACGATCTTCGAGCTGTCCGTGAAAATCGAGACGCCTTCGGTGGCGGCAGCCGGCTGCGGCATGGCAAAAACGAGGGAGAGGCCGACCATTGCGCCACGCACGGTCGGCGATTTCGAAAGAAAAGACATCGTTTTGTTCCTCAGGCTGCCGTCGGGTTCGGGATGCGCGGCAGGTTCTCGGCCAGGAAGCGCCAATCGTCGCGCTCGCTTTCGCCTTCATGGCGCTTGCCGAAGAACTGGATGATCATCTCGCCATTGGCGGCATAGACCTCCAGCGAGGTGACATGGCCGTCCTTGGTCGGCTTGCGCACCGCCCAGACTTCATGGATGTGGTCGGTGCGCAGGTGCAGGTGGAAGGTCTCATCCAGCACATTGATCCACGGCCCCATCGGCTTGATCGACTTGACCGGTCCGGAATGGATCTGGATGCAGCCGCGGTTGCCGACGAAGCACATGATCGGCATCTCGCCTTCGGAGGCATGGTGGAACATGGCCCTCACAGCATCATTGTCGAGCAGCCAGGCATAGTCCGTTCCGACCATGCGCACCGCCTGGCGGCGACTGAGCTTGAGCGTTTTCAGCATGCCGAAGAACTGGTGCACGTCAGTCAGCCGGCTCCAGCGGTCGCGCAGATCGTCAAGGTTGGCGGTCGTCGCCGTGGCTTCGCCCTCATCGTCGAAGGCTTGCCCTGTAATGGCGACCGTCGGTTCCTGGTTGGACGATTCCAGCGCGGCGACCAGCTTCTGGTAGGCATAGAGGCTGGAGGCCGGCCGCAGATGCACCTTGTGCACCGCCTCGCCTGCCGCATCGAAGAACTGCAGGCTGCGGCGGATGTCGTCGCCCTCGCGCTTCTCCACGGCAAAGCCATGCGCCCAGACCTTTGGGAAGATGCGCAGGTCGATGTTCTCGCCAAGCACCATGGCATTGTGGTTACCGGTGACGACCTTGTCGTAAACGCCGATCTTTTCGTGCACCGCGCTTTCGTTACGGGTCAGCGCCATCACCTCACCGACGGCCTCGAGACCGGTCAAGAGGTCGTTGACGCGCGGCTCGACGCGGATGACGCCGTCGCCGCAATGCGCGGCGACCAACTCGGCTTCCGAAATGCCGAGTTGGGCGGCCAGGTCACGCTCGCGCGTTTTCGGATTTTCCGTCCGTGCCCGCCGGACTTCATGCGGGGCGGGTTTTACGCGCTGGTCCATGTCTCGTCCCTACTGCCATACCTTACTTGCTGAAATGGGCCTTACTTGTTGAGAATGAGCTTGCCCTGGCGGGTGATCTTCAGCCGGTAGAGCGCGCCGTGATGCTCGATGCCGATCTCATGCTCGCCCTGGAACAGCGTGTTGCTGGACAATGTTCTGACCGCCAGCGGAACCCGATCGAAACGGGTGACGGGCGCTTCGTCGGAACGGCGGACGCGGTAGCGAAAGTCATTGGGATTGTGCGTGTTCATCTGGGTCGATCCCTTTCCTGTGCCGGGCGTCTGGCTAGGCGTTGCGAAGATCCGATTCATTTCTTGACTTTAATAATCATGTTTACTAGTCAGTGCAATACCGGATTAAATGAGTCAACATTTAACACGCCGGACACGATCAAAAATGCCAGCGAGCCACGGGCCAGCCAGCACGAAACCTGGAATCTGGAGTTGGGGCATGGGGTTGTTGGTGAACTGGGAATGGCGCGGCCGGTCGGCGGCGAACGGTGTGGCGGCTTTGTTGGCAAGCGTGGCGGCGATCGCCCTGTCCGCGCCATCGGCGCATGCCCAACAGGCAACACAGCCGGCAGGCGAGCAGACGGATCAATCGAAGAAGGCTGACCAGGAGAAGGCAGCCCCTGCAGGCGCGACGCTGCTCGACAAGATCCTGGTGCTCAGCCGCACCGGCGAAACAGCGATCGAATCGCTGGCCTCTGCCAGCCATGTCGACCAGGAACAGCTCGACCGCCGCATGGCGACGACGCCGAACGAGATGCTGCTGGGTGTGCCCGGTGTCGCGACACAGGCCGACGCCAGGCGCGTCAGCACCAGCATCAACATTCGCGGCCTGCAGGATTTCGGCCGCGTCGCGGTCATCGTCGACGGCGCGCGCCAGGATTTTCAGCGTTCCGACCACGGCACGCAGTCGACCTTCTACATCGACCCCGAGCTCGTCAAATCCGTCGACGTGATCCGCGGTCCTGTCGCCAACACCTATGGCTCGGGCGCCATCGGCGGCGTCGTCTTCTTCGACACCAAGGACGCCGCCGACTTCCTCAAGCCGCAGGAAACATGGGGCGCTTCGGTAACCGGACGCTATGAGAGCAACGGCAAGGGCTGGACCACCAGCGCCACCGGCGCCTACCGCGTCAACGAGAACTGGGACGTCTTGGGCAACATCGTCTACCGCAACTATGACGACTACAAGGATGGCGGCGGCGACACCGTCAAAGGCACAGGCTTCGACGTATTGAGCGGCCTGCTCAAGACCACCATCCGCCCGACCGACAACAGCGAGCTGAAGCTCGGCTGGGTCGGCTCAAGCGACAGCTGGGACGAAACCAGCAGCGGTGTGCCGGTGAATGACGTCGACCTGAAGTCGAACACCTTCACCGCTCGCTACAACATCACGGACGAAGACAAGAGCTGGCTCGATCTCCACATCAACACCTCCTACAACAAGACCAATCTCGACCTGACCAGCCTTGTTCCGCAAAACCGCTTCGATCCGGTCACAGGTCTTCCGGTGGTGCTGCCAACAGGCTCGACGTCGACTTTCGATGTCGGCACGGCCGCAATCGACATCTGGAACACCTCGCGATTCGAGACCGGTGGCGTTGCGCACGAATTGACCTATGGCGGCGACTGGGTGAATGACGACGTCAAGACTGGCGGCACCGCCGGCGGCGACAGTTTCTACACGCCGTCGGGTAAGCGGAATGTGTCCGGCGCCTATGTCCAGGACAAGCTCACCTGGGATTGGCTCGAGGTCATCGCCGGGCTGCGTTACGACAGCTACAACCTCAGGGATGACACCCACGATACATCGGGTGACCGGTTGTCGCCGCGCATCACCGTCGGCGTCTCGCCCTTCGACAACGCCAGCCTTGCCGGCTTGCAATTCTATGGCACTTACGCGGAGGGCTACCGTTCGCCCTCGCTGACGGAGACGCTGATCAGCGGCAACCATCCGGCGGGTGTCACCTTCCCATTCCTGCCCAATCCGAACCTGCGGCCTGAGACCGGCAAGACGACCGAATTCGGCATCAACTACAAACAGAACGATATATTGGAGGCTGGCGACGCACTCCGCATCAAGGCGGCCTATTTCAACAACGACGTCGACGACTATATCGAAGGCGTGACACTGTCGCCGTTCGCCCCAGGCAGTGGTTGCCCGTTCGGCCCCGGCATTCCGATCTGCTATCAGTACCAGAATTTCGCCAAGGCCAAGATCCACGGCTTTGAGTTTGAAAGCGTCTACGACGCCGGATGGGGCTATGCCGGGCTGTCGGCATCGATCACGAATGGCCACACCATTTCCTACAAGGGTGTGGAAGCCGATCTCGCCACAATCCCCTCTTCGGAGGTCACCGCCCAACTCGGCCTGCGCTTCCTCGAGGACAAGCTGACCGTCGGCGGCGAGGTGCAATACAACGGCAAGCCGAAAGGCAATGCGGTGGCCGAGGACTACACGCTGGTCAATGCCTTCGCCAGCTACCAGGCGACCGATAATCTGAAGGTCGATTTCCGCGCCGACAATCTGTTCGATGTCAAATACGCCAACCCGCTGAACGGCACCACGACGGTCGCGGTCTACGAGCCGGGCATCACGCTGAAGCTGGCGGCGACCATGCGGTTTGGAGGCTGATGGCCATGACGAGCTTGACGACATCCCTTCGTCTGCTGACCTCGACGCTGGCGATGTCGCTTGCGATGGTTCCGGCGTGGGCTGAAGGGTCCGCGCCGGTCCCCGCGCTGACCTTGGAGCTTAATGCCGCGCAACCTTCCGATAAGGGCTGCCGGCTGACCTTCCTGGTCAACAACAATCTTGGCGCCGACCTCTCCAAGGCGGCGTTCGAGATCGCCCTGTTCAACGAGACCGGCGTCGTCGACCGGCTGACCGTGCTCGATTTCAAGGATCTGCCGGCAGGCAAGACCAAGGTGACACGCTTTGATCTGGCCGGCACCGACTGCGCCAAGATCAGCCGCGTGCTGATCAACAGCGCGACGGAGTGCACCGGCAGCGGCGTCGAACCGGCGGCTTGCATGCGCAAGCTGAAGACAGACACCAAGACCGGCATCGCTTTCGGCGTCTGAGAACGGCGTTGGGACTGCATCCCGCTTTCACAGGAAAGACCGTGGCTTGGTCGCTGGCCGGCCACGGTTCGTCGATACCGGGGGCAACCGATCTTGATTTGACTTTTGCCCGCTGGTCACTGCAATTTCCGGCCCGCGACATGCAGGAAATCAGTCCCCTCCCCGACGCCGGCAGCGAGCTGGCGATAGCGCCGGCCGAACCGCTTGCGCAAACTCGACTATCTGCGGGGAATGGCAAGTGGACAGCGGCGATCGTTATTTCCTGCGTGCTCCATGCCGCAGTAGCGGCGGCCTTTCTGATCTCGCCCGCCGGCAGATTCGCTTCCCAGGACACCATGCAGTCGGAAGGCAGCGATCAAACCGGCGACAAAGTCGCCGGCAGCGCGCTGGACAAGGACCCGGCGGCAGTGAATGTCCGGCTGGTGCCCAATCCGCAGCCGCCGACAAAACCTTCGCAGCCTGAGCGGCAAGCTGCCGAACCCATCCAGGAAGCAGCCAAGCCTTTGCCGGAAGCTGTCAAGCAGCCAGCGGTAACGCCGGACATACTGGTGGCTGCAAGCCCGCGCCCTGATAATCAGAGCGTGCCTGCAAAGGTCGAAGCGTCGGCACAGCCGAGTGTCCAGGTTGAGAGCACCCAGATGCCCGTCGCTGTCCCAGAGCAACCGCCAATCCCAAGCGCCAGGCCAACGCCGGCGGCGGTCCCTTCAAAAGCAGTGGCCGAGAAGCGCGGCACAGCGGACGGCAACGAAACCAAGGCGGCAATTGCGAGCAAGGGCCGAAAGCAAGCCGATACCGGGAACGCGGCGGCGTCCCGCTATAGCGGCGAGGTAGCCAGCAAGTTGGCTCGCGCCAATCGCCGCGTATCGAAGTCCGCGCAGACGACAGCCCGCAACAACGCGTTGGTGGCGTTTGTCGTGCTGGCCAATGGAAACATTGCCGACCTGCAGCTTGCCAAAAGCTCAGGCTCGCCCGAACTCGATCAATTCGCTTTGGAGCTGGTGCGAAAACAGGCACCGTTCCCGCCGATTCCTCCCGAGACCGGGCTGATGAACTGGCGTTTCAAAGCGCCAATCGGCCCCTTCTCGCCGTGACCGCTCAGGCAACTACCCAAACATCAACGCTCGCGAAGAGCCGAAAGGAACCGCATGTACATCGCCATGAACCGCTTCAAGGTGCAGAACGGCTCGGAGGCCGATTTCGAGGCCGTGTGGAAAAACCGCGATTCCAGCCTTGCCGAGATGAAGGGCTTTCGGGAATTCCATCTGCTGCGCGGCCCGGTCAACGAGACCGAAGGCTACACGCTCTTTGCCTCACACACGGTATGGGCGAGCCAGGACGATTTCGTCGCCTGGACCAAGTCTGAAAACTTCCGCGCCGCCCACAGGAATGTCGGCACGACGAAAGTCCACTATCTCGGCCATCCGCAATTCGAGGGTTTTTCCGTCGTCGAGGGCGCGTGACAAATGGCATCGCTGGCAGAGGATCCCGCACGCAGCATCCCGATCCTGCCCTCGCCCGACATTATGGCGACCCGTGATTTCTACTGCGACGAACTCGGCTTCGGTGTCGTCGGGCCGGAGATGGACGACTATCTGATCGTGCGCCGGGGCGAGATCGAGATCCATTTCTGGAATAGCGACGACCGCAAGCTGCCCGAAGTCTCGTCCTGCTATATCAGGGGCGGCGAAGTGCCGTCGCTGCACGCCGAATTCTCGGCGCGCGGGGTCAAGGCGCTCAGCCCGTTCACCGTGCGGCCCTGGAACATGAAGGAATTCTACATCCGGGATCCGCACGGCAATCTGCTGAAATTCGGCTGCGCCCCGGAAGAGGTGTAAGACAAAGCGCGCCGGACGGACGCGAGCCGCCGCTCACCCAATCCACAGGCAACAAAGGCGGGCCACAGGCAACAAAGGCGGGCCACAAGCGTCGCCGGCTGGCTGGCCAGCGACGCTTGCGCCAATCAGCTATCCTGGAACTGGTTCTGTTCGGTGAACACCACCGTACGGTCGGTCACGCCCTGGAAGACCACCTGGAAGGCATTGGACGAGGTGGCCGTGTCGATAACTTGGCCCTGAACGAACGAGCCGGCAATGATGTAGTAGGTCGGCTTCGGCGTGAACTGGTAAAGCAGGTTGGGCAGTGCCTGCACGGCGATGGTCGGCTTGGCATTCATCGCGATACCGACATTGACGCTGACAGACTGGCTCGCCTGAACGATTGCCGTCGGGATCGTGCCATCCGACTGCACGCCGATCAGGCCCGCCTTGCCGTTCGTCGGGCCGGCCGGAAAGGCCGGCGCACCGTAGGGGAACGGCCCGAGATACGTAACGCCGATCGAGTTCTGGGTGTTGATCATCACGTCGGCGTTGGACGCCGTGGTGAAGCGTCGGGGGTTGGTCGTTGTTCCCTGATCCTGGATGTAGCCAGTGTTGACCTGGTAGTTGATTTCCCACGAAAATACCGACTGGCTCGGATTGCTGATGCTGCCGGGTGCTGCCCCGCCGAGCATCCACGCCAGGGACACCGGATTGACCGAGGGCCCGACGATATCCGGGATCGTCTGGAAAAGGGCAAACTGCTGGAATTTGCTGTTCTGGTTAAGGACGGTCAGCGAATAAGGCTGCCCGGCCTCGACCTTGGCATTGACCATGGTGCCCATCAAGAATCTCATTCTGGTAGCTCCTCGTTGTTGGGTTTGACCGCGGTGTCACCGGCGGCCGATGCAGCCAGTCCGGTCACTTTGGGTGCAATCCGCCACAATCGAAGATTGCGCAATCTGGCTTGCACAAGAACAAGGTATTCAAAGTTATACTATTTACCTGTATCCTAGGTGACACAAAAATATTCTTTTTCAATACTAAACTCGCCATGTATATTTATGTTGTCTAAAGTTAAATCTCGCTGACATAGGTCGGGCATACATGTCGTATAGCGCGAAGAATGCGGTTCGGATCTCGGGGCTTCTATCCGCCAATATCTTTGGGGACTTCGATCAGAGCCAGCTAATGGAAATCGCGCAAACGGCCCACGAATACCGTTATGAATCGGGCCAGGTGATTTTCCAGCCGGGTGACCCGTGTAACCAGCTCTCGATCATCACATCCGGAAGCGTCAATGTTTCCTTCAATTCTGAAGACGGCAAGGAAGTGATCGTTGCCGAATTGCAGGTCGGCGATACGATCGGCGAGACGGAACTGCTTTCGAATTCGAGACGGCTGACCAATTGTGTTGCCAGCCGCAAGACGCATCTCCTTGCACTCGACAAGCCGATCTTCGAAGGGCTGCTGACCAATCCGGCCTTTACCAAGGGGCTTCTCGAAACGATCTGCCGGCGGCTTCAGCAATCGCTTTTGTTTGCCGAGGGCCTGTCAATTCATTCCCTGGAGACGAGGCTCGCTCGCCTGCTGGTTTCCATGAGCGAGACACATGGCCGACGTGTCGGCGATGGCGTTGTCATCGACCGCGCCATATCGCAAAGCCTGATCGGTCAGATGATCAACGCCAGCCGACCGAGGATCAACGTTCAACTTCAATCCTGGAAACAGGAAAAGCTTATCCGGCTCAGCGGTAACCGTATCACCATTCTCGATGAAGGGGCGATACGAACCATTTCGCGATCGCCCCTAGCCGGCAGCTAGAACCTCTCAGTTGCACCCGCCCTTGACGAAGGCGATCATCGCCTCTGTGGTCGCGGTAAGGGCCGGACCAGTCATCGCCAGCGTCTTGCCCTGCATGATCTGCGCGGACACCACGCTGACGAGGCTGTTGTCGGGCGTGAACCATGCCCCGCCACTGGCCCCCGTTCCGAATTCAGTTGGCGCGGCGAGATAGGTGCCGCCAACTTGCGCCAGCTTGGTCGAGTCCTGCTTGTACATGTACTTCCCGTCGCCAAAATTGCCGGGATACCCAATCATGCTGACGGCGGTGAAACTGCCATCCTGGCTGAGCACGAACTTTCCGGCATCTGAGTTTGCCGTGGTACGCAGCGCGGCGTAGTCGAGAGCGCTTTTCTCCGCGCTTGGTGGATTGGGGCTGATCGGAATCCAATCCGTCAGCACCGCGGCCTGGTCGACGACAAACCTCACCCCGGCGCCGTCTTCATAAGCGCGGTAAAACACGACATTCACCGCATGCTTGTCGCCGCGCCACATGCTGTGCGCCGCGGCAAGCAGAACGTTGTCTTCCGAGGCGAATTGCGCGCTGGACGTATAGTCGACTCCGTCGCGGGTGTAGAAGAGCTTGCCGCCATATTCATAGGGCGGCTGAGTCACGTCGACCCGTGCTGTGGCCGCAAGCCCCTCAGGTTTGGGTGTGGTCAGATTGCCGCCGTCGTTTTCGGAAACGGCCCGGTCGCGCCGCTCCTTTGTCCAGTAGCCTTCACCCGCGGCATCAGCAGCCAACAGCGTCTTGTTGGGTTGCCAGCAAGCGAAATCGGCGGCCTCGGCACCGTTGCAAAAAATCAGCCCGCCCAGCAACGCCAATGAGCCTGATACGATCGACCTTGAAGCCATCTTCGTCTCCTCGTCCTTGCCTCAACCGGATTGGCGCCCCATCGCGATCTGGCGATGGGAAACCCCGGTTGGTGTCGGACCATCCGACATCGACAAGACTAGGTGGGGACCGAGACGATCGGCAGTTCCGCAGGCTACATCGGAAACGAATTTCGGGTCTTGCATCCGAAGTCGCCAAGCCGGCAACGCTTTATGTTTGCCGGCTTCTCTCCTTGCGGAGCCAAATAACCGCCGGCTCTCTAGCAGCAAGGCGCAGAGCGGCTCGGAGGCCGATTTCGAGGCCGTGTGGAAAAACCGCGATTCCAGCCTCGCCGAGATGAAGGGTTTCGGGAATTCCATCTGCTGCGCGGCCCGGTCAACGAGACCGAAGGCTAACACGCTGTTTGCCTCGCACACTGTGTGGGCGAGCCAGGACGATTTCGTCGCCTGGACGAAGTCGGAGAATTTTCGCGCCGCGCACAGGAATGTCGGCACGACGAAAGTCCACTATCTCGGCCACCTGCAATTCGAGGGCTTTTCCGTCATCGAAGGCGCCTGACGTGGCTTTGCCGGAGTAAATGCAGGTACCTCCGGCACCCTCGTCATGATCGCGTGGAACCGCGCCCACCCAGCCGACGCAGCCACTGGGCAAAATGCAGGCGCAGCCATTGCCAGGGCCGTCCCCGGGTCAGGTGTCGCATCAGCCGCGGATCGTCGGCCAGTTCCCTGAACTGACGCACATGCTGCGTCAGGAATGTGGGTATGAATTTGCGCCCGTTGACATCGCCGAGCCAGGCTGAATTCTCCAGCACATAGTCGGCGACATCCGCCGCCAATGTGCTCCTGTAGGCCCGGTAGGCAGGCGTTTGCCGCACATGGCCGCCGGCAAAGCCAGCGCCGGTGGAGGAGACGTTCGACCCATGCAGGCGATAGAGGCCGAGGCCTTCGGACAGGATGAGGCTGCCGCCGGCCAGATGCGCGCACGTGGCTGTCAGATAATCCGTCCCCACCCTGGCCTTGAACGGGAAGGACAAGACCGACTCCAGCGCGCCACGCCGGTACATGATCGCCGAGCATGGCGACCATAGCCAGCCGGTTGTCGCAGGCGTGAAATAGGTCACCGGATGCTCCGATGCGAAGGCAATCCCGGACGCTATGCCGGCAAGCTGGCCACCAGGCGCGATGGCAACGCCATTGCCATCGGACCCGGAGCGCGGTTTGCGCAAAGGAAGGAAAGTGCCGCTCAGCAAGGTGCCGCTGCCGTCGACCAGGAACACATCGGAGCTCGACAGCGCGGCCGAATATGTTGCGTTGAGGTGGGCGGACAGATGCGCCAGGAGAAAATCCGGCAGCCAGGCATCGTCGGCATCGAGAAATACCACAAAAGGCGCGTCGGTCGCGGCAAAGCCATCCCGGAATCCCGCGATCTGCCCGCCATTCTGTGAGCGCGCCAGCAGGCGCAGGCGCGGATCGTCGATGGCTGCCAGAAGCTGGCGGATATGGTCGGCCGAACCGTCGGTCGAGGCGTCGTCGACGATGACGCAGTCCCAGTTCCGGTAGGTCTGCGCCAACACCGAGCGGATCGCCTGTTCGACGTAAGGCCGGTAATTGTAACAGGTGATGACCACCGCCACGCACGGCAACTCAAACGGTGGGGACTTGTCGTTCATCTGATCGGTCGCCCCGCTCGAATTGCCGCGCATGCTTATCCCCGGCAACTCGACACAAAGCAAGCAAGGCGCGAACAGTCCTTATGCCGCAGCCAGCAGGCTGGCATTACCGCCGGCCGCTGTGGTGTCGACGCAGACGGCCCGCTCATGCGCATAGGCCGCTGGGTTGAGCACCTCGCTGACCAGCGGCACGATCGGGCCGGTCCTGTCGGCGATGACCTTGCGCACGATGCGCGCGGCTTCCGGTGTGCCTGAAAAAGCGACGACATCAACGCGCAACGAGCGCGCCTCGACCGGATCAGGCCGGCCATCTATAGCAGCCAATGGCAGGCCCTTCCCTGTCAATGCAGAGAGGGCAGCCGGCGCTCCAGGCGCCACAGCCAGGACCGCATTGCCGGCGGCGAGCGCCTGGATCGTCTGGGCGAGCAGCGTGTCGCCGTCCGGGCCGAGGCACAGCACGCGGCCGCGCGGCGACAGCGACAGCGTGTTGGCCTCGCCGGTTGGTCCGGGCAGGTCGACCTGGCCGAAATCGATCGCAGCGGCGGCGCCAATGGCGGCCGCACCCTTGCCGCGCAGATGTTTCCTCAGGATGGCGATCCGGTCCGGGCGGGTCGACCAGCCGCCCAGCGTTGGATCAGGCAGATTGTCGGCCAGCTCGGTCGCCGTCACCTTGTGGCCTTCTCCCACAGGCGTGCCGGCCTCCGGCCCCTTGCGGAAACGCCGGAGATAATGCGGGCCGCCGGCCTTCGGCCCGGTGCCGGAAAGCCCCTCGCCGCCGAAGGGCTGCGATCCGACCACCGCACCGATCTGGTTGCGGTTGACATAGATGTTGCCGGCATGAATGCCGTCGACGAAATGCTGGACGCGGCCTTCGATGCGAGTGTGCAGGCCGAAGGTCAGGCCATAGCCCTTGCGGTTGATGGCGGCGATGACCGCATCGATCCCGTCGGCGTCGAAGGTGGCGACATGCAGCACCGGCCCGAACACTTCGCGGTCCATCTCCTCGATGCCCTTGACCCTGAAGACATGCGGCGCGACGAAGCGGCCGTCTTTCGGTGCCTCGAGCTTGGCGATCAGCCGGCCCTCGAGACCCTTCTTCGTGCAATAGTCGCGGATCGAGGCCTGCGCCTCATCATCGATGACTGGACCGACATCGGTTGAGATCTGCCAGGGATCACCGATGTTGAGCGCCTCCATGGCGCCCTTCAGCATCTCCAACATCTTCTTCTCGACGTCCTTCTGCACATAGAGCACGCGCAGCGCCGAGCAGCGCTGGCCGGCACTCTGGAAGGCCGAGGCCAGGATATCGCGCACCGCCTGTTCGGGCAGCGCGGTGGAATCGACGATCATGGCGTTGAGGCCGCCGGTCTCGGCGATCAGCATGGCGTCGGGCGCGGCGGTCTCGGCCAGCTGCTTTTCGATCAGCTTGGCGACCTCGGTCGAGCCGGTGAAGCAGACGCCGGCAATGCGCGGGTCGGCGGTCAGCGGGCCACCAACCGATGGGCCGTCGCCGGGCAGCAGCTGGATGACGTCTTCCGGCACGCCGGCCTCGCGCAGCAGTTCGACGGCGCGGAAGGCGATCAGCGGCGTCTGCTCGGCCGGCTTGGCGATGACCGAATTGCCGGTCACCAGTGCCGCCGCGATCTGGCCGGTGAAGATGGCGAGCGGGAAATTCCACGGCGAAATGCAGACGATCGCGCCGCGCGCCTGCGTGCCGGCTTCGTTGCTGGCCGCTTCGGCAGCATAGTAGCGCAGGAAGTCGACGGCCTCGCGCACCTCGGCGACGCCGTCAGCCAGTGATTTTCCGGCTTCACGGGTGGCCAGCGCGAAGAACTCGACGGCGTTGGCTTCATAGAGGTCGGCGGCACGATCGAGGATGGCGGCACGCTCGGCAACCGGACGTTTTGCCCAGGCAGGCTGTGCCTCCACGGCGAAGCGTACTGCGGTCGCCACCTGCTTAGCGGCGGCCTCGTTGACCGTGCCGACCACTTCCGAAGGCTTGGCCGGGTTGACGACCGGGCGCTGCTTGCCGTAGCCGGCGGCGCGCGTGATCGGCTTGGCATGCCAGCGGTCCGGCCCGGCAAAGGCCAACCTGGCCTTGTCGATCGCCGCCAGCGTCACCGTGTCGGTGATGTCAAATCCCCTGGAGTTGCGGCGGCCGGAGCCAAATATCTGGGACGGCCGGGCAATCGCCGGATTGGCGGCGGGCCCCTGGTCCTCGACTGTCTCGAGCGGATCGCGTGCGATGTCCTCCGGCTCGACATCCTCGTCGGTCAATTGGTGCACGAAGGAAGAGTTGGCGCCGTTCTCCAGCAGCCGGCGAACCAGATAGGCCAGGAGGTCGGAATGTGCGCCGACCGGCGCATAGATACGGCAGCGCGTGCCTTCGGCCCGGCGCACCGTCTCATGCAGCGCCTCGCCCATGCCATGCAGGCGCTGGAACTCGAAGGAGTCGCGATTTCCGGCCATCGACAGGATGGCAGCGACGGTATGGGCGTTGTGGGTGGCGAATTGCGGATAGATGCGGTCGGTCATGCCAAGCAGTTTTTTCGCGCAAGCCATGTAGGAAACGTCGGTATTGGCCTTGCGGGTAAAGACGGGATAGCCCGTGAGCCCCAGCGTCTGCGCCCGCTTGATCTCGGTGTCCCAATAGGCGCCCTTGACCAGCCGCACCATGATGGTGCGATCGTATTTCTTGGCCAGCGCGTAAAGCCAGTCGATGGCGAAAGCCGCGCGCGGGCCATAGGCCTGGACGACGACACCAAAGCCGTTCCAGCCGGCAAGCTCCGGCTCG
This sequence comes from Mesorhizobium sp. P3_A8, assembly GCF_056402995.1. Lineage (NCBI taxonomy): Bacteria > Pseudomonadati > Pseudomonadota > Alphaproteobacteria > Hyphomicrobiales > Phyllobacteriaceae > Mesorhizobium > Mesorhizobium sp. P3_A8. The sequence goes on along the minus strand of NZ_JBFUGI010000009.1, from coordinate 118,957 downwards.
GCCAGCACCCGCTCGATAACGTCGAGCGACAGGTCGAGGCGGTCGGCCTCTTCGGCGTCGATGTTGAGGCCCATGCGCGAATGGCGCGCGGCGAGCGCCAGCGACAGCAGACGCTCGGCCATGACCGGCAGCATCTCTTCCTTCTGCGCCACCTCGTAGCGCGGATGCAGCGCCGAAAGCTTTACCGAGATGCCGTGGTTCTGGCGGATGTCTGGGCCGTTGGAACCCGAGTCGAGCGAGGAAATGGCGTCGGCATAGGCCTTGAGGTACCGCAAAGCGTCGGCCTCGGTGCGGGCCGCTTCGCCCAGCATGTCGAAGGAATAGAGATAGCCCTTCTGAATCATCGGCCGGCCGCGCTTGACGGCTTCGGCGATGGTGCGGCCGAGCACGAACTGCTCGCCCATTTCGCGCATGGCGGCCGCGACCGCCTTGCGGATGACCGGCTCGCCCAGCCGGCGCACCATCGAGCGCAGCGTGCCTTCGATGCCGCCCTCACCCTCGTCCAACACACGGCCGGTCAGCATCAGCGCCCAGGTCGAGGCATTGACGAAGATCGAACTGGAGCCGCCGGAATGCGCCGACCAGTCATGGGGCGCGATCTTGTCGGCGATGAGATCGTCCATCGTCTCGGTGTCGGGCACGCGCAGCAGCGCCTCGGCCAGGCACATCAGCGCCACGCCTTCCTTGGTCGAAAGCCCGTAGGCGGAGAGAAAGACTTCCATCAGTCGGGGATCGGACGAGCCGCGCACCGCCCGCACCAGATCGGCGGCTCGCGCCGAGATCGCATCGCGATCCCCAGCCGAAAGCCCTGTCGCCTCGGCCAGTCGCTTCACGGCTTCGTCTTCGTCTGGAAGATAGTTGGCACGGATCTGCTGGCGGATGGTGTCGAGCGGCATGGCGGGTCCTGTGGAGCGAGCATCAGGGAGCGGCCGGCGGTCACCGGACCGAATGGCGCAAGCTAGCACAGGCGCAGATTTCAGTCGGTCCAAAGAAATCGACATCACAAGCCATCTGATCCATCATAGCAGCACAAACTCAACAAATGGACTGCCCTTTCGATGACAGAAGACCAATTGGACCGCATCGACCGGAACATCCTGTCGGCGCTGGCAAGCAATGGCCGGCTTTCCATGTCCGAACTGGCGACAAAGGTCGGCCTGTCGAAGACGCCGGTGCAGGCGCGGGTGAAGCGCCTTGAGAAGGACGGCTATATCAGGGGCTACCAGGCGATCATCGACCGCGAGCGCATGGGCGAAGGTCATGTCGCCTTCGTCCAGGTGAAACTGTCCGACACCCGCTCCGCCGCGCTCGACGCTTTCAACCGGTCGGTGCAGGCCGTGCCGGAGATCGAGCAGTGCCACATGATGGCGTCGAGCTTCGACTATCTGCTGAAGGTCCGCACCAAGGACATCGCCGCCTACCGCCGCGTTCTGGGCGAGCGCATCTCGGCCCTCCCCCATGTCGCCCAGACCTCGACCTTTGTGGCGATGGAGACAGTGAAGGATCGGTAGCTCACTCCGACAGCGTCTTCAGGAACGCCACGAGTGCCGCGCGCTCGCGGTCCGACAGCTCCAGCGGGTGAATCTCGGAAGTGCCCTCGACGCTGGGCGCAGCCTTGGCGTAGTGCGCCACCACCTCGTCGAGCGACGAGAATTGCCCGGCATGCATATAGGGCGGCCGCGTGGCCGCGCCACGCAACGACGGCGTCTTATAAGCGCGGATCAGTTGCGGCGCATCCTTGACCATGAAACGCAGTTCGCCGCAGGCACTGACGTCGCCATCCCGATAGGCGCCGAAGCAGTTGAATGGATCGGCTTCGACCTGTGCCACCGCATCGACGCGACCGCGGTCCGGCGGCAGGTCCGCGACCGGCGGCACGCCGGTGTTGTGAAAACTATTGTCGGTGAAACGCGGGCCATCATGGCAGGTCACGCAATTGGCCTTGCCGATGAACAGTTTCAGCCCAAGGATTTCTTCGCGCGTAAAGACCGCATCGCCCTTCGGCTCGGCGCCGGTGGCGAGGTCCAGCGCAAAGCGGTCGAAGCGCGTCTGCGCCGGCTCGATCGAGCGTTCGAAGCCCGCGATCGCCTTGCCGATATTGGCGAAAACGCGGTTGATGGCGTCGCGCTGCGCATCGCTTATCGCGTTCCAGGCAGCCCTTTCGGTATCGTTTCCAAGCGGGCTGGCATTCAACGGTATGCCGGCAAAGTCGGGCAGCGGCCCAAAAATGCGCTCATAGCGCTCGCCGAAGCGCGCCTTGATGTAATGCGCGTAGGCGGTGCGGTTTCCAGCCTGCTCCAGCGGGTTTTCAAGCGGCGTCAGCGCTTGCGCCCACAGGCTGTCGCGGCGACCGTCCCAGAAGAACCAGGGGTCGCGCGCCACGCCCGCCAGCGGCATGGTGCGACGGTTGGTGCGGCCGACGCCGACGGCTTGCGGCAAGTCGTCCTGAAACTGGCGGTCGATCTTGTGGCAGGTCGAGCAGGACACCGTGCCGTCACGACTCATGCCGAGATCGAAGAACAGTGTCGAGCCGAGCGCCGCGGCGGCCGGCACGTCGGCGAACCGGTTGGTGGTGTCGGGTTTCAGCGACGGCAATGTGTTCAGCGCCAGCGAAGCGATGGTCTTCTTTTCGGCGTCGGAGAAATCCGGCTTGCCGCAGCCGACGAGGATGACGGCGACCATCAGCGCCAGAAAGCAGAAAAGGCGCTTCATCGATCGCTCACAGCACCACGTTGAACAGCACTGTGTCGGAGCCGGCGCCCGACGAAATGGCGAAACGAAGTTGCCACCAGCCGCTCATCGTGAACTTGACCCCTTCGATGCGGTAGCGTCCGTCGCCCAGGTAATCGGTGACCTGCGGGCTGGTCGGCAGGCCGTGATCGTGTTGCGGCATGCCGCCGGAGATGGCGATCGCAGCGCGCTCCACCGAAGCCCCTGTCTTTGTTTTCAGGGTCAGCAGCCAGGATTCCAGTTCGCCCTGCCGCACCACGCCCCGTTCCGGCACGAAGCTGGCCATGTAAAGCCCGTTGTCGGTTTTCTTCGTCCGCGAGACATCCGGGCCGGCAAGCTGCGCCGATTGCGGAGCGGTCAGATAGACGACCGCGAGCACGCCGACCAGCAGAGCAGCCAGACCTAAACCCGCCAGGAGATAACGCCATATCGATGCCAAACCGGTTCCTCTTCTGCGGATAACGTTCTGCCGGGTGGATCGCGTCCCGCCAGCCTGTGGGAAAACGCTGTGGCGCAAAAAAGCCTGCTTGCCAAGCATGGCGCTGCCGCCGGCAAAAAGCTACAGCACCGAAATCACTGGAGGATTGCAGATGGCGGGAAACGGCGTCGCCTCGATCGGCGAATGCATGCTCGAACTGTCGGGCCAGACCGGCCCGAACTGGCGCATGGGTTTCGCCGGCGACACGTTCAACACGCTATGGGCGCTGCATGCGCTGAGCGGCGACCGGCCGGCGACCTATGTCTCGGCCTTCGGCGACGACCCCTTCTCGCAAGGCCAGATCGGCTTCTTCGCCGAAAACGGAATCGGCATCGGTTCCAGCCCGGTGATCCCGGGTGCAAGGCCCGGCCTCTATGCGATCACGCTGACCGGTGCCGAGCGCTCCTTCACCTACTGGCGCGGCGACGCCGCCGCGCGGCAGCTTGCTTCCGACCCCGCAGCACTGTCGAAAAACCTGGAAAATCAGGCGCTTGTGTACTTTTCCGGAATCACTTTGGCAATTCTGGACGATGCCGCGCGCAAGACACTGCTGGCCGCCGTGGCCAAGGCGCGCGCGGCAGGCTCGCTGATCGCCTTCGACCCTAACTACCGGCCACGGCTCTGGCGCCGGCGCGAGGACGCGCAAACGGCTATCGTCGAGGCGCTCGGCGTTACCGACATCGCACTGCCGACCTTCCCCGACGAGCAGATGCTGTTTGACGATCCAACGCCGCAGGCGACCGCCGAGCGGCTTGGACAATGGGTCGGCGAAGTCGTCGTCAAGAATGGCGAGCAGCCGGCGCTGATTGCCGAAAGCGGGACACTGCACGACGTGCCGGCGATCCATGTCGCGGTCCCCGTCGACACCACCGGCGCCGGCGATTCCTTCAATGGCGGCTATCTCGCGGCGCGTCTTGCCGGCCATGGCCCGCGGGAAGCTGTCCGCCGAGCCCATCGCGTGGCCGCCGCCGTGGTGCAGGTCCGCGGCGCGCTGGCGCCGTTCGAAACGCTACGGGCGGCGTTCGAAAACTAGCCCTCTGGAAAACTATGGTAGGCGGAACCGATATTCCGTCACGTGGTGATAAATGGCGCCCGGCCACAGCGTCGCCTGCGGGAAATACGGCCGGTTCGGTGCATCCGGCCATATTTGCGGCTCCAGACAGAAGCCGGAAAAAGCCTTGTAGTCCCGCCCTTCCAGCCCCTTGCGCGGCGTCACATACTGTCCGGTGTAGAGCTGGACGCCGGGCTCCGTGGTCCAGACCTCCATCTCGACGCCGGAACTGGCTCCTTGCGCCCATGCAGCTTGCCGGAGCGGCCCACGCGTCGAGGCAAGGCAGAAATTCTGGTCGTAAGGCAGTTGCTCGCCCTCGGTCTCCATCCGCAGTGGCCGCGCCTGGCGGAAGTCGAAAGGCGTGCCGTCAACCGGCTTGACCACGCCGGTCGGGATCATGTCGCCGTCGACAGGCAGATAGGCGCCCGCATTCAGCATCATCCTGTGGTCGAGAATGTCGCCGACGCCGCCATCGTCGAGGTTGAAATAGGAATGCTGGCTGAGATTGCACAGCGTCGGCTCCTCGCAGGTCGCCGTCAGCTCGACACTGAGCGTGCCGGGAATCTTCAGCCGATAGGTGCAAGTGACGTCGAGCGCGCCGGGAAAACCCATCGTGCCGTCGGGATCGTGCAGCGTCAGCGTGACAAAGTCCCTGCCGTGCAAAGACACTGTCCACGGCCGGTGCGAATAGCCTTGCGAGCCGCCATGCAGCGTGTGCTTTTCGAGGAAGTTCTGTTCGGTCTGATAGCGATTGCCGGCGATGGTAAAACGGCCATCATGGATGCGATTGGCGTAGCGACCAACGACCGCGCCAAAGAACGTGTTGTTGGTCTCATAGGCTTGCAGATTGTCATAGCCGAGCACCAGCGGCGCATCGTGTCCGGTCAGGCGCAAATCCTGGATGACAGCACCGAGCCCGATGATGTTGGCAGTGATACCGCCGCCCCTGATGGTGAAGCGGCGCACCGCCTCTCCAGCCTGCGTCGTGCCGAAAACCTCGCCGTCCTTCATCGTCATGCCCGCAAATGCCAGTAGATCCAAAGGACTTCGGCTGGTTTTCCCATAAGAGATGGGCTGGCCATCGGCCTGCCCATCTCAGGACCAGTCTATCAGAGGCCGAGGCCGCCGATGCACACATATTTGGTATCGAGGTAATCCTCGATGCCCTGATGTCCGCCTTCCTTGCCAAGGCCTGATTCCTTGACGCCACCGAACGGCGCTTCCGGCGTGGTGATGAGGCCTTCATTGACGCCGACCATGCCGTATTTCAGCCCTTCCATGACGCGGAAGGCGCGGCCGAGATCGCCGGTGTAGAAATAGCAGGCAAGGCCGAATTCGGTGTCATTGGCGAGCGCGATTGCTTCCGCTTCGGTCTCGAACTTGAACACGGGCGCGACCGGGCCAAATATCTCTTCCTTCATGAAGCGCATCTTGGGCGTCGCATTGGCGATGACCGTCGGCTGGAAGAACGAGCCGCCGAGCGCATGGCGCTTGCCGCCGGCGACGATCTTGCCACCCTTCGAGGTGGCGTCGGCGATCAGCTCCTCGACCTTCTCGACCGCCTTCTCGTCGATCAGCGGTCCCTGCTGGACGCCGTCTTCGAGGCCGGAACCGACCTTCAGCCCGTTGCTGGCCGCGGCCAGTTTCTCGACGAACTTATCATAGACGCCGGCCTGGACGAGGAAACGGTTGGTGCAGACGCAGGTCTGGCCGGAGTTGCGGTACTTGGCGGTGATCGCGCCGGCCACGGCGCGCTCAAGGTCGGCGTCGTCGAAGACGATGAATGGCGCATTGCCGCCAAGCTCCATCGACACCTTCTTGACGGTGACCGACGACTTCTGGATGAGCAGCTTGCCGACCTCGGTCGAGCCGGTGAAGGTGATCTTCGACACCAGCGGGTTGGCGCAGATTTCGTCGCCGATCTCGCTGGCCGAACCGGTCAGGATGTTGACGACGCCCTTGGGGAAGCCGACTTCTTCGGCAAGCGCGCCCCAGGCAAGACCCGAGTACGGCGTCTGCGAGGCCGGCTTGACGACGGCGGTGCAACCGGCGGCGAGCGCCGGGCCGAGCTTGCGGGCCAGCATCGAGGACGGGAAATTCCACGGCGTGATCGCGGCGATGACGCCGACCGGTTCTTTGGTCACCAGGATGCGGCGGTCCGCCCATGGCGAGGGCACGACGTCGCCATAGGTGCGGCGGCCTTCCTCGGCAAACCACAATATGTAGGCCGCGGCCGAGCCGATCTCGCCCTTCGATTCGAACAACGACTTGCCCTGTTCGATGGTGAGCAACTCGGCCAGCACGTCCTGATTGTCCATCATCGCGTCATGCAGCTTGCGCAGCAGCTTCGAGCGCTCGAGCGCGGTCGTCTTGCGCCAGGTCTTGAAAGCATCCGCTGCGGCTTCGATGGCGCGGCGCGTCTCGGCCTTGCCCGACTTCGGCACGGTGCCGATCTTGAGGCCGGTGGCCGGGTTGTTGACGTCGACCGTCTGGCCGCTGTCGGCCTGCACCCATTCGCCGTTGATGAGATTGGCCTGCCGCATGAAATGGCTGGTTTTCTGAAGCATGGTCTATCCTCCGTTTCGGTACCCTGACGGGCCGGTCTGTGAATTCTTCGGTGAGCGTGCGTAACGGGCGGAAGCCGGCACGCCGGAGCCACTGCTCTTTACCTAGGGCAAGGCCCGCAAGCAATCGCAAGATGGCATATAGGGGTTGGGCCAGCCCGAGACGAGGGCCTCACAAGGGCATATTCCCATTTGGTGGCGCGCCCTAGCCAAAAACATGAACCACCACCGTCAGCCAGAACGTCGTGGTAAGAGYAGCGCACGCCGTGGCGATGGTCATCTGGTTCGACGCCAGAGCCTGGCCGGTGTTGAACTGCACCGCGATCAGATAGGAATTGACGCCGGATGGCATCGCGGCCACCATCACGGCCACCTTGGCCGTCAAGGGCGGCAGGCCGAGCAACCAGACGAAGACCAGGACCAGCGCCGGCATCAGGAACAGTTTCAGTGCCGAAAGCGCCAGTGCCGGTCGGACATTGCCCGAAATGCCGAAGCGACGCAGGCTGAGCCCCATGGCGAACAACGCCACCGGCCCCGCCGTACCGGCCAGCGCATCGACCAGGCGCATGGCGACACCGGGCAGCGGCGTACCGGTGATGCGCCATGCAAGCCCCGCCAGAATGCCGATAATCAACGGATTCATGAACAGCCGCCTGAGGAAGCTACGGACAACCCGCAAAAAATGCACGGGTTCGCTGCCGCCGCGGCCGAACACTTCAAACAGCACGATCGAGGCCATCAGCATGATCGGCAGATGCACCGAGACCAGCAGAGACAGCACCTCGAAGCCATCCGCTCCGAATATGCCGAGAATAAAGGGCGCGCCAAGCAGCACGACATTGGAAAACGCCGACGACACGCCGCCGACGACACCGGCACGGGCATCCCTGCCGAAGACACGGGTGGTGACCAGATGGCCAGCGGCCCAGGTGATGGCGACCGCCGTGAAATAGGCGAACCAGAGCGGCCATGGCGCCAAGCCATGGAAGTCGGACCTGACCATCGTCTGGAACAGAAGCAGGGGCATCGCCACGTTGACGGCGAACTCCGATATGCCCTCGCCGCTCGCCGGTCTGAGATAGCCGGTCAACCCGGCGAGATAGCCGAGCGCAACCAGGCTGAAGACGAAAAGCACGGTTTCTGTGAGCGGAGACATTTTTCAGGGATAGGCGAGCCACGCGCGCGGCGCAATCGCGCCCGAATTTGACCTTGCCCGAATTTGATCATGCCCAAATTTGATCATGGTAGACTGGCAGCGTTATAGAGGGTTTGGAATATCAGGGCGGACACGAACGACAAATGACCTTTGTCGAAACCTCGGGACGCAATTTTTTTGCGCGGATGTCGCTGACGGCCTTCGTCGCCGCACTGTTTTGTCTTGCCGCGACGGCGCTTGCACTTGCCGAGACGAAAAGCCTGAAGGGCGTGGCGCTGATCATCGGTCAGTCGAATTACCTGCACATCGCCGTTCTGCCCAACCCGGCCAACGACGCCCGCGACATGGCAAAGATGCTGACGGACCTCGGCTTCGACGCCCGCAACGTCACCGATCGCGATGCGTCGAAATTGAAGCGCGACCTCGAACGCTTCGTCGAGGATGCCGAAGGCGCTGACGTCGCCTTCATCTATTACTCCGGCCACGGCATCGAGGCCGGCGGCGAGAACTATCTGGTTCCGGTCGATGCCGATGTCTCGTCGCTCAAGGATGCAGGCCAGGCCCTGGTGCCGATATCCGCCGTCATGGACGAATTGAAAAAGACTGTGCCGGTAACGATCATGCTGCTCGATGCCTGCCGCACCAATCCGTTTCCGGCGGACGCCGTGGTGCGCCGCGCGCCGACCGCTTCCGCCGAGCCGATTGGCACTGGCGGGCTGGAACCGGTGCGTGGCGCCAAGGCGCTCGCCAATGCGTCGGCGCAAGATGCGAGCCTCGGCACGGTGGTCGGCTTCGCCGCCGAACCGGGCCGCCCGGCGCTGGATGGTGCGGCCGGCGAAAACAGCCCCTATGCGGCAGCCCTGCTGCGCCACCTTGCGGCGATGAAAGGCACGGAGTTTGGCTCGGTCATGCGCATGGTGACCGAGGAGGTCTATCTCGACACCAAGGCGAAGCAGCGCCCCTGGGTCAATGAAAGCCTGCGCCGGCTGCTTTATTTTGGCGTCGCGCCGCCGGAGCCGACCGGCGATGACGGGCTGATCACCGGCGAGCGGCGGCAACTGCTGTTGACCATTTCCGACCTGCCCGACCCGAAGCGGGCGCAGGTGGAACTGGCCTCGCTGCAGGATGGCGTGCCGCTCGACGCACTCTATGGCGTGCTCAGGGCACTCGGCACCGACAATATCCCCGAAGATCCGACCGACCTGCAGAAGGTGCTCGACGGCCAGGCCGAGCGCCTGAAGAAGATGATGTCCGAGCGCGCCGCACTGCGCACCGACGATCCCGAGATAAAGCGCCTGGTCGCCTCCGCCGACAAGGCCATTGGCCAGGGCGCCATGGTGACGGCGCGCAAATTCCTCGACGACGCGGTCGGCAGGGTCGAGCAGAACAGCGGTGCTGTCGACGATGCCGAGGAAATGGTCAGGCAGAAACGCATCGCCGACGCGGCCATCTATGCCAAACGCGCCGACGCCGCCGCACTGGTCTTCGACTACAAATCCGCCGCCAACGATTACGCCAAGTCCTTCTCGCTGGTCGAGAAATGGGACGACAAGCTGCGCTGGAACTACAAGAACCAGGAAGCCGAGGCCCTGAACTCTTACGGTTACGCCACCGGCGATCTCGATGCGCTGCAGCATGCGATCGAAGCCTACCGCGTCATCCTGAATTTCATTCCCAATGGCCAGCAGAACAGAGATTGGGCGATCACCCGCAACAACATGGCGGTGGTGCTGCAGACCATCGGCGAGCGCGAGACCGAAACCGCGCATCTGGAAGAAGCAGCCCAGATTTTCAGCGATTCGCTCGTCGTCTTCGAGCGCGAGAAGGACGACCGAAACTGGGCCGCCGCGCAGAACAACCTCGCCAATGTGCTTTTGAAGATCGGCGAACGCGAGAGCGACCCGAAGCGCCTCAATGAGGCGGTGGCGGCGATGCGCGCCGCGTTGGAAAAGCGTCCCCGTGACAAGCTGCCGCTCGACTGGGCCGCTTCACAGAACAATCTCGGCCTGGTGCTCTTTGCTCTCTCCGAGCGCGAGCCCGCCGGCGAGCATCTGAAGGACGCGGAGGCCGCCTACCGGCTGGCGCTCGAGGAATACACGCGCGAGAAAGCCCCCGTGGAATGGGCGATGGTCGAGAACAATCTCGGCAACACGCTGGTGACGCTTGGCATCCAGCTTAACGACAAGGCGAAGATCAACGAGGCGGCCGATGCCTTCCGCGCCGCGCTGAAAGTACGAACCCGCGAGACCTTTCCGGTCTCCTGGGCGACCAGCCGGCTCAACCTCGGCAACGCGCTGAGCGGCGTTGCCCGTTTCGACATGGGCACCGACACGCTCGAAGAGGCAGCCGCGGCCTATGATGATGCGCTGACGGTGTTTACCCGGCAGCGATTCCCGATGGACTGGGCGTCGGCGCAGAACAATCTCGGCTCGATCTACCAAACGCTTGGCCAGCGCACACGTGACGCGGCCAAACTCGAACAGTCGGCGGTAGCCTTCCAGGCAGCCCGGCAGGTCTATGTCAGGCGGAAATTCCCGCAGGATTGGGCGATGAGCTACTACAATCTCGGCAACACGCTGCAACTGCTTGGCGGCGTGACGGACAAGGCCGAGCATTACAACGAGGCGGTCGACGCCTACGGCAATGCCTTGCGCGAGTACAAGCGCGAGACCAACCCGCGGCAATGGGCGCTGGCCCAGGCCGGCCTCGGCTCAACTTTACACTGGCTGAGCATGAGCAATGCCGATCCGAAAACCCTGCGGGATTCGATCGCCGCCCGGCGGGCGGCCCTCGAGGTGCTGACCCTCGAGACGGCGCCCGTCGACTGGGCCAATGCCCAGAACGGCATCGGCATGAGCCTGCTCAACCTCGGCAACATCGAAAGGACCGGCAAATATCTCGACGAGGCCGAGGCTGCTTTCACCGCGACGCTGAAAGTGTTCACCAGGGAAAGCCAGCCCATGCAGTGGGCCTTCGAACAGAACAATCTTGGCGACATCCATTGGAACCGGGCCACCTATGGCGGCGGCAAGGCGGAATATCTCGAGGCCATCGCGTTCTTCGAGAACGCCAAACAGGGTTTTACCGAAGCCGGCTACACCCTCCCCATCCCGCTGACCGACCAGAAGATCGATCTGGTGAAAAAGCAGATCGCCAAAAAGTGAGACTCGAGACGCGGCCGGCTTCCGGCTTGTCTTTGTGCCCGCTTTCCAATCCCTATATGCGAATGGTCGGAGTCTGATGCCAGGCTCCTGGAAGGACTGCGATGATCAGATTTGCCTTGGCCTTGTTCCTGCTCGTCACTCCCGTCGCGGCCCATGCCACGGATGCCGGCTGGGCGTTGCTGCGCGATGGCGGCCATGTCGTGCTGCTGCGCCATGCCATGGTCACCGGCACTACCGACCCGGCCAATTTCGATATCGACAGCTGCGCCACACAGATGAACCTGTCGGCGCGCGGCAAGCAGCAGGCGAGCAAGATCGGCGCCTTGTTTGCCGCCCGCGCCGCGCCCATCGAGCGAGTCCTTTCCAGCCGCTACTGTCGCTGCCTCGACACCGCCCGCATCGCCTTCGAGGCCGAGCCGGAGCTGTTTGCGCCACTCGATCTGCTGAAAGGCGACGATGCCCAGAAGGCGGCGCAGATCGCCGCGATCATGAAGGAAATCCGCGCCTATTCCGGCTCCGACAATCTGGTCATGGTCACCCATCTGGAAGACATCGTGGCCCTGACCGGTGTTTCGCCGCGCGAGGGCGAGGCCGTGGTCGTCGAGCCGCAGGGCGACGGTCTGCGCGTGCTCGGCCGCGTCACCTTCTAGAGCAATTCCAGGAAAAGTGTGAAACGGTTTCCGTCCGGAATTGCGTCAAACAAAGAGTTAGAGCGGTTCGCCATTTCCGTGAAACGGTGAACCGCTCTAATGATGATCAGTGCCAACTGACGTCTCAGTGAGCAGCCACGCATCGATGCGAACTTTCCAGGTCTCGATCATGTGCGCGAAGGCATCCTCCGTCAGTTCGGACAGATAGGATTCTCCCGCCGCGTTCAGAGCCGTGAACGTATAGGCAATCGATGCTTCGGTGCCGCCATCGGCAGCCGAACGGCAGGCCACTTCGACAAATCCGAAGCGCGAGTCCGGGGTGACCCTGACATAGCGGACACGATGCGCGGTTGGATCTCAGTCGGCGCAGGCCCAGAGCGTTGTCTCCTCACCGTGAGCGGTTCGGAAGACCATGCCTTGCCGCGTTTCTCCGCTTTGCGGATGCAGAAATTTCGGATCCCAGCCCTCCACCCACAAAGTCTCGCCGATCGGCGTGAACAGCGGGAAGACGCGGTCGACCGGACCGGAAAGGACGATGCTGTGGCTGCGTTCAAGGTGGTTCGTCATTCGCCTTCCCTTTCCATTCAGTTTGAGGATGGCGCTTCGGTCAGACGGTGGCTGTCCGCCGCGCCAAGCTCCAACCCGTAGATGCGCTTCAGTTGGCTGATCGTTTCAAGCGTCGCCGGGGAAAACGGCGTCTGCCCTTCGAAGGCGTGCAGCACGATTCCTTCGATGAGATCGCCGAGGCTCATGTCGCGATGTTCGGCCAGGGCCTTGAGCACCTTCACCAACCGCTTTTCCAGGCGGACCCCGGTCTGCACGCGTTCTATTTCCATAGTTTGGTTTGTACCATGGTACATTGGTACATGCAATTGCCGATCGGCTAGTGTTGCCGAAATGCCACCGCCGAAAGAAGCCGCAAATTCGCCGCGACAATGCCGCTTGCGACAACCCGTCGCAGGGGCTATAGGCGCGCTCCCGGTCACGAGAACCGAAGCGAGCACAGCGGTTGGAGCTTTCGTCTCAGCCCGTGCAGGCGGCATTGCCGCCCTGTATACGGTGCCGCTTTGGGGATTGGGATCGCGGATGTAGCTCAGGGGGAGAGCGCCGGATTTGGGTCCGGAGGTCGCAGGTTCGAATCCTGCTGTCTGCACCACGGATAGCTCAGTTTGGTTAGAGCATCAGATTGTTAATCTGACTGTCGAAGGTTCGATTCCTTCTCCATTGGCCTGATAAGCCAGCACCCTGCCACGGTGTTATCTGAAAACGGTCCGGGGACTGGAATGCTGACGACCTGACGGATGGCCGAAGCCTTCGGGCCAAGGCCGTACCGAAAGGTCCGACGCCATCGGCTCGCGGCCAGGCCCGCGGTGACGATCAAGGCGCAGCGTCGCCGGCAAGGGAGGCCAAGGCTTGCCGAGCCCGCTTCGCTGCCCCGCGATCCGCTCCCGAAGGCCCGCTGCGATTTGATGCCACCAGTCCCCGGATCATTCGTGCCCGGACTATGACGCTAGAAACGATGTGAAACGAGAAACGAAGGGAAGATCGACGCATGAGTTGACGCCTCGCATGGGGCCATGCCCGACAGGAGTAAGACAATGACTGTTCTCGATAAGGTTCTTGGGCGCGAGCGCGTCCTCGTAAAGGAAAACGAACGTGCCCTCACCCTCTACAAGGGGGAGATCAAGGCTGTCCTGCTGCCGGGCGAGCATTGGCTCGCCAACCGGGGTGGAAGCCTTGAAGTGTCGCGGCACGATCTGAAGAACCCGGAATTCGTTTCGGCGTACGAGAAGGCGTTGTTCGACAAGCTCCCGGATGTGGCCGCGCGTCATCTCACCGTCGTTCGCACCGGGCGCACGGATGTCGCCGTCATCGAGCGTGACGGCAACCTGCATGCCGTGCTGGCGCCGGACCGCAAGCTGGTGCTGTGGACGGACGCCGGGCCGTGGAAGGTCACGGTGGCCGACACCTCGGGTGACCTCGCCATCGATCCGGCGATCATGCGCCGGCTCGGCCAGGCTCGGAAGGCGGAATTGATGTCGGTCCATCCGGTCGTCGACGGCCAGGCTGGATTGCTGTTCGTCGACGGTGTCCTGGTGCGGACATTGACGGCGGGCGTGCATGCTTTCTGGAACGTCGGACGCATGGTGCAGGTGAAGGTCGTCGACCTCAAGCGCCAGTCGCTCGACGTCGCCGGGCAGGAAGTGCTGACCAAGGATCGCGTCACGATCCGCGTCAACATCGCCGCCGAATACCGGGTCGTCGATCCGGTCAAGGCGGTGAGCGCTGTGAAGGACTTCTCCGAAGCCCTCTACCGCGCCCTGCAGTACGCCTTCCGCAAGACGCTTGGCGGGCTGACGCTTGACCAGATCCTTGAAAAGAAGGTGACGGTCGACGAGGAAGCCGCGGCCAAGGTCCGTGCCGACATGGCCGAGATCGGGGTCGAGGTCAGCGATATCGCGCTCAAGGATGTCATCCTGCCGGGCGAGATGCGCGAGATCCTCAACCAGGTGGTGTCGGCCGAAAAGCAGGCCGAGGCCAACGTCATCCGCCGCCGCGAGGAGACGAACGCCACGCGTTCCCTGCTCAACACGGCCAGGGTGATGGCGGAGAACCCGGTGATGCTGCGGCTGAAGGAGCTCGAGGCTCTGGAAAACATCGCCGGCAAGGTCGAGCGGCTGACCGTCCACAACGGAACGGGCGGACTGCTGAACGACCTGGTCAAGCTTCGCGAAAGCTGAGCTGACGTAACGGTAACGGGAGGGACCGCCGGGTTGACCGGCGGCCCTTCTTGCGTTTCCTAGGCACGCTTCCCATCTGCGCCCGGCGTATCAGGCCTTTTCCTGCCGGGAAAAACCAATTAGACAGCGCCCAAACAAGATGCGGACAGATTCCGCCCGCAAAGAAGGAAAAGCCCTTGTCCACCACGTTCGACAAAGTCGCCAAGATCATTGCCGACACCAGCGAGATCGATATCGACACCATCACGCCCGAGAGCCACACGATCGACGATCTCGGCATCGACAGCCTCGATTTCCTCGACATCGTCTTTGCCATCGACAAGGAATTCGGCATCAAGGTGCCGCTGGAAAAGTGGACCCAGGAAGTCAATGACGGCAAGGCTTCGACCGACGACTACTTCGTCATGAAGAACCTGTGCGCCAAGATCGACGCGCTGGTCGCCGCCAAGACCGCCTGACGTCAGTTGAGCGCGCGACCTTGACGCGCTCCACCACCTGACCCACAAAGCCGCTCATGAGCAGCCCTCGCGACGTCGTCATCACTGGTATCGGCCTTGTCTCCTCGCTGGGAGAAGGCCCTGACGCCCACTGGCAGAAGCTGGCGCAGCCGGGCCTGCAGCCGGTGATTGAGGCCGCGCGCTTTGCGCCCTACACTGTCCACCCGCTGCCGGAAATCGACTGGAACCTGCAGATCGCCAAGCGCGGCGACCAGCGGCAGATGGAAACATGGCAGCGGCTCGGCACCTATGCCGCCGGGCTTGCGCTCGACGACGCCGGCATCAAAGGCAATGACGAGCTCTGCACGACCATGGACATGGTTGTCGCCGCCGGCGGCGGCGAGCGCGACGAGGCTGTCGATGCCGCCATTCTGGCCGCTTCCGAGAGCCGCAACGACCGCGACGTGCTGCTCAATGAGAAGCTCACCACCGAATTGCGGCCGACTTTGTTCCTGGCTCAGCTTTCCAACCTACTCGCCGGCAACATCTCCATTGTTCACAAGGTCACGGGCTCGTCACGTACCTTCATGGGCGAAGAAGGTGCCGGTGTTTCCGCAGTCGAGACCGCGGCTGCTCGCATCCGCTCGGGCCAGTCGACGCACGTCCTGGTCGGCGGCGCCTTCCAGACCGAACATTCCGACATGCTGCTCGGCTACGAGCTCGCCGGCTATTTGCATCGCGGCCCGTGGAAGCCTGTCTGGCAAAGACAAGGCACCGAAGGCGGCGGCGTTGTAACCGGCTCCGGCGGTGCCTTCCTGGTGCTGGAACAGCGCGAACACGCGATGAGCCGCGGGCGCAAGATCTATGCCGAGCTCGGGCCAGTGGTCTCCGGCCGCGCCAGGCGTTCGCGCGGAGAACTCGACGCCGAGATCGCCGCACTGCTCAGCCAGGTGGCGCTGCCAAACGGCAAGCTGCTGGCACTTTCGGGCGCCTCTGGCGCGCATGCCGCAACCACTGCCGAGAAGGCAGCGCTCGATGCCAATACGGCGATCGCCACGCGCGGTTTTGCTACGCTGACCGGGCACATGAAGGAAGCGCAGTTTCCCTTCGCCGTGGCGCTGGCGGCACTCGCCGTCGAGCGTAAGGCCGCCTACCCCGTCTTTGATGCCGCAGCCGAGAAGCCATTCGAAGGCATCCCCGAAAGCGTCCTTGCAACGGCGATCGGCTATCACCAATTCGAGGGCATGGCGCTGGTCAAGTCAGCGTAAGGCGGCATCCACCATGCTGTTAGAGATAAATCGCTCGAGGGCTTCCCGATGACCAATTTCAGAGATCACATGGGCAGGCCGATCGTCGCCGTCACCGGCATCGGCGTGGTCACATCGCTTGGCGTCGGCAAGTCAGATAATTGGGCGGCGTTGACCTCCGGCAAGTCGGGCATTCACCCGATCACCCGCTTTCCCATCGATCAACTAAACACCCGCATCTCCGGCATGGTCGATTTCCTGCCGTCGAGTTCGAAAGGTGCCAGCCCGCTCACCTACGAGTTGGCCGAGCTTGCGGGCCTCGAAGCGGTGACCGAAGCCGGTGTTGATTCCAGCGATTTCCGCGGACCGCTTTTCCTCGCATCGCCGCCGGTCGAACTCGACTGGGCCGAGCGCTTCTCGCTCTACAATTCTGACAAGGACAAGGATGACGCCGCCGCCGAAAGACTGCTTCGGGTGGCGCGTAGCCTGAAAGAGCTGGATATTTTCGAGACCACCCAGTTCGGTTCGATCGCCGACCGCCTTGCCGATCGCCTTGGCACACGCGGTCTGCCGATCACCCTGTCGACGGCTTGCGCTTCAGGTGCCACCGCCATCCAGCTCGGTGTCGAGGCGATCCGCCGCGGCGAATGCGATCGGGCGCTATCGATCGGCGCGGACGGTTCTGCCACCGCCGAGGCATTGATCCGCTTCTCATTGCTTTCGGCGCTCTCCACGCACAACGATGTTCCCGAAAAGGCATCGAAGCCTTTCTCCAGGGATCGCGACGGCTTCGTGTTGGCCGAGGGTTCCGGGGCGCTGGTGTTGGAATCGCTTGAGGCGGCATTGGCTCGCGGCGCGACAATTCTCGGCGTCCTGGGCGGTTGCGGCGAGAAGGCCGACGACTTCCACCGCACCCGCTCGAAGCCGGACGCTTCGCCGGCCATTGCCGCGGTTCGCGCCGCCCTCGCCGATGCCGGCATGAGTGAAGACGAGATCGACTATGTCAACGCCCACGGCACGTCGACCCCCGAGAACGACAAGATGGAACATCTGGCGCTGTCGACCGTGTTCGGCGAGCGGATCGGCTCGATGCCGGTCTCGTCGAACAAGTCGATGATCGGCCACACCCTGTCTGCGGCCGGCGCTGTCGAGGCGGCATTTTCGCTGATGACGATGCGTGAAAGCGTCATTCCGCCGACCATCAACTACGACAATCCCGACCCGGCGATCGTGCTCGACGTGGTGCCCAACAAGAAGCGCAATGCCGAGGTTCGCAGCGTTCTGTCGAACTCCTTCGGCTTCGGCGGCCAGAACACTTGCCTTGTCATGGCGCGGGAACCGGTCTAAGCGAGCGCTTTCCGCCAATGCATGTCGCGCAAAAGTGACCTCGGTTTTGCGACAACGACATGCATAAAACAAAGAACTAAAGCGCGTCGCGCTTTAGAGCAGAACCGACAGGCCTTATGCGCGCACTGCAACTTATCGAGGACCGCCGTCTTGAAACGGTGGACCTGCCGCCCCCGCCGCCGCCCGCACTCGGCGAAGTCACGCTGCGCATCAAGGCGGTGGCGCTGAACCATATCGACGTCTGGGGCTGGCGCGGCATGGCCTTCGCCAAGCGCAAGCTGCCGCTGGTCGTCGGCGCGGAAGCCTCCGGCGAGGTCGAGGCGGTCGGTCCCGGCGTTTCCAGCCTGCTGCCTGGACAATTGGTGTCGATCTATGGCGCGCGCACCTGCGGCCTCTGCCGCGCCTGCCGCGAAGGCCGCGACAATCTCTGCGAACATGTTTCGGGCGTTCATGGCTTCCATCTCGACGGCTTCGCGCAGGAAAAGATCAACCTGCCGGCGCGCCTGCTGGTCCCCGCCCCGCCCGGCGTGACGGACATCGGCGCCGCTGTCGCGCCCGTCACCTTCGGCACCGTCGAGCACATGCTGTTCGACAATGCGAGGCTGCAGCCGGGCGAGACGATCCTTGTCCATGCCGGCGGCTCCGGCATCGGCTCGGCGGCGATCCAGCTGGCCAAGCGGATGGGCTGCACCATCATCACCACGGTCGGCTCCAACGACAAGATCGACAAGGCCAAGGCGCTGGGCGCCGACCACGTCATCAACTACCGCGACGACCGTTTCGAAGGCGTCGTGCGCAAGCTGACCAAGAAGAAGGGCGTCGATGTCGTCTTCGAACATGTCGGCGCCGACACCTTTGCCGCCTCGATGCTGTGCCTGAAGCGCGGCGGCCGCCTGGTCACCTGCGGCTCGACCTCGGGCGTGTCGACGCAGATCAACTTGATGCAACTCTTCCAGCAGCAGTTGAAGCTTCTCGGTTCCTTCGGCTGCCGCATGGAGAACATGGCCAACGCCATGCAAAAGATGGCGGCCGGTCAGGTCGCACCGGTCGTCGACACCGAGGTCGGCTTCAGCGACATCGATGCCGCGCTGAAGCGCATGGAAGGCCGCGACGTCTTCGGCAAGATCATCCTGCGGGTCGGCTAACGCCTGTGTTCAAGAAGCTTCGCCGGGACTTGAGGTATCGCTACGGCCGGCAACTGCGCCAGTTGAACTACTGGGTGGTTGCGCGCGCGGCGATGATGATCATCTCGGTGCTGCGCCTGCTGCCGGCTGATAGTGCCCTGAATTTCGCCGACCGCGTGGCGCGCCTGATCGGCCCCAGGGTGGGGCGCCATCAGGTTGCCGTCGACAATCTGCGCAAGGCCTATCCGGAAAAGAGCGAAGACGAGATCCAGGCCATAGCCTCCGACATGTGGGGCAACATGGCCCGCCTTGCCGCCGAGTATATTTTCCTGGACGCCCTGTTCGACTATGACCCCGCGGCAACCAAGCCCGGCCGCGTCGAGGTCAAGGGAACGGAGCATTTCGTCGAGATCGCCGCCGAAAAGCGGCCGCACATCGTCTTCACCGGCCATCTCGGCAATTTCGAGCTGCTGCCGGTGGCAGCGGCGACCTTCGGCATGAACATCACGGCGCTGTTTCGCCCGCCCAACAACCCCTACCTCGCCGACTACATCCTTTCGACACGCCGCTCGACCATGGGATCGCTGCTGCCGTCGATGGCCGGCGCCTCATTCGCCTTGGCAGGCGTCCTGGAAAACGGCGGCAATATCGGCGTCCTTGTCGACCAGAAATTCTCCAACGGCCTCGATACGACCTTCTTCGGCCGTCCCTGCCAGAGCAACCGCGTGCTGGGCACCCTTGCCCGTCACTATGACTGCGACGTCTATCCGGCGCGTTGCATCAGACTGCCAGGCAACCGCTTCCGGCTCGAGATCGAGGACAGACTGGTCTTGCCGCGCACGGCCGACGGCAGCGTCGACGTCCACGCCACCACCCAGATGCTGAACGACGTGGTCGAGCGCTGGGTGCGCGAGGATCCCGGCCAGTGGATGTGGTTCCACAAGAGGTGGGAGATCAGCAACTGGCGGCGCAAGAAGCGGTCGAAGCCGGCTCCTGTGCCAAATACCTGAGCAAGCAGCCGGCGAGAATGCGAGTTCCACGCCAGCCGATAGGGCCCGCCTGAGCGAACCAGTAGCCGCTGCTAGTTCGTCACGACAATGCGCGTATTGCCGAAGCCCACTTCCCGCACCATCGAATAGAAGGCCGCGGCATTGGCCGTGTGCAGCCGCACGCAGCCATGCGAGGCCGGGCGGCCGAGTTGCCTGACGGCGCCAGTGCCATGAATGGCATAGCCGCCATGGAAGAACACCGAATACGGCATCGGCGACATATGGTACTTTTTCGAATACCACATCCGCGCCGTGCGCTGCGGCCGGTAGGTGCCGCGCGGCGTGAAATAGCCGGGACGCGCGGTAGACACGGTCCACCGATAGACCTCCAGGCCATATCTGACCGTCATCGTCTGCGACGACACGTCGATACTCGCTTCCAACATGGCCGCTTGGCTTGCGGCCGGCGCACCAAACAGCGCGGTTGCCAACATCGCCGCTGCGACTAGAAAAGACTTCTTCATGCGACCAAACCCCTTTGATTGCCCTTGCCTGTCTGCCCTCACGATGTTTTTCATCTTTTTAATGGCAGGTGAACGGGATAACACACACTCCTTGATCAATTCGCCAATCCGAAGCAGCGAATTTGAACGATTTCCCGCGATAGTTGCCGCAACGACACGTCGCACGGACTTGATTGCTGGCGGGCTTGCAATGCAACGTCGTTCTTTGCTCAACTCTCCTGATGAACGAACGACTCCTGCAAGCAATCGATAACAAGCGCGATGCAGTCGTGGCGCTGACCGCCGACCTCATCCGTTTTCCAACCATCAATCCGCCCGGCGAGGCCTACCGGCCATGCGCCGAATATATCGGCGAGCGGCTGAAGAAGCGCGGCTTCGAGACCGAATTCATCCGCGCCGAAGGCACACCCGGCGACACCGATCGCTACCCGCGCGTCAATGTCGTGGCCCGTTTCGACGGCCGGTCACCCGGCGCCTGCGTCCACTTCAATTCGCATATCGACGTGGTCGAGGCCGGCGACGGCTGGACCGTCGATCCCTTTGCCGGCGTCGTCAACGACGGCAGGGTCTATGGCCGCGGCGCCTGCGACATGAAAGGCGGCCTGGCCGCCTCGATCATCGCCGCCGAAGCCTTCATGGAAGTCTATCCCGACTTTCCCGGCGCCATCGAAATATCAGGCACGGTCGACGAAGAATCAGGCGGCTTCGGCGGCGTCGCCCATCTGGCCAGGCTGGGCTATTTCTCCAAACCCAGGGTCGACCACGTAATCATCCCCGAGCCCTTGAACAAGGACCGTATCTGCCTTGGCCATCGCGGCGTCTGGTGGGCGGAGATCGAGACCAAGGGCGAGATCGCGCACGGTTCGATGCCGTTTCTCGGCGACAATGCGGTGCGCCATATGGGTGCCGTGCTCAGGGCTTTCGAAGACGAGCTGTTCCCGGCGCTCGACCGCAAGATGACGCGCATGCCGGTCGTGCCCGAGGGCGCAAAACGCTCGACCATGAACATCAATTCCATCCATGGCGGCCAGACGGAGGATTTCCGGCCCGGCCTGCCCTCGCCCAACGTGCCCGATTCCTGCCGGCTTACCATCGACCGCCGCTTCCTGCTCGAGGAAGATCTCGCCACGGTCAAAGGCGAAGTGACCGGCATTCTCGAGCGGCTGAAGCGCGAGCGCAAAAAGTTCGATTATGAAATCCGCGACCTGATGGAAGTGCTGCCGCTGATGACGGAGCGCGATGCGCCGGTGGTCAAGGCGGTGGCGCAAGGCATCATGGCCATCTTCGACCGTGAGCCCGATTACGTCATCTCGCCCGGCACCTACGACCAGAAGCACGTAGCCCGCATCGGTCACATCTACGATTGCATCGCCTATGGCCCCGGCATTCTCGACCTCGCCCACCGGCCGGACGAATGGGTTGGCATCGAGGACATGGTGGAATCGGCCAAGGTCATGGCGATCGGGCTCAACGTGCTGCTGCGCGGCACAACTGAATGAGCGGCCTGCGGCGCAAAAACATTTCTCCTGGCGCGGCGCGACAGCACGAAACGCAATTTACTCCCGCGCGAAATCACGCTTCTATCCGCCGGCTTGAGCATTTGAGCACATAGGGAGTTGAGCGATGAAACTTTGGAAGACCCTTCTGGCCGCTGCCTTGCTGGCGTTCGCAACCGCCACTTCGGCGTTTGCCGCCCGGACCGATCTTGTCATCGGCATTCCGCTCGAGCCCCCGCATCTCGACCCGACGGCGGGAGCGGCCGCGGCAATCAGGGAGGTCACCTACGCCAATGTGTTCGAGGGCCTGACCCGGATCGGCCCCAATGGCGAGGTTCTGCCGGATCTTGCCGAAAGCTGGACCATTTCCGATGATGGCAAGGTCTACACCTTCAAGCTGCACACCGGCGTGAAATTCCACGACGGCGCCGATTTCAGCGCCGACGACGTGAAGTTCTCGCTCGACCGTGCCCGCGCGGAAAACTCCCTCAACGCGCAAAAGCAGCTCTTTGCCGCCATCGACAAGGTCGACGTGGTCGACCCCGCCACAGTGAAGGTGACGCTCACCCACCCGCAGGGCTCTTTCCTCTACAATATGGGCTGGGGCGACGCGGTGATCGTGTCGCCGAAATCCGCCGACACCAACAAGGAAAAGCCTGTTGGCACCGGCCCCTTCAAGTTCGAGAGCTGGGCCAAGGGCTCATCGGTCACCCTGGTGAAATCGGATCATTACTGGGGCACCCCCGCTTTCCTCGAAAAGGTCGAGTTCCGCATCGTTCCCGATGCCGCGGCGGCGGTGCCGGCGCTGCTTTCCGGCGACATACAGGCTTTCCCCTTCTTCGATCCCGACAGCGTTTCCCAGGTCAAGGATGATCCGCGCTTCAAGGTGGTGGTCGGCGCGACCGAAGGCGAGACCATCCTGTCGATCAACAACAAGCAGCAGCCCTTCGACAAGCTGCAGGTGAGGCAGGCGATCTCCTATGCGCTCGACCGCAAGGCGATTATCGACGGCGCCTCGGCCGGGCTCGGCCTGCCGATCGGCTCGCATATGTCGCCGGCAAATAAATACTATGTCGACCTCACCGGCCGCTATCCGCACGACGTGGCCAAGGCCAAGGAACTGCTCAAGCAGGCGGGACTGGAGAACGGCTTCAAGGCCACGTTGAAGCTGCCGCCGACGTCCTATGCACGGCTCGGCGGCGAGATCATCGCCTCGGAGCTCCGCGACGTCGGCATCAACCTCGAGATTATCCCCGTCGAGTGGGCGCAGTGGCTGGACCAGGTGTTCACCAAGAAGGACTACGACCTGACCATCGTGTCGCATACCGAGCCGAACGACATCGATATCTACGCGCGCAAGGACTATTACTTCAATTACGACAACCCGACCTTCAACAAGGTCATCGCCGATCTGGACCTGACGTCGGATGAGGCCAAGCGCAAGGAATTGTATGCACAAGCGCAAAAGATCCTGGCCGACGATGCCGTGGTCGGCTTCCTCTACGAGCTGCCCAAGGTCGGGGTCTGGGACGCCAAGCTGCAAGGCCTGTGGGAAAACGCGCCGATTCCCGCCAACGATCTGACCAAGGTGAAGTGGAGCGAGTGATTTCGCCCTTCCGAGAAATGCGTGGCTCCGGGAGTAAACCAGCTTCCGGAGCCTGCCTTTTTCCGGCACGTTGGAACGGATGACTGCCTATCTCCTCAAGCGCCTGGCCATCTCTCTCGCCACGCTGGTCTTGGCCTCCATCGTGGTGTTCGCCGTGCTCGAAATCCTGCCCGGCGATCCGGCGCGGCTGATGCTGGGCATGAACGCCAGCGCCGACCAGATCGAACTCCTGCGCAACCAGATGGGTCTCAACGCGCCGCTTGCCCTGCGCTATTTGCACTGGGCCGGCGGCCTGCTGAGCCTCGATTTCGGCCGCTCCTACACCTATTCGGTGCCGGTCATCGATCTCGTGCGCGAACGGCTTGCCGTCTCGCTGCCACTGGCACTGATCGCGCTAGCGCTCTCCACCATCATCGCCATTCCCGTCGGCCTGTTTTCCGCCAGCCGGCGCGGCCGGGCCGGCGATACGATTTCCATGGGCGCGGCGCAGCTTGGCGTCGCCGTGCCCAATTTCTGGTTCGCGCTGATGCTGATCTATGTCTTCGCCGTCTGGCTGCGGCTGGTCCCCGCCGGCGGCTTTCCCGGCTGGGGCGCCGGCATTTGGCCGGCGCTGAAATCGTTGCTTCTGCCGGCGATCGCCCTTGCCTTGCCGCAGGCTGCGATCCTGGCGCGCGTCACCCGCTCGGCGCTGATCGAGGTGCTGAACGAGGACTATATCCGCACCGCCCGCGCCAAGGGCCTGCCCTACCGCGCCGTGCTGTGGCGGCATGCGCTGCGCAACGCCATGATCCCGGTGCTGACCATTCTCGGCCTGCAATTCGCTTTCCTGCTCGCCGGTACCATCATCATCGAGAATGTCTTTTACCTGCCCGGCCTCGGCCGGCTGGTGTTCCAAGCGATCACCCAGCGCGACCTGATCGTCGTTGAAAGTGTCGTCATGCTGCTGGTCGCCGCCGTCATTGCCGTCAACCTCATCGTCGACCTTTCCTATGCGGTCGTCGATCCGCGCCTGAGAAGCCGGCAATGACGCTGCACATCGACATTCCTGAGGAGACGTTCAGCTCAATCCTGGCCAAGGCATTCAGGAACACGGCTTTCGTCACCGGATTCGTCATCACCTTGCTGATCCTAGCGATGGCTGTCGTCTCCTATATCTGGACGCCTTACGACGTGACGAAGCTGGTCATAGCGGACAAGACGCAAAGCCCCTCGCTGGCGCATTGGTTCGGCACCGACCATTTCGGCCGCGATATCCTGTCGATGATCATGGTCGGTGCCCGCAATTCGATTGCGGTGGCATTTGTCGCGGTCGGCATCGGCATGGGCATCGGCGTGCCGCTCGGCGCTTTTGCCGCGGCGCGTGGCGGCTTGGTCGACGAGGCGCTGATGCGCATCAACGATCTCGTCTTCGCCTTCCCTGCGCTGCTGTCGGCGATCATGATCACCGCCATCTTCGGGCCGGGCGCCGTCAACGCCATCATCGCCATCGGCATCTTCAACATTCCGGTGTTTGCCCGTGTTGCCCGCGCCGGCGCGTTGGCGATCTGGCCACGCGAGTTCATCCTTGCCGCGCGCGCCGCGGGAAAAAGCAGCACGCAGATATCGATCGAACATGTGCTGCCCAACATCGCCACGCTGCTCCTCGTGCAAGGCACCATCCAGTTCGCGCTCGGCATCCTGGCCGAAGCCGGGCTTTCGTATCTCGGCCTCGGCGTGCAACCGCCGATGCCGAGCTGGGGCCGTATGCTGTTCGACGCGCAGACGCGCATGGTGGTGGCGCCCTGGATGGCGGTCTTTCCCGGCATGGCGATCGTCATCACCGTGCTAGGCCTCAATCTCCTGGGCGATGGTATCGCCGACATCCTCGACCCGAAATCGCGGCGGCAGCGATGAGCTTGCTGGAGATCGAAAACCTGTCGCTGGCGATCGGCGACACGCCGATCCTGAAAGGCATCGAACTCTCCGTCGCGCCCGGAGAGGTGATGGGGCTGGTCGGCGAATCCGGCTCCGGCAAGTCGATGACCGCGCTGACGCTCATGCAGCTGCTGCCACACGCCGCGCGCGCCACCGGTCGCGTCACCTTCGATGGCATCGACATTCTCGGAGCAACCGAGGACCAGATGTGCGCGCTCCGCGGCGACGACATCGGCATGGTGTTCCAGGAACCGATGACGGCGCTCAATCCGGTCAAGACCATCGGCGAACAGGTCGCCGAAGGCATACGCTGGCACACCAAGGCCACGCGTGCGGCGGCTGAAGAGCGGGCGCGCAAAATGCTTGACCGTGTGGGCCTGCCCGAAGCGAAATTCCCGCTGTCACGCTATCCACACGAACTCTCCGGCGGCCAGCGCCAGCGTGTCGTCATAGCCATCGCTTGCGCGCTGAAACCCAAGCTCTTGATCGCCGACGAGCCGACGACAGCGCTCGACGTGGTGCTACAGGGGCAGATCCTCGACCTCTTGCGCGACCTCGTCGCGGAGAGCCGCATGGGCCTGCTGTTGATCTCGCACGACCTCGCCGTGGTGACCGAGATGGCCGACCGCATCACCATCCTGCGCCATGGCGAGGTGATGGAAGCTGGCGACACGGCGCGCACGCTGTCGGCGCAACTCCACCCCTACACGCGCCAGCTGGCGCAAGCCTCGATGCATGTGCCGGCGCGCGCCAAGGTTCACGCCGTTGGATCGGCCAAGCCGCTGCTTGAGGTCGAAGGCGTGACGCGCGACTATCCGGGCCGGCGCACCTCTCTGTTCCGGCGCGCCGCACCGATCCGCGCCGTTGACGACGTGTCGCTGTCGCTGGCGCCGGGCCAATCTGTGGCGCTGGTCGGCCGCTCCGGTTGCGGCAAGTCAACGCTTGCCCGCATGATCCTGGCGCTCGACAAGCCGACCTTGGGGGCTATCCGCTTTCGCGGCGAAACGATCACCGGCAAGAGCGAAGCCGAATTGAAGCCGGCGCGGCGCGACATGCAGGTTGTGTTCCAGGACCCCTACGGCTCCTTCGATCCGCGCCAAAAGGTCGAAAAACTGGTCGCGGAACCTCTGCATGTGCTGGAGAAGAAACCGACGCGCGCCGAGCGGCGTGAGATGGTGGCGCATGCGCTGCATGAGGTCGGCCTCGATCAGCGCGATATGGACAAGTACCCGCACGAATTCTCAGGCGGCCAGCGCCAGCGCCTATCGATCGCCCGCGCCATCATCACCCGCCCCAAGCTGGTCGTTGCCGACGAGCCGGTCTCGGCACTCGATGTCTCGATCCGTGCCCAGATCCTCGACCTGTTCGCCGAGCTCAACCAGAAGCTCGGCATCGCCTATCTCTTCATCACACACGACCTGACCGTCGCTCGGGCCATCACCGACGAGGTGCTGGTCATGCATGACGGCAAGATCGTCGAGCGCGGCAAGACGAGCGAGGTGCTGGATCATCCGCAATCCGAGGCCGCCAAGGCGCTGGTCGCCGCGGCTCCTGATCTGCATCGGGCGATCGCCCGACGGATGCAGGAACAGGGGTAAGGCCCTCAAACCCCGTATTCGCAAGATCTTGCGGATCGGATGTACCAGGCGCAGAAATCCAAATATGGTTTGGAGAACCAACCAGCCGGGGGACTCCATGCGGTCGCGTCGAATGATTGTCGCCGGATTGTTCGGATTGTTGATGGCAGGGGCGGCCTTTGCCGATCAACCGACCGAGTGCGACAGACTGGCGGGCTCGCCCACCGATCCGAATCGGGCCGGCGTAGGGATCGGCCTCTACGGGATCGACCCGGACGACGCCATCGCGGCTTGCGAAAAGACACTGGCCGCCGATCCGAACAATCCGCGCCTGCTGTTCAACCTCGGCCGGGCGCATGAAGCCGCCGGGCGGGTCGGGTCGTTATCAGCCGATGAGATGGCCCTGGCCGGTCGAAGCTATAAGGATGCCGCAGACCATAACTATTCCGCGGCACAAGTCGCGTTGGCCGCTTTCTACTGGCACGGCAGCGATGGTTTCCAGCAAGACGCCAGCCAGGCCATGCTTCTCCTGAAAAAGGCGATGGCGTCAGACGCCATGGAAGCCAAGTCGCAGCGCCGGAACCTGTTCGCGGATACGACCTTCGCCACCGACCCCCGCGAAGCGCAGATCCAGTTTATCAAAGAGGCAGCCGACGCCGGCGACGCGGACGCACTCTATGCGCTCGGCCTGCCATTGAGCCTGGCTGAAGACAGGCAGGCAGACGTCGTCCAGCTCTGGCACCAGGCGGCGGCGCTCGGCAGCGCCCAGGCGGCGTTTGATCTCGCCAGGATGTATTTCAGGGGCAAAGGCGGCCTGTCGGCGAATCCGGAAGAGTCGCTGCGGCTGATCCAGAAGGCCGCGGCCGGCGACGATCCCCAGACGTGGGACTTCGCGGCAAAGGCCTATGAGCGCGGCAGCTACGGCCTGCCGAAGGACGACAAGCAGGCGGCCCAACTCTTCAGGCAGGCGAGCGATGCCGGCAACAAATACGCGCTGTACGATCTCGGCGGGTTCTACGAGGACGGCAAAGGCGGACTACCAAAAGATTCGCGTGAGGCGGCACGCCTTTACAGGCTGGCGGCCGATCAAGGCAACGAAGACGCCGTTGTCGCCCTCGCCCACGACATGGCGGACGGTCGAGGCGGCTACGAAGCGGACAAGGCCAAGGCGATCGCGTTTTTGAAGCGTGCCGCACGCTGGAGCAGGCAGGCGAAGGACGAACTGACGAAGATGGGCGGGTGACACGGCACGCGAGGAAGGTCCCCTCGGTGCCGGGGAACCCGTTGCTCAGGGCAGCGTCTTACTCTTCCGGCTTCACCACATCGACCGGGCTGATGTCGAGCAGGTCGAGCGTGCGGCGCAGCAGGCGCACCTCGCTATCGGCCAGTTGCGAATCCGCCTTGGCGATCTCCGCCATGTGCTGGGCCAATTGCTTGCGCCGTTCGACGTCGAGATCGCGAAACAGCGCGATCGCTTGCGAGCCGTTGGTCTCGTAGCCGAACTCATTGAGATATTCGATGACAGCGTCGATGCTGGTTTCCGGAATGCCGAAGGCATCCTTGCAGATGCGCCGGAAGGCAACCATCTCGCTCTCGCTGACCGTGCCGTCGGCCAGGATCATGCGGAACAGCATCAGAAGTTCAGCCGACAGCACCGGATCGTCCGCGACCTTGCGCACGCCCGGGTCGCCGTCGAAGATCGAGCGTATCTGGTCCAGCAATGCGAATGCCATCGGGGCCTCTTTCCGGGGTTAACTGCGCACAAATACAAATCCAAGCGCGATGCGTTTGGATAGAGGTAGCGCGGAATCGGCCTTGCGCAAACAGGGCGGTCGTGGTCGAACGCCGTTATCCCGCCGACCGGACGTTTCCGCACATCAGATGATCGACCTCACCACCCAGACAATCGCCATGCTCGCCTTCGCCGCCTTTGCCGCGGGCTTTGTCGATTCGATTGCCGGCGGCGGCGGACTGATCACCATTCCCGCCCTGCTGCTTGCCGGCTTCTCACCGGTCGAGGCGCTTGGAACCAACAAGCTGCAAGGCATGTTCGGCTCCGGGTCGGCGACTATCCACTATGCATCCAAGGGCCACGTCGACCTGCGCCGACAATTGCCCTCGGCATTGCTGGCACTTGTGGGAAGTGCCATCGGCGCCTTGCTGGCCACCATCGTTCCGGGCGATCTCCTGCGCGCCCTGCTGCCCCTGGTGCTGATCGCCATCGCGCTCTATTTCGCCCTCAAACCCAACATGAACGATGTCGACCGGGCCGAACGTCTGTCGCCATTCCTGTTCGGACTGACCGTGGTGCCGGCCATCGGCTTCTATGATGGCCTGTTCGGCCCCGGCGCCGGCTCCTTCTACATGCTGGCCTTTGTCGCGCTTGCCGGCTACGGCGTGCTGAAGGCGACGGCGCACACCAAATTGCTCAACTTTGCCTCCAACATCGGCGGCTTCATTGTCTTTGCCGCTGTCGGGGTCATCTCCTGGAAGATCGGCCTGATGATGGGCGTTGCCCAGTTCCTCGGCGCCCGCGTCGGCGCGAGCCTCGCCATGCGCATCGGTGCCAAACTGATCAAGCCGCTGCTGGTGATCGTCTGCGTGGCGCTGGCGGTGAAGCTGCTGGCCGATCCGGCCAATCCGCTGCGTGTGATGATTGGTGTGTGATAGACTGCCACTGTTCGAATCATGTTGAGGAGGAGCCAAACATGAATCTCAGCGCACCCACACAGATCGTTTTCATCATTGCAGTTGTTATCGCCATTATCGGCGTTCTAGCAGCCCTCGGCATTCTTGCGTTCATACCATTGGCCTCGGTCTGGATCGTGACCATCGCTTTCGTCGTGCTGGCCGGCGGCTGCCTGATGCGCGGCGCCTGACAGGTTTCCCTTGAAGTGGGGACTGAAAGCGCTCGGCCAAAAGCCGGGCGCTTTTGATTCCGGTCACGGGTCTGCTAGATTTGGCTTGGCGGAAGGATGGCCAATGCCGATCGAGATGCAGCGCCGGAAGGAACAGGACCACTCCATCGCGGGGCGTTTCGAGATGCGCCGGCGCCTTGCCGATCCTGCACTTGATGGCATCGTGTCAGACATTTGCGGCTATCGCGAAACGGCTGCCGGCCATTTCCGCAATGTCGAATACGCCTCGCTGACCGTGCCGCTGGTGATCAGTTTCGCCGAGCCCTTCGCCATCGGCCTCGGCAAGACGCCGGGCGACAATGACCGCTTCGCCAGTTTCGCCGCCGGCCTCTACGCCGGACCGGTGATGATCGAATCCTTCGGTGCCGCTTGCTGCGTGCAGGTCAACTTCACCCCGCTTGGCGCGCGCCGCTTCTTCCGCCTGCCGATGAGCGACCTGGCCGACAGCATGGTCGTCCTCGACGACGTGCTGGGCTCTGAGGGCATGGCGCTGCGCGAACAGCTTGGCAACGCGCCGGACTGGTCGACGCGTTTCGATCTGGCCGAGGCCTTCGTCACCGCTCGTCTCGCGAACGCTGCCGAAACGCCACTGGAAGTCGCCTGGGCCTATGACCGCATCATCACTTCGGGTGGCCGCACCCGCATTGCATCGATCGCCGAAAGGCTGGGCTGGAGCCGCAAACACCTCGCCGAAAAATTCACCGACGCAACCGGCATCGGCCCCAAGGCGCTGTCGCGCATCGTGCGCTTCAACCGGGCGCTTGGCCTGTCGCGGCAGCAGACGGTGGACTGGGCCGATATCGCGGCCGATTGCGGCTATGCCGACCAGGCCCATCTGGTGCGCGAATTCCGCGACCTTGCCGGCGAGACGCCGACGGCACTTCTCAGCAGGTAACATTTCTTCAAGACGCTGGAACGGCCTTCGAACAGAGTGATGCATGTCGCCCAAAAGTGCGCAGCGGTTTTGGGACAACGACATGCACAAACAGGATTCATCGACCAACCCAGATGAAGGAGTTCCCATGCCCACCACCACCGAAGCCCCCCGCCTCTACCCCGCTTTGCGCTATAAAAACGCGGCGAAAATGATCGACTGGCTGGGCGAAGCCTTCGGCTTCAGCGTCCGCGCCCGCTATGGCGAAGGCGATGTCGTGCACCATGCCGAACTGGTCTTCGGCTCCTCGATGATCATGCTGGGCAGCGCTCGCGACGACGACTACGGCAAGATGGTCGGCGAACCCGGTCCAGGCGGCGGCAAGTCGATCTATATCGCCGTCGACGATGCCGATGCCGCCTACGCCAAGGCCAGGAAAGCCGGCGCGACGATCATCCAGGAATTGACGAACCGCGACTATGGCAGCCGCGAATTCATCTGCCGCGATCCGGAAGGCAGCGTCTGGTCTTTTGGGACGTATTGGCCGAAGGCGGGTGAGAAGGGCTGAGCACCGGCCTGAGGCGTGTTGAGATTCAGGTCAGGCCGTGCCGAAAATGGTGGCTACCGAGAACCGGAGCGGAGCGTACTCAAGTACGTGAGCACCGGAAGCGCAGGAAGCCGCCGTTTGCAGGCCGGCCTCACCTGAATATCAGCACGCCTCAGCGAGCCAGCCCGAAAATCGCGTCACAGTCGAGGTGGCTCTCCAGCTCTGCGGCGACATCGTCCAGCGCCCGTTCGACTTCGGCGCGATAGTCAATGCCACCGCCCTTGATGCCGAGGCTTTCGAGGAATTTCCCGCGAAAAGCGTCAGCACCGAACAGGCCATGCATATAGGTGCCTAACACCTTGCCATCGGCTGAGATCGCGCCGTCCTCGGCACCATTGATGATCGCCGACGGCCGCATGGTGTCCGGGCCGGTGGTGCGGCCGAGATGGATTTCGTAGCCTTCGAGCGGCAGATCGAATTGGACCGAGCGCGCGCTGACATTGCGCACCGTCTTCTCCGGCTCCATCACCGTTTCGATATCGAGCAGGCCGAGCCCTTCGGCCTCGGTGACGCTGCCTTCGATGCCATCGGGGTCGCGCACGCTGCGGCCAAGCATCTGAAAACCACCGCAAATGCCGACGACATGACCGCCGCGCTTGCGATGCGCGGCCAGATCCCGGTCCCAGCCATTCTCGCGGAACTTTATGAGATCGCTGATCGTCGATTTGGAACCGGGAATGACCACCAGCCCGGCGTCTTGCGGCAGTGGCTTGCCGGGCGGCACGAACACCACTTCGACCTGCGGCTCGGCCTTGAGCGGGTCGAGATCGTCAAAATTGGCGATACGGCCGAGCATCGGCACCGCCACCTTCAGCGCGCGCGCCTCACCGGACGCTAGCCGCTCCAGCACCACCGAATCCTCCGAAGGCAGCCGCGCCGCTGCCTTCAGCCACGGCACGACGCCGAAGCAGCGCCATCCCGTGAACTTTTCGATCGCCCTCAGGCCGTCGTCGAACAGCGAGACATCGCCGCGGAACTTGTTGATGAGATAGCCGACGATCATGCGCCGGTCTTCTTCCGGCAGGATCAGATGCGTACCGGCGACCGAGGCGATGACGCCACCGCGGTCGATGTCACCGACCAACACCACGGGCACATCGGCACGCGTGGCAAAGCCCATATTGGCGATATCGCGGCTGCGCAAGTTGATTTCAGCTGGCGAACCGGCGCCCTCGACGATGACCAGATCGGCGCCCTCGCCCACCTTCGCCCAGGAGTCCAGCACGGCATCCATCAGCCGGCCCTTCAGCGCCTGGTAGTCGCGCGCCCGCGCCTCGCCGAACACCTTGCCCTGAACGATGACCTGGGCGCCGACATCGGTCTGCGGCTTGAGCAGCACCGGGTTCATATGGACCGATGGCGCCACACCGCAAGCGATCGCCTGCAGCCATTGCGCGCGGCCGATTTCGCCGCCGCCATGATTGTTGTCACCGGGAATGTCGGCGACGGCGGCGTTGTTCGACATGTTCTGCGGCTTGAACGGCCGCACCTTCAGCCCACGCTTTTTCGCGGCACGGCACAGGCCGGCGACCAGCACCGTCTTGCCAACATCCGAACCCGTGCCTTGCAGCATGATTGCCCTGGCCATCAGCCCCGGCCCTGCGTCGCGGTTCCGGTGATGGTGGATTTCGCCGCCAGCGGCCCGCCGCGCCAGATGTAGAGCGCCAGCAGCGGCTCGTTGCCGGTTCGCATGGCGTGGTTGACATTCGAGGCGTGGTGCACGACCTCGCCGGCCTCCCGCTTGCGAAAGCCGCCCTCGCCCATGCGCCATTCCGTACCGCCCGTCAGCGGAATGTAGATCTCCTCGGCGACGTGATGGTGGTCGGGATAGACGATATCAGGCCCAAGGATCAGCAGGCCGGCCGCCACCGCGTCATTGGCGAAATGCCCGCGCGTGCCGAACACTTCCAGCCAGCCGTAATTGTCGATGAAGGCCTTGCCGAAATCAGCCTTGGTGTAGGTCTGCCCCCAGTGCAATTCGTTGCGCTGCGCCGCCAGCACTTGCACCAGCGGCTTCGCATCGGATGGTGCCAGTTCGGCGGCGCGATCGAGATGGCGCAGGCAGCCGAGCGGATGCGGCTCCAGCGCGCGGGCCGGCATGTCCCAACCGATGCGCGCCACGGCGTCGCGCACCAGGGCGTTGTCCACGGAAGCGAGATAGGCGTGGAAGCGTCGCAGCAGTTCATCGAATTTTGTCGTCACATCTCGCTCCGGACATGCATTGATGCACAGCCGCTCCGCAGGGGATCGGGTTGCGCGGCGGCATCATTGGTCTAGATTGGTGCGCGCGCAAAGCCAAAAACGACAGGCCAGCGGGCTAGCTGACCAGCACATAGGGAGCACGCCATGGACGCCGCGGTGGATGCGAGCACCAGCCAGTTCGAACTCAATGAGGAGCAGCGCGCCATCCAGGAGATGGCGCAGGCCTTCGCCGCCGACCGCGTCGCGCCGAACGCGCTCGACTGGGATCGCAGGAAGTACTTTCCTGCTGATGTGATCCGCGAGACCGGCCCGCTCGGCCTAGGCGGCATCTATGTCAGGGACGATGTCGGCGGCTCCGCGCTGGGCCGCCTCGACGCCGTGCTGATCTTCGAGGCGCTGTCGCATGCAGATCCTGCCTTTTCGTCCTTCATCTCGATCCACAACATGGTGGCCTCGATGATCGATCGTTTCGGCAATGAGGAGCAGCGCCAGCGCTTCCTGCCTAAGCTGACTTCGATGGAATGGCTGGCAAGCTACTGCCTGACCGAACCAGGCTCCGGCTCCGATGCCGCGGCGCTCAAGACACGCGCGGTGAAAAGCGGCGGCGACTACATCCTCAACGGCGCCAAGCAGTTCATCTCGGGTGCCGGCGACAGCGATGTCTATGCCGTGATGGTGCGCACCGGCGCCGACGGGCCGAAAGGCATTTCCACCATCGTCGTGCCAAAAGATGCTCCCGGCCTCTCCTTCGGCGCCAACGAGCACAAGATGGGCTGGCATATGCAGTCGACCCGCCAGGTCATCTTCGAGGACTGCAAGGTGCCGGCGGAAAACCTTTTGTCGGGTGAAGGCGCCGGTTTCGGCATCGCCATGGCCGGACTCGATGGCGGCCGGCTCAACATCGCCGCCTGTTCGCTGGGCGGCGCGCAATCGGCGCTCGACAAGGCGCTGTCGTACACGGCTGAGCGCAAGGCCTTTGGCTCGAAGATCAACCAGTTCCAGGCGCTACAGTTCAGGCTGGCCGACATGGAGACCGAGCTGCAGGCGGCGCGCATCTTCCTCTATGCGGCGGCCTCCAAACTCGACCGCAAGGCGCCCGATGCCGGCAAATGGTCTGCCATGGCCAAGCGATTCGTCACCGATACCGGCTTCACCGTCGCCAACGATGCGCTGCAATTGCTCGGCGGCTATGGCTATCTGCACGATTACGGCATCGAGAAACTGGTACGCGATCTGCGCGTCCACCAGATCCTTGAAGGCACCAACGAGATCATGCGCGTCATCATCGCGCGCGCGCTGATCGGCCGCTGAAGCCAGCAAACTCCGGGAGAGAGACAATGACGACGATCGCCTTCATCGGCCTCGGTAACATGGGCAATCCAATGGCCGCCAATCTGGTCAAGGCGGGGCATGCGGTGCACGGTTTCGACCTCATGCCGGAAAACCTCACCGTCGCCAAAGAACATGGCGTGACGATCATGGCGAATGCCTTGGCGGCGGTGAAGGACGCCGACGTGGTGATCACCATGCTGCCGGCCGGCAAGCACGTGCTGTCGGTCTATGCGGACATCGCGCCCGAGGCAAAAAAGGGCGCGCTGTTCATCGATTCCTCGACGATCGACGTCGATTCGGCGCGCAAGGCACATGCAATCGCCGCAAAGCACGGCTTGCTGTCGATCGACGCGCCGGTTTCGGGCGGCACCGGCGGAGCGACGGCTGGCACGCTGACCTTCATGGCCGGCGGCTCTGACGATGCCTTCGCCGCCGCCGGACCTATCCTGAAGCCGATGGCCGGACGCATCGTCCA
This sequence comes from Mesorhizobium sp. P3_A8, assembly GCF_056402995.1. Taxonomy (NCBI): domain Bacteria; kingdom Pseudomonadati; phylum Pseudomonadota; class Alphaproteobacteria; order Hyphomicrobiales; family Phyllobacteriaceae; genus Mesorhizobium; species Mesorhizobium sp. P3_A8. The sequence continues at coordinate 83,754 of NZ_JBFUGI010000009.1, read as the reverse complement.
TTGCGGCGGCGACGGTGCCGGCCAGGCGGCAAAGATCTGCAACAACATGATCCTCGGCATTTCGATGATCGGCGTCGCCGAGGCTTTCGTGCTGGCCGAAAAACTCGGCCTGTCGCATCAGGCGCTGTTCGACGTCGCCTCGACCTCGTCGGGCCAATGCTGGTCCTTGACCACCTATTGCCCGGTGCCCGGCCCGGTGCCCACTTCGCCCGCCAACAGGGATTACAAGCCGGGCTTCGCCGCGGCGCTTATGCTGAAAGATCTGAAATTGTCCCAGGAAGCAGCACTTGGCGCAGGCGCGGTGACGCCGCTTGGCGCCGAAGCAGCACAGCTCTACGCCCTGTTCAACGCCCAGGGGCATGGCGGCGCCGATTTCTCCGGCATAATTAATTTTCTCAGAGGTGACGCAGCGTAACCAGAGGATTTGATGGGCTTTTCCGGAATCGTCGGGCAGAAAATCCGCAAATTTAGATTTGCTTAAGCTCTCGATAACTTGGCGGTAACGATGTCCCTATAAAACGGATGGTGAGGCGGACATATCGCATCCGCCCGGCGCTCCGGATCAGGTCTCGCGTACCGGAGCCCGTAAGTTTCGCAGTGTTTCAGTAGCGAAGCGCCATGCGTATCTGGCAAAGCCGCGTTCCCGATGGAGCGCGGTTTTTGCGTTTCTGCCGCGCACAATCAAGCCTGACGTCTATATTCCGATCGCCGCGTTCGGAATTGGCACATGATCTTCGTTGGTCAATACAATCGGCGCGTCCACCCCATCCACCCTGACCACCAGCAGCCGCATGCTCCATGTGCCTGCATTGCGAACCAGGCGGGAAAAGACGGTGCCCTTACCCTTGGCGCCATGGACCGGAATGCTGAACTGGGCGTCGCCCGCGCCGTTCGCGTTGACGTTGAGACTGCCGCCAACCCAGAAATTGTCGGTCACGTCGTCGCCGATCGCGGCCTTCACGCGTGTGTCGGCGCGAATGGCATCCATGGTCATGTGATAGGCATCACTGCCTTTCAGGATGTAGGGGACGCTGCCTACTGTCGCCGCGCAACCGCCGATCCCCACCACCCAGACGACCAGCCCGGCGATTGCCCAGTTGCGTTGCGTCTTGCGGAATTGCTCGGCATCGCGCCAGGCCCGGTTCTGCCAGGCCCAGCGGCTGCCGCGCGCGCCAAGCACGAAGATCATGATGAGGTTGACGACCGGGATCAGTGCCAGCAACGCGATGAAAGTGCTGTTGCCTATGCCCCAGATCCAGTTGAGGAAGAAGGCGCCCCAATTCCAGCGGTCGAGTTCGGGAGGAATTTCAGCCGGCTGGTTGAGCGGTTGTCCGGCCATGATGTCCCCCATCGGTGCGTATGCCGATCGGTTCTAGCCTATGATCTCGACAATGCGCAAAATCAAAGTTTCCGCAGCGTCCACTTCACGCCTTTGTCGACAGCCGGCGAAAATTCGCCTTCACCGCGCGGCTGGCTGGCTTCAGCCCGGCATTGATCGACCGTTCCGCCGCGACGCCGTTGAACAGCGACGGCGTACGACCGGAAAGCAGTTCCGGCCAGAACCGCGATGCGGACTGCAGGAAGGACATCTGCGCCGCGAACGCGCCCTCGGCGATTGCCGCGGTCTTCTCGTTCACCGCACGCGCGGTTTCGGTGCCCCAGGGCTGGCTGCTGCCGGCGTCCATTGCCATCAACGGCAGGCGCATCATTGCCACCAGCGGCGCCAGCATCAGGTCGGCGCCGATGCTGGCTGCTTCTTGCGCGCGTCGGCTCTTGCCGGTTTTTCTCATGGAAATGAACCCCTTGTCGCAGCCGGGCCGGCTGCTGCCTCACACACTACGCGCGGAGGATGAAGTAGTTCCGCATTGCGGCAGCATGTTTCTCGAGGCCGGGCGTTCCCTCTAGGAAACGCCCGGGTCGAGGTTCGCTTAGAGCAGTTCACCGTTTCACGGAAAACGGCGAACCACTCTAACTCTTTGTTTTGACGCAATTCCGGACAGAAAACCGTTCACACTTTTCCTGGAATTGCTCTCAGCGCTTGCGCAGATCCGCCTGTGCCAGATCCAGCGCTTTGCCGATACGCTCGCAGGCCATGTCGATCGTGTCGCGGGTCCAGATCAGCGGCGGCGACAGGATCATGGTGTCGCCGGTCGCGCGCAGCATCATGCCGTTGGCAATGGCATGGTCGCGCACCGTCACCGCCGCACTTCCCGACGGCAGGAAACGTTCCTTGGTCGCCTTGTCCTTGACGATCTCGATCGCGCCCATCAGGCCGATCGAGCGCACCTCGCCGACGAGATCATGCCCGGCAATGCGCTCCTGCAGGGCCTTGGCGAAATAAGGTCCGGTGTCGTCCCTGACGCGGTCGACCAACCCTTCTTGCTCGATGATCTCCAGGTTCTTCAGCGCCACGGCACAGGCCACCGGGTGGCCGGCATAGGTGTAGCCATGGTTGAACTCGCCACCCTTCTCGACCAGCGTCGAGGCGATGCGATCACCGACCAGCAATGCCGACAGCGGCTGATAGCCTGACGTCAGCGCCTTGGCCGTGGTGATGGTGTCGGGCTCGATGCCGAAGGTCTGCGCAGCGAACCACTCGCCCGTGCGGCCATAGCCGGTGATGACCTCGTCCAGCATCAGCAACACATCGTATTTGCGGCAGATGCGCTGCACTTCGGGCCAGTAGCTGGCCGGCGGGATCTTGACGCCGCCCGCGCCCATCACCGGCTCGCCGATGAAAGCCGCGACCTTGTCGGCGCCGGCCTCAATGATGGCGTCCTCGACCGACTTAGCCGCGCGCAGGCCGAAATCATGATCGCTTTCGCCCGGCAGCGCCAGCTCATAGGCATAGGGCATCATCACATGGACGATGTTGGGCACCGCCCCGTTGAGCTGCTTATGCATGGAATCCATGCCGCCAAGCGAGGTGCCGGCGATGGTCGAACCGTGATAGGCCATCTTGCGCGAGATGATGCGGTTCTTCTCAGGCTTGCCTTCCAACACCCAGTAGTGACGGACAAGACGCAATGCGGTGTCGTTGGCTTCCGAACCGGATGAACCGTAGAAGACCTGGTTGACGTTCTTCGGCGTGATTTCGGCCAGCTTCTTGGACAACAGCACCGGCGTCGGCGTCGAGCATTTGAAGAAGGAATTGTAGTAGGGCAGTTCCTTCATCTGGGCGTAAGCGGCCTCGGCCAGCTCGTGGCGGCCATAGCCGATGTTGACGCACCACAAGCCGGCCATACCGTCGAGTAACTCAGCCCCTTCGGAATCGTAGATGAACGGGCCGTTGGCGTGGGTGATGATGCGGGAACCCGCTTCGCGCAATTCCTTGTGGTCGGTAAAGGGATGCAGATGATGCGCGGCGTCGATCTGCTGAAGCTGCTTCAGCGAATAATTCTGATAGGTCATGTCTCTGATCTTTCCTCTGAAATCATTCCGGCGGTGCCGGGGCGAATTCGTCAGAGGATGGCAGGCGGTGAATAACCGATGCGGGCGCACAGCCGCAAAAGCTCCGCCCGCAGCGTGCGCGATGACGGTGTCACCGCAACCCGGAATGCGCGAACTGATAGCCTAGCGAGAGCCATGGCAGGCACCTTAGAGCAAAGGGTGGTCAAGGTGAACCACCCTTTGCTTGGCCCATGGCAGAATACCTCTAGGCCTTGGCGCTCAGCGCCCGTTGCAGGAACACGTACTTCATCGCCGTCTGCGCCGCTTGCGGCCGGCGGTCACCGCGACCGCCATGTCCGCCCTCGGTCTCCTCGAAGAACAGCGTCCTGGCATGGCCTGCCTCCTGTAGGCGGGCCGCCATCTTGCGCGCATGGCCGGGATGGACGCGATCATCGGCGGTCGAGGTCGTCAGAAGCACCGGCGGATAGGCCGCATCGCCCCGGACATGCTGGTAGGGCGAATAGGCCGACAGCCACTTGGCGTCTTCCGGCTGTGATGGATCGCCATATTCGGCCATCCAGGAGGCGCCGGGCGGCAATTGCGTGTAGCGCAGCATGTCGAGCAGCGGTACCTCGATGATGACCGCACCGAAGAGTTCCGGATGCTGCGTCAGGGAAACACCCGTCAGCAGGCCACCATTCGAGCCGCCCTGGATGCCGAGCGAGCTTGCCGTCGCGATGCCGCGTCTGACGACGTCTTCGGCCACCGCGGCGAAATCGTCGAAACCGTTCTGGCGATTGCCTTTCAGCGCCGCCTGGTGCCAGGCCGGCCCGAACTCGCCACCGCCACGGATGCAGGCCTGGACATAGGCGTTGCCCTTCTCCAGCCACAGCCTGCCGCGCACGCCGGCATACCCCGGCAGCAACGGCACTTCGAAGCCGCCATAGCCATAGAGAAGCGTCGGCACCGGACCTTTCTGGTCGCGGCGCCTGACGACAAAGTACGGGATCATCGTGCCGTCCTTCGAGCGCGCCTCGAACTGTTCCGAGATCAGCGGCGCGGCATCGAAACGCGCCGGCTGCGACTTCACTGTGGCGAGCGTCTCGCCATTGTCGTCAGACCAGATGATCGAGCTCGGCGTCAGGAAATCCGTGAAGGAGAACGACACGCTGGAACCGAAATGCTCGGCGTGGCTGATGCCGACAGTGCCGTTTTCAGGCAGCGCAACCGGCTTCATCGACCAGGCGCCATCCCTGCGCTCGCAGACAAGAACCTTGCCGCGCACATTGTCCATAAGGCTGATGAACAGCCGGTCCTGCGTGCGGGCAATGCCGGCGATGGACACCCGATAGGCCGGCGCCAACAAGGTTTCGATGGCGCCGAAACTGCCGGTTTCGATCCAGTGCGCGAAATCGAGCGAGTAAAGCCCGTCCGGCTGGCAGGCCGTGCCGTCCGGCGCCGTCCACGGTGTACGCACCCCGAACAGCAGCTGGTCCTTGAACAGCGATGTGTCGGTGACATCGTCGGGCAGCGGAACGCGCCTGTTTTCGCCAGAAGGCAGATACAGAAAACTGTGCGATGCGAAGAAATTGATTGCCCGGGCCAGGAACACGTGACGCTTGTCGCCGTCGAACTCGACGCCGGCTCCGGCGGCGAGATCGTCTTTCTGTGCCTCGAAGATCGGCGTCGCCTCTTCCAGCCTGGTGCCACGCTTCCAGAGCTTGATCACGCGCGGGTAGCCGGACTCGGTCTTGTCAGCGTCCTCGATGGCCGCCGAGACGATGACCGTGTCCTTGTCCAGCCAACCGAAACCCGACTTCGACGCCGACGCGCGAAACCCGCCCTCGATAAACGATCTGGTCTCTATGTCGAATTCGCGCATCTCGCTGGCGTCGCCGCCATCCGGTGACATCGACAGCAGGCAGCGGCTAAAATCTGGATAGAGCCGGCTGGCGCCGCTAAACACCCATTTGATCCCCTCCTTCGCCGCGAGCTGGTCGAAGTCGATGATCGTTTCCCAGACCGGCTTTTCGGTCTTGTAGGAGGCAACTGTCGTGCGGCGCCACAGGCCGAGCGCATTGGTCTTGTCCTGCCAGAAATTATAGACATGGCCGGCAATTGCCGCGCCGACGGCGATGTTGTCCTCGGCCGTCATCAGGTCGAGCGCCGTTTGGAACGACGCCTGATAGGACGGATTGCCCTGCAATTCGCCAACCGAGACCTCGTTCTGGCGATGCACCCAGTCGAGAGACTGTTTGCTGGTCCTGTCCTCCAGCCAGAGGAAGGGATCGTCAGCCGTGGAATTTGGCAGGCTCAGTGAGGTCGACTTGGTCATATGGTCTCCGATAAACTCATCAAGGCGCGGTGTCGCAAACATCGTCATGCCACTACCGAAATTCAATTGGAACGCACGAAAGAAGCGATCCCGCCACACAGCGTCAACTGAGACGCCTTATCGAGGGATGAGTCGCCACGAGGAAACCTCATGCAATTTCTCTACATTGCGAAAGAGAGATTTGGACCGTCCAGCGGCACGGAATGGACGAAGTACGTCGAGTGGTCTGGCCTCACTCAACTGACCGAGGTGGTCACGCTGGATGGCATGCTCGGCCCGATTGCACTTGAGGAGACGAAAGACAATTACTGGCCTCACATTGTGAATGAGGACTGGATGCTCGATTTCTTTGTAGACTTGGATTTCCTGCTTTCGGAACTGACGGATACGAGCGCATGGAACATTTTAAGCGTCATCCGAAGACCGCAGGCTGACGTGGGTTCGGCTGACTGGGGCGGCTTCACCTTCCTGGGCTACGACTTGCTGGATCAGGAAGCTGCCACAAGTGCATTGACCAATTGCGGCGGATTTCCCGATGTGTTTGCCAATTCAGAACTGTCCCACCTTGGGCTAATACCCGACTTTGATCGTGCAGCCGAAATTCAAGACATGCTGCGCAGAATGCACCCCGAGGAACGCCACGCCAATTGCGATATGTGGGCAATTTCCAGATGGCAAGGCAGTGACAGACCTCAAAATCCCGCTGTCGCTTCACGCTGATCTGCGGCCAAAAACACTCGCCACCGCCAGCGCCAGGCACATCAGGCCAAGCGTGATCGGCAGTCCGCCCGCGCCCAGTATATCCATGGCGGTCCCTGCCAGTGGCGGCACGGCGATGCCACCAACGCCCCACATCAGCGAGAAGGCGGCGTTGCCGGCGATCAATGTCGAGCCGGTGAAGCGCTCGCCAAGCTCGATGATCGACATCGTGTAGATGCCGTAGGAAACCGCACCCCAGACGAAGATCATCGGCCAGATCAGCGGCGTTTCGATGAGAAGCGGCAGCAGCACGCATCCGAGCACCGTCAAGAAGACACAGCCAAGCCGCACCAGGCGTGCGGTCAGCCTCTCCGCCAGCAGGCCGAGCGGCACCTGCATGGCGATGTTGCCGGCGATCATCATCGACAGCAGCGCCGACATGCGGACTTCCGCGATGCCGTGATGGGTGCCATAGACCGGCAGCAAGGCCAGCGCGCCCTGTTCGAAACCCGCGGCCACGATAACGGCGAACAAGAGCAGCCACGCCATCGGCACGAAGCCCAGGACGGACACCTGATGCCCGGCCTCGTCCACCTTTGGCAGGCGCGGCAGCACCGACGCCAGGCAGATGCCGCACAGCACGAAAGCGCAGATGCCGACGAGAAAGGGCGGCCACCCCTGCGTGCCGACGGCAAGCAGGCAAAGCGGCCCGGTCGCAAATCCGGCCGAGATGATCGTCGAATAGACGCCCATGATGCGGCCGCGCCGGGCCGGCGGCGCCAGTGCGATCACCCAGATTTCGCTTAAGACATAGAGCGGATTGGTCACCACGCCGATCAGGAAGCGCAGCGGGAACCACAAATAGACATTCTGTGTCCAGCCGATCAGCGCCAGCACGATTGCCGAAAGGGCCGCACAGGTGAGCGCCGTGCGCCCTGCCCCGAACCACCGCGCCAGCGCCGGGATCAGGGGCGACGAGACAATGAAGCCGATGGGGGTCATGGCCGCCGACAGGCCGATCATCGCTGGCGAGACGTCCTGGCGCTGCAGGATGAAGCTCAACAGCGGATAGGACAGCCCCTGCGCGATGGCGAACACCGAGACGGTCGCGATCACGCCGGTGATCGCTGCCCACTGCATGCGGGTTTCGCTTTTGTCCGAACCCGCCGCGGTCATGCCTTGCTGCTCCGGCGGACCGATGAGCGATAGAGCGCGAAGATCACCAACAAGGCATCGAGGCCGATGATCACCACAGGCAGCCCCAGCGGACCGATGCCTTGCATCAGCAGGCCGGCGCCCGGTGGGCCGACAATGCCGCCAACACCCCACAGCAAGGCAAAAGCCGCATTGCCGGTGACCAGCAGCGTGCCCTTGAAGCGGCTGCCGAGTTCGACCAGCGCCATCGTATAGACGCCGTAACCGACAGCACCCATCACCAGCAGCACGCCCCAGATCAGCGGCGTCATGATCAGCAGCGGCAGCAGCGCCGCGCAAACCATTGTCGCCACCGCGCAGGCCAGGATCATCGGGCGGCCGCCGAACCGCTCGGCGAGCAGGCCGAGTGGGATCTGCAGCAGGATGTTGCCGAGCGACAGCGCCATCACCAGCGCGGCGAGGATCGCTTCCGGCAGGCCATAGCCAGCACCGAAGACCGGGACCAGCGCATAGGTGCTTTGCTGGACGGCGGCCGAGACCAGCACGGCCAGCAGCAGCGCCGGCGCCAGCCGGGCAAAACCGACAAAGCTGCCGGCAGGCTGGCCATCATCCTCGAAGCCGGTGAGTTTTGATGAGACAAGGCGCAGAATGACGGCACAAAGCAAGAAGCCGCCGACACCGACGCTGAACGGTGCCCAGCCCGATGTGCCGATGAAGGTCAAGGTGAAAGGTCCCGCCGCATAGCCGGCGCCCATCAGCGTGTTGAACACCCCCATCACCCGGCCACGCCGCGAAGGCGGGGCCAGTGACAATGCCCAGACCTCGCCAAGGATATAGAGCGGGTTGATGACGACGCCGACAATGAAGCGGATAAGGTACCAGGCCACCCAGTTCTGCAGATAGCCGATCGCCAGGAAGCACAGCGCACCAATCAGCGAGCAGCCGACCGCCAGGTTGCGTGCACCGACCAGCCGCACCGCGGCCGGCACGAACGATGCTGACAGGATCAGCCCGAGCGGCATCATAGCCGCCGACAGGCCGATCAACCCCGGCGACATGCCTTGCTTCTGCATCAGAAGCGTGAACAGCGGCGAGCTCAACCCTTGCGCGGCGCCGAACATGGCAAGTGCTGCGGTGACGCCGGCGAGCGCTGCCCACTGCGTTCCCGCTTCGCCTTCGCTCGAGCCGGTTGCCACCATTCCGTCATTCCATATGAGGTGCCGGCAGACCTCCCGGCCGGCAAGGTCACTGCTACGGGTTCAATCCGGGGAAAGAAAGGGCCGGCAGGGGAAATCCGCTTGCGCCAACCGGACGGTGATCAGGCGAATGTCGCGGCCACGCAGCTGCCGTTCCGGCATGTCGCTTCCCTCGCCCTAGTGGTCGCCGCCTCCGCAATGGCCGACGGGCCGCCGGTCCATTATGCCGCCCGCTATCGCATCCTACGAGGACCATCATGACCGCCGCCCTACAACCCTTGGAATCGGCACAGGCGCCCGACCGTGCCCGCCGTGGCGGCCGCGCCGGAAAGCGCGCCGGCGGCTCGGCCGCCTTTGAGCAGCCGGCTTTCCGCCAGTTGAGAAACCCGCTGACGCCGACCAAACTGGTTTCCGAAGACGAACTGGAATCGATCCACCTCGCGTCCTTGCGCGTACTCAGGGAAATCGGCGTCGACGTCCTTCACGACGAGGCCCGCCGTATCATGAAGGCGCATGGCGCCGACGTGCGTGAAGGCTCAGAGCGCGTGCGCTTCGACAGCGATATGATCCTGGACCTGGTGTCGAACTGCCCGTCCGAATTCACCATCCATTCCCGCAATCCCGCGCACAATGTGCGTTTCGGCGGCGACAATGTGATCATCTCGATGATGGCCTCGGCGCCCAATTGCTCGGACATCGATCGTGGTCGCCGGCCTGGCAACCAGCAGGACTATCGCAACTTCCTGCGCCTGGCGCAGATGCACAACATCCTGAACTGCACCGGCGGCTATCCGGTTGAGCCGACCGATATCCATCCGTCGGTCCGCCACCTCGAGTGCATCCGCGACCTCGCCACGCTGACCGACAAGGTGTTCCACATCTATTCGCTCGGCAAGGAGCGCAATGTGGACGGCATCGAGATCGCCAGGATCGCGCGCGGCATCAGCCATGAGCAACTGCTCGAGGAACCGTCCGTCTTCACCATCATCAACACCAATTCTCCGCTCAAGCTCGACGTGCCGATGATGGAAGGCATCATCCAGATGTCGAGCAAGGGCCAGGTCGTTGTCGTCACGCCCTTCACCCTGTCGGGTGCGATGGCGCCGGTCACCATCGCCGGCGCACTGGTGCAGCAGAATGCCGAGGCGCTGTCCGGCATCGCCTTTGCCCAGATGGTGAGGAAAGGCGCGCCTGTCGGCTATGGCGGTTTCACCTCCAATGTCGACATGAAGTCCGGCTCACCGGCCTTCGGCACGCCGGAATACATGAAGGCGCAGCTTGTCGGCGGCCAACTGGCCCGCCGCTACAACATCCCCTACCGCACCTCCAACACCTGCGCCGCCAACACGGTCGACGCGCAGGCAGCCTATGAGAGCGTGTTCTCGCTCTGGGGCGCCATCCAGGGCGGCGGCAATCTGATGATGCATGCCGCCGGCTGGCTCGAAGGCGGCCTGCGCTGCTCCTACGAAAAGACTATTCTCGACATCGACCTGTTGCAGATGGTAGCCGAATTCCTGACCCCGCTCGACATGTCCGACGAGGCGCTCGGCTTCGACGCCATCCAGTCGGTCGGCCCGGGCGGCCATTTCTTCGGTACCCAGCACACGCAGGACCGCTACAAGAACGCCTTCTACTCGCCAATCCTGTCCGACTGGCGCAATTTCGAGACCTGGGCTGAAGCCGGCTCGCCGACCGCGCTGGAAAAGGCCAACAAGGTGTGGAAGGAACGGCTGGCGTCCTACGAAGAACCTTACATGGATCCGGCGATCCGCGAAGAGCTCAACGACTTCGTCCAGAAGCGCACGGCCGAAGGCGGCGCGCCGACCGATTTTTGATCGTCTGTACTGGTTTGATGAATAGTCGACCCCCACTCCGTCGAGCTTCGCTCGCCACCTCTCCCCCGATCGACGGGGGAGAGGAAGGGCGCGAGCTGATGCAGGCTGGCTCCCTTCCTCTCCCTCCGGAGGGGGGAGAGGTGGCGCCGCGAAGCGGCGACGGAGTGGGGGAAGGCGCTGGTCAAACCCGCAGTCGCCGCAAGACAGGCACAACCCACCGTACGCGTAATCTCCGGCAAGCAGGCAATCAAGCGGAAGCCTTGCTTTGGCTTGAACTGAAGGGGCGAAAACTCGGCGGCTATCGCTTTACGCGTCAGTTCTCCATCGGCCCCTTTTTCGCAGACTTCGCCTGCCGCGAGCGATGGCTCGTCGTCGAGATTGACGGCTCACAACACGCCGACAGTTCCTATGACCGCCGCCGCGACGACTTTATGCGCGATCAAGGCTATTTGATACTGCGTGTCTGGAGCCATGATGTCCTGAAACATCGTACTTCCGTCTGTGAAACCATTCTTGCCGCGCTTGATGGCAGGCTGGCCGAAAACGTCGCAGTTTCCGACCTACAGTTTGTTTTCGCGCAGCGCTCATCCGATTCAATTTCTCTAAAAACGGACCTATCTTCATGAAATCCCACGTAAAAGCGGTTGTCATCGGCGGCGGTGTCGTTGGCTGCTCGGTACTGTATCACCTGGCCAAGGCCGGCTGGACCGACATCATGCTGATCGAGCGCTCGGAGCTGACCTCCGGCTCGTCCTGGCACGCGGCGGGCGGCTTCCATACGCTGAACGGCGACCCCAACGTCGCCAAGCTGCAGGCCTATACGGTTCAGCTTTACAAGGAGATCGAGGAAATCTCCGGCCAGTCCTGCTCGCTGCATCTGACCGGCGGTGTGATGATGGCCGATACGCCGGAGCGCATGGATTTCCTCAGGCTGGCCCACGCCAAGGGCCGCTATCTCGGCATGGACACCGAGCTGATCACGCCGTCCGAAGCCAAGGCAATGTTCCCGCTGATGGACGAGAGCAACTTCGTCGGCGCCATGTGGGACCCGGTTGAAGGCCATCTCGATCCGTCCGGCACCACCATCGCCTATTCCAAGGCGGCCAAGAAACTCGGCGCCGAGATCGTGCTGCGCAACCGCGTCGTCGACCTGACGCAGCAGCCGGACGGCACCTGGAACGTCGTCACCGAACAGGGCACGGTCCACGCCGAGCATGTCGTCAACTGTGGTGGCCTGTGGGCGCGCGAGATCGGCCGCATGGTCGGCGTCGAACTGCCGGTGCTGGCCATGGAGCACATGTATTTGCTCACCGAGCCGATGCCGGAGGTCGAGGAATTCAACAAGTCGACCGGCCGCGAAATGATCGGCGTGCTCGACTTCAAGGGCGAGATCTACACCCGCCAGGAGCGCAACGGCATCCTGCTCGGCACCTATGAAAAGGCCTGCAAGCCGTGGTCGCCGGTCAACACGCCATGGGATTTCGGCCATGAACTGCTGCCGCCCGATCTCGACCGCATCGCGCCGTCGCTGGAAATCGGCTTCAAGCATTTCCCCGGCATCGAGAAGGCCGGCATCAAGCAGATCATCAACGGCCCCTTCACCTTCGCGCTGGACGGCAATCCACTGGTCGGCCCGGTGCAGGGCCTGACCAATTTCTGGTGCGCCTGCGCCGTCATGGCCGGCTTCAGCCAGGGCGGAGGCGTCGGCCTCGCGCTGTCGAACTGGATGGTGCATGGCGATCCCGGCTTCGACGTCTGGGGCATGGATGTCGCCCGCTTCGGCGAATGGGCCGGCCTGCGCTACACCAACGCCAAGGTCCGTGAAAACTATTCGCGCCGCTTCTCGATCCGCTTCCCCAACGAAGAACTGCCAGCGGCACGCCCGGCGCAGACGACGCCGCTCTACGACACCATGCTGGCCAACAACGCCGTCATGGGCGACAGCTGGGGCCTCGAGACGCCGCTCTGGTTCGCACCGAAGGGCAAGGAGCCCAGGGATATCGTCTCCTTCCACCGCTCCAACGATTTTGGGCCGATCGGCGAGGAGGTGCGCGCCACGCGCGAGCGCGTCGGCGTCACCGAAATCGCCAACTTCGCCAAATACGAAGTGTCGGGACCGGGCGCGGAAGAATTCCTCAACCGGCTGATGACCAACCGCATGCCGAAGACCGGCCGCATCGTGCTCACCCCGATGATCAACGAATTCGGCAAGCTGATCGGCGACTTCACCATCGCCAAGGCCGGTGAAGACCGCTTCATGATCTGGGGTTCGTCGGCCGCGCAGAAATACCACATGCGTTGGTTCGAGAAGCACTTGCCGAAGGATGGTTCGGTGCGCATCCATCGCTTCGACCAGACGCTGGTCGGCCTCTCGATCGCAGGACCGAAATCCCGCGACCTCCTGCAGAAGCTGGTCGACGTCGACATCTCGACCAAAGCCTTCCGCTTCATGGATTTCCGCGAGATGGCGGTCGGCGGTGCACCGTGCCTGGTCAACCGCATCACCTATACCGGCGACCTCGGCTACGAGATCTGGATGGCGCCGGCCTATGAGCGCCTGGTGTACAAGGCGATCAAGGATGCTGGCGAGGAATTCGGCGTGGTCGATTTCGGCATGCGCGCTTTGCTCTCCATGCGCCTCGAAAAGAACTTCCCGACCTGGTTCCGCGAGCTACGGCCGATCTACGGCCCGTTCGAAGGTTCGATGGACCGCTTCATCAAGCTCGAGAAGAACGATTTCATCGGCCGCGAAGCCGCCGCCAAGGAACAGGCGGAAGGCCCGAAACTTCGCCGCGTCTCCTTCATCGTCGACGCTGCCGATGCCGATGTGATGGGCGACGAGCCGATCTGGGCCAAGGTCAGCAAGGATTACGGCACGGTGGAAAAGCCGCATGGCTACGGCGCGCCGCGCTTCGACACATCAGGCAAGGAAATCCGTGGCTCCAAGGCCGCTGAAGGCGCATCCGCCGTGCGCGGTATCGTCGATGGCGACTGGCGCGTGGTCGGTTGGGTGACCTCGGGTGGCTATGCCCACTATGTCCAGAAGTCGATGGCGCAAGGCTATGTGCCGGCGGCACTGGCCGAGGATGAAAGCGTCGGCCTGTTCGAGATCGAGATCCTCGGCCAGCGGCGTCCGGCCCGCATCAATGTCGAGGCGCCGTTCGACCCGAGCGGCGAGAAGATGCGGAGCTGAGGTTCGACCATGGACAGCGCGGGACCAAAGGGTAGCTTCGGTCGCCACCGCAAGATCATGCCGTTCGAGCCAGGCTCGATCGAAGCCCTGCGCGACGCCTCACGCCAGAAGGCGGCTTCGCTCAACCAGCATGTGCTGGGCTATGGCGCCCAGGCGGAGGCTGAATGGGCTGCGGCAGGCATTGTCGCGCCCGACCTTCCGGCGATGCGGAAATACCGGTTGGAGCGCATCCGCGCCGAGCTGAAGCGCCGCAACTATGCCGGCGCCCTGCTCTACGACCCGGTCAACATCCGCTACGCCACCGACTCGACCAACATGCAGCTGTGGGTGGCGCACAACCCCACACGGCATTGTTTCGTCGCCGCCGAAGGGCCGGTGGTGCTGTTCGATTATTTTTCCTGCGAGCATCTGTCCGACCATTCCGGCGTCGTCGACGAGGTGCGGCCGGCTATCTCGTGGATGTATCTCTATGGCGGCGAACTGACGGAGCAGAAAGTCCGCCGCTGGGCCGCCGGCATCGCCGATCTGGTGAAAGAACATGGCGGCGGCAACAGCCGCATCGCCGTCGATCACATCAATCCGGAAGGCGTCGAGGAACTGGCGCGGCTTGGTGTCTCCATCGGCAATGGCGAAGCGGTGATGGAGAATGCTCGGCTGATCAAATCACCGGACGAAATCCTCGCCATGCGCCGCGCCATCGTCGCTTGCGAGGCGGCGATGGGGGAGATGGAACAGGCGCTGAAGCCGGGCATCTCCGAGAACGAATTGTGGGCGGAGCTGCATCGCGGCAACATCGCGCGCGGCGGCGAGTGGATCGAAACGCGGCTGCTGGCATCGGGCCCGCGCACCAATCCGTGGTTCCAGGAATGCTCGTCGCGCGTGATCGAAGCGGGCGACCTCGTTGCCTTCGACACCGACCTGATCGGCCCCTACGGCTTCTGCGCCGACCTGTCGCGCACCTGGCTGTGCGGCGACGGAAACCCGACCAACGAGCAGCGCGATCTGTTCCGCATTGCCGCCGACCAGATCACGCACAACACTGAATTGATGCAAGCCGGCATCTCGTTCCGCGATCTTGTCGAGCGCTCGGCGGTGCCGCCTGGGGACTGTTTCCCGACACGCTATGGCGTGCTTTACCACGGCGTCGGCCTGGCCGACGAATACCCGACCTTGCCACATGCCAGCGACTGGACGCCGGACACGCCGGACGCCGTGCTGGAACCAGGCATGGTGCTGTGCGTGGAAAGCTATATTGGCAGGCTGGGCGGGCGCGAAGGTGTCAAGATCGAGGAGCAGATCCTGATCACCGAGACCGGCAACGAGCAGCTGTCAACCTACCCGCTGGATGCGAGGCTGCTCGGCTAGGCTGGCAAGGGCTTCGCGCATTGCCTTGACTGTTTTTTCCGGAGTCGCCCTGGCGGTGATGAAGGGCAGGCCCTTGCGCCGTGCCGTCCAGCCGACGATCACGACCTTGCCGGCCGCCGGCTCGAAACGCTGCGCCAGCGCCCAGCTTTCGCAGTCGATCGCGGCGACATCCGCGCTACCCTCGGCGACCGCGACGATCGAGCCGCGATGGCCGCCGCTTTCGGCGCGCGAGGAAAAGATATCGAGGCTTTCCCCGGCCGCCTGCAGATCGCGCGTCAGCCCAATGCTGCCCGACATCGAATCGAGACTGTTGAAGGTGAAGCGCTTGCTACGCATCAGGTCGAGTGGCAGCACCGCCTTGCCGTCCGCGGGTGACCGAACCTCCGGGCCCTCGCCTGTCCGCATCACCAGTGCGCTGGAATAAAGCTCGCTTTGCCCGCCTTCGTAGGCATCGTAGCTCGGCTGGCCGACAACCTGCACATGGCTCGACAGGCCAAGCTCCATCGGCCCCCAGCAGGTCTGTGCGAACAGCAGCGCCGGGTGCAGCCAGAGCTTGTGATAATCGAGTTCGTCCGGCGACAATGTCGCCGGATCCGGTGCGATCAAGGCGCCCTGAACATCAAATATGCCGCCAAGCACGGGCGGCATATCGCCATTGCGGCGCACGATGGTTTGCGGCGCATCGATGCCCCTTTGCCGGAAAGCGTCCCGCAACCGTACCCATTGCGCGTCGACCTCAGCGCGCACTTCAGGCCAGTCGTACATCGGCAACGCCGCAATCAGTTCGCTCATCCCGGTATCAAATCACCACGTCTGGAGAAAGGATCGCAAAAACGCGGCGTCCAATCAGAATTGGCCGACACGGGACCCAGGGTTGCCCGAATTATTCCTTGGGCGGCTCGGCGGGCACCGGCGCGGTGCCGAGCCCACTGACATTGCGCGCCCGGATGCGCGGCTGGAACGCCCGGCCGTGCTCAGGCGCACGCCGCAGCACCGGATGCACGATCGGCTCCTTGGCCTTGAACGCGTAGGCTTTGATCAGCGCGAAATAGTTCGGATAGGCATAGCCATTGTTCATCCGCAGCCATTCCTCACGGCGATCGCGAAACAGTTTGGGCAGTCTGTACCAGGCCACGGCAGGCGTCTTGTGGTGGACGAAGTGCAGATTGTTGTTGAGGAACAGGAACGACAGCGGCGAGCGTTCGATGATCACCGTGCGGCCTTCCGGATGCTCGGACCACTGATGCTCGGCGAAGGTGCGGATAGCAATCAGCGACTGGCCGAGCCAGACCGGCGCCAGAATGTAGAGCCAAAGCGGAATGCCAAAGCCGAACTGCACGATCGGCGCCACAATGGCAAGACCGATCGCATGCAGCAGCCAGGCTTTGCGGATCGCCTTGTCGCCGGCCATGATCTGCTTGGCGTCGTCGATGAAGAAGCCGATGCAGGACAGCCAGGGGCCAAGGAAGAAACGGCCGGCCATGGTGTTGTTGAGCTTGAGCAGGAATTTCATCGTCGGCGGCAATTCGTCATGCTGCCACATCGCCTGGTAGTAGCTTTCCGGGTCATCGAGCGGATCGGTCAGCCGCTCATCGGCATGGTGGCGCAAGTGCAGCGTCTTGAAGCGGCGGAACGGCCAGACCAGGCCGATCGGCAGGAAGACGAAAGCTTCGTTGATCAGCGCGCTGCGCGTCGGATGGCCATGCAGAACTTCGTGCATGATCGACGACTGCAGTGCCAAGATGAAGCCAAGGATGGCGAGGGCGAGGATGGGATGGGATGGCCAGAGCAGGAAACCGGTGGCGAGCCATGTTCCGTAACAGAAGAAAGCGAGAACCACGGTTGGCCATTCGATGGCCGGTGCGTTGCGTCGCTTGATGCTCTTGCCTGTCATGCTATCGACCACTGTCCCTCAGTCGCCGGAACCCCCAGTGGTTCCTGACAGCATAGTGTCAGGAGAAGTGATTCCACTCAACGAGACAAAGTGTACAAAATGTTGCGATTGCGCATATTTGACCGCACATGTTACACATTGTAAACAACCTTAGGGATTCATTTACGCCTAGAGAGCCGGTTCGACGTCTCGGGCGCAAATTTTTCCTAAGAGATGGCGGAGAACGAACAGTGGACAAACGCGACCTGTCAGCAATCTTTCGGGAACGTTTGAAGCTGCTCCTGACACGCTCCGACCTCAACCAGTCGGCATTCGCGTCAGCAGTCGGCATCGATCGGTCGGCGCTGTCGCAGCTCATGTCCGGCGCCTCGACGCGCCTGCCACGCGCCGAAACGCTGCTCAACATCGCCGCCGAATTCAAAGTGTCGCTGGACTGGCTGCTCGGCCTCAGCCAGGACGAAGGCGTCACCGGCGAAATCCGCGAAAGCCTGGAGATCGAGGAAGCGCCCGACGGTTTCGACCGCACGCTGCTCGCCAAATGGTTCGCCGAAGCCGCAGGCACCAAGATCCGCTACGTGCCGGCCGGCATTCCCGATCTCCTGCGAACCCGCGCGCTGGTCGACTACGAGGCCAACATCACCAACAGGAGCCGCTTGGCCCAGGCCAGCGAAACCCAATACCGCATCGAATACAACCGGCGCCCGGAAACCGACATGGAAGTCTGCATGCCGCGCCACACGCTGGAGATTTTTGCACGCGGCCTCGGCGTCTGGGACCGTTTTCCCGAAGCCGACCGGCGGCAGCAGCTCGCCCATATGGCGACGCTGCTCGACGACCTGTACCCGACCTTCCGCCTGTTTCTCTACGACGGCCGTATGCGCTATTCGATCCCGCTGACCATCTTCGGCCCCTACCGCGCCGCCATCTATGTCGGCGACATGTATGTGGTGCTGAACGCCACCCAACCGATCCAGGCGCTGACCCAGCATTTCGACAATCTGATCCGCGCCGCCGACATCAACCCACACGAGGCCGCCGCCTACGCGCGCAATCTGGCCGGCATGTCGTTCCCGTCAGGCTCTGTCTGATCGACCGCAATCGTGGTCATTGGCCCCGACATGATCGAGGGCCAAGCCACTCGCCCAAGTCAGTTGCCCAAGTCGATGGCATGCCCAGAGGACAGCCCATGTCAGACCCACGTCGCATCGTCGTCCCTCCCCAATCGGGCCGCTCGATCCATGTCAAACGCGGCGATCTCATCCGCATCATCGACACGAAGGGACAGCAGGTCGCCGATCTCTGGGCGTTCGCGACCGGAGATCAGTTCGACTGGCTGAGCACGTCGCAGACCCGCGACATCACCGAGCGCCTATTCCCCGGCATCGGCGACCATTTCTATAGCGCCGCCGCCAGGCCGATGCTGACATTGGTCGAGAACGCCTCGCCCGGCCCGCATGACATGCTCTACCCCGCCTGTGACTCGGCCCTCTACGAGCGTGCCGGCTTCCCCAACCACCCCAATTGCCGGGACAATCTGATGCAGGCGCTGGCTGCCGAGGGCATATCGCTGCCCTTCGCCCCCGACCCCGTCGATCTCTTCCAGAACTCCCTGCCGCAGCCGGACGGCAGGCTGGTGGTCGAGGCATCGATCAATCCGCCCGGCGGCAATGTGACGTTGCTTGCCGAACAGGACCTGCTTCTGGTGGTCACCGCCTGCTCGGTCGACTATTACCCGACCAATGGCGGGGTCTGCACCGAGATCGCCGTCGAGATCACGTCCGGATCGTGAGCAAGCGCTTCAATCCAGCAGGAAGGTCGTGGCAAATCATTGACTGGACATAAAGACTTCTTTATATCCTTATTCGAATTCGAAACACGAAAGCCAATCCGATGACGACGACCAATCCGATCGATGCCCTGCTGGCTGAAAAGGGTGTGCTGCTGGCCGATGGCGCCACCGGCACCAATCTGTTCGCCATGGGCCTGGAGGCCGGCGAGGCACCGGAATTGCTGAACGAGACGGCGCCCGACACCATCACCAGCCTGCACCAGAACTTCGTCGATGCCGGCGCCGACATCATCCTGACCAACTCCTTCGGCGGCACCCGCCACCGGCTCAAGCTCCACCACGCGCAGGACCGCGTGCATGCGCTGAACAAACGCGCCGCCGAGATCGCCCGCGCCGTCGCCGACAAGGCCGGCCGCAAGGTGATCGTCGCCGGCTCCGTCGGCCCGACCGGCGAATTGCTGGTGCCGCTTGGCGCCATGACCTATGACGAGGCGGTCGACGCTTTTGCCGAACAGATCGAGGGTCTCAAGGAAGGCGGCGCCGAAGTCGCCTGGATCGAGACCATGTCGGCGCCCGACGAAATCCGCGCCGCCGCAGAAGCCGCCATCCGCGTCGGCCTGCCCTACACCTATACCGGCTCCTTCGACACCGCCGGCCGCACCATGATGGGCCTGTTGCCGAAGGACATCCACGGCGTCGTCGACGGCCTGTCTGAAGCACCGCTCGGCGTTGGCGCCAATTGCGGTGTCGGCGCCTCCGACATCCTGGCCTCGCTGCTCGACGTGACCGAGGCGAAGCCGCAGGCGACCGTTATCGTCAAGGGCAATTGCGGCATTCCCGAATTTCGCGGCACCGAGATTCATTACTCCGGCACGCCGGAACTCATGGCCGACTATGTCCGTCTCGCTGTCGATGCCGGCGCGAAAATCGTCGGCGGCTGCTGCGGCACCTCGTTCCAGCACCTTGCTGCGATGCGCAAGGCGCTCGACGCCCATACCAAGGCGGATCGTCCGACGGTTGCGGCGATCGTCGAGCGCATCGGCCCGATGCGCAACAAGGTGGCGACGGAAAACACCGCCGAGACCAGCGAAGCCCGCCGCGAACGGCGCCGCAGCCGGGCCTGACTCGATATTCTCGATTATTCGCTGTTGTCGGCGTAGCTCGACTGCGCCGACTTGAAATCGACGACGTTGTCGCCGCGCATCGTCATCAGCGTGCCGGATGAAGCGGGATCGCTGATCTGTTCCAGCATGGCGCGGAAGCGGTCGTTGGTCAGCGCCGACATGGCGGTATGACGCGCCTGCGCGACATCGTCGCTGATGCGCCTGGATTCGGATGATGGGGCCGAAGAAACCGCGGAAGCGTCTCGTGCCGGCGGTATCGAGTTGGGTATAGTCCTGATCTGCAATTCCGGCTCCCTCAAGCCCTGTAAACATGATCGGTGTAACAAGAGGACATTGCGATCCGGTACCGGAAATGCCGCGCAATTTAACGATCGTGCCGGTATCGCCGCCCGAGGATCCGTTGAGATTCAGGTCAGGCCGAGGCGAAAACGGCAGGTTCCGAGAACCGGAGCGGAGCGTACTTTTCGTACGTGAGCACCGGAAGCGGAGGAAGCTGCCGTTTGCAGACCGGCCTCACCTGAATATCAACGGATCCGAAAAAAAAGGCCGGCAAGGGAATGACCCCTCGCCGGCCTGCCTCACCCGCCCGTAGGCCGGTTTCCCGTATCAGAACGATCCCATCTGAAAGAAACCGGCCGTCATCGCCACTACCGGTTACCGCCCAGCGCCGAGGCAAGGCGCACAAGCGAAAGGAACTCGGACCTGTACCCAAACGGGTCGGCTCCTCGGGCGGCAGTGGCAATCTCCATGATCTTGTCGTAACCGAACTTCGCGGTCGCATCCTCGTCGCGCAGTTTTTGGCCAAAGGCGGCAACGGCGACGGAGAAGCGCTGGTCGGTGCTGGCCTGGTCGAAGGATGCCACCTCGTTGGCCGATGTCACCGGCGTGGTGATCAGCTTCGAGATGTCTTCATTCGGCAGCTTGTAGCGGATCTTGACGAAGGCATATTCGTCCGCATTGGCGACGCCGCCATTGTGGACCGTAGCCTGGCCATAGCGCAGCGGGTCGATCTGCTCGCCGCCGCTGCCCTTCGGCGTGACCTCGTAGATCGCGGTGACTGAATGGCCCGAGCCGATATCGCCGGCATCGACGCGGTCATTGTTGAAGTCCTCGCGGTTGAGCGCCCGGGTCTCGTAGCCGATCAGGCGATATTCGGAGACCTTGTTCGGGTTGAACTCGACCTGGATCTTCACGTCCTTGGCGATCGGGAACAGCGTCGAGGAGGCATCCTCGACCAGCACCTTTTCAGCCTCGGCCAGCGTGTCGATATAGGCTGCCGTGCCGTTGCCGTTCTGGGCAATGGTCTGCATCATCTGGTCATTCAGATTGCCGCG
Organism: Mesorhizobium sp. P3_A8; assembly: GCF_056402995.1. NCBI lineage: Bacteria > Pseudomonadati > Pseudomonadota > Alphaproteobacteria > Hyphomicrobiales > Phyllobacteriaceae > Mesorhizobium > Mesorhizobium sp. P3_A8. The sequence goes on along the minus strand of NZ_JBFUGI010000009.1, from coordinate 62,445 downwards.
GCCGAAGCCGAACACCGACAGGAAGACCCCCGTCTTGCGCTCGCTTTCGATCAGCCGCTTCAGGTCGTCGTCGTCGGTCTGTCCGACATTGAAGTCGCCGTCGGTGGCCAGCATCACCCGGTTGATGCCGTCCTTGATGAAGGATTGCTGGGCAAGCTTGTAGGCCTCCTTGATGCCGGCCTCGCCGGCGGTCGAGCCACCCGGCGTCAGATTGTCGATGGCGTTGAGGATCTTGTCCTTCTCGGCAACCTTTGTCGGCATCAGCACGGTGCCGGCGTCACCGGCATAGGTGACGATCGAGATCGTGTCGTCGGCCTTCAGCTTGCTGACCAGCAGCCGGAATGCCGATTTGAGCAGCGGCAGCTTGTCCGGCTCGTCCATCGAGCCCGAGACGTCGATCAGGAAGACCAGATTGGCTTTCGGCTGCTCGGTCGGCTTGATGTCGAAGCCCTTGATGGCGACATGCATCAGCTTGGTGTGCGCGTTCCACGGCGTCGGCATGACGCTGACGGTCGAGTTGAACGGCGTCGACGCCGAGTCCGGCCCCTTCCAGTCATACGGAAAGTAATTGATCATCTCCTCGACGCGCACCGTGTCGGCCTGCGGCACGAAGCCTTGCTTCAGCGAACTGCGCACGAAGGAATAGGATGCCGTGTCGACATCGATCGAGAAGGTCGAGACCGGATCTTCGAGTGCGGCGTGCACCGGATTGGTCTTGAAATCCTGGACGCGGTCGCGGTTTTCCTCCTGCGGCGCGATCTGGTCGGCCGGCGCCGTGGCCGGTTGCTGCGGCGCCATCAGCTTGGACTCGGCGGCTGCCATACGGTCAACCCGCGAGGTGCTGGGCGCGTTTACAGTTCCATCCAGCGCGAACTCACCTGTCGGCGCCGGCGGTGCCGGCTCGGCCACCACCCCGCGCCCCACCGCAGTTTGCTGAGCGGTGCCACCGGCCTCGGCCGATTCGGATTTCGGTGGCGAGGCCGGCGCCACAAGCGCATCGCTCGCATCGCGGCTTTCCACATCCGCGTCGGCCTTCTTGTCCTTTTCCAGCGCCGTGGGGGCTGGCTTCGGTTCGGCGATTGTCGGCTTCAAGGTCGCCGGCTTATCGGCCAGCGTCTCGGTGATCTTTTCGTCGCCGCCGAATTTGGGCGGCTGTTCCCTCAGCAGATGGAAGGTGGCGTATCCGGCGATCGGCAGGGCGACGAGCCCGGCAATGGCCGGCGTGGCAATGAGTTTCTTTTGCATGATCTCGCTCCAGAGCTTTTGTGCTCGCTCTGTGAGACGAAGGCCGCCGACCGATCCTTGGGTGACGGCAGAAATATTTTCCTGATCATAGGCGCGCAGGGCAGCTTCGAAGGCGCGCGCCTTCGCGCTCTCGCCCGGCGCCGGTGCCGCGATATCGCGCAGTCTGTTGAGTTCGTTGTCGTCGACCATGGTCACACTTCCCCGGCCGAGCGCATCAGCGTCTTCAGCCGTTTCTTCGCTTCATGGATGTGCCAGGAAACCGTCGTCTCCGAGATCGCCATCGCCTCGGCGGCGGCCGCGTGGCTCAAACCCTCGCCATAGACAAGCAGCACGGCATCGCGCTGCTTGTCCGGCAGCTGCCGCACCGCCGCCCACAGTGCCTCGGCCGGATCCTCGCTCTCGGCCGGCGCCTCGCCGGAAATCAGCGCATGAACGCCATAGGCCTCGGTCTTCACCGTCTCGCGCGCGGTCTTGCGCATCATGTCGCGCGCCGCGTTCATCGTCACGGAATAGAGCCATGTCGTGAAGGCGCCGCCACCGCGATAGTCGCGGATCGCCTTGCCGAGCCGGACGCAGACTTCCTGGGCGATGTCTTCGGCATCGGCCTTCTTGCCGCACCAGCGATAGGCGGCGCGATAGACGAAGTCGTAGTGACGCTCCAGCAATGTGCCGAAGGCCCCCCTGTCTCCGCCCTTCGCCCGCCCGATCAGTTCGGCGTCGGAGGCTTCGGTCTCATCCAGCATCATCGCCATCATTTGTCAGTTGGACGAAGGCTAATGGCTAATCCTTGGGGTGATGCAAAGATTTTTTTCAGCCCAGTGCTTTGACGCTCGGATGGCCCACCGGGACGGCTTCACGATAGACGCAAAAAAGAGTGACCTGTGGTCATCCGTATGGCGCTGGCAAATCCATCTCGACTCGGGTCTCTGGTTCCCTCACCAACGGCTGCGGCCAGAACGTTGAACATGTCGACACCGGAAATAGCACCCGCCCCCAGTTGCTCGCAGCTGTTCTGGATTTTCACCCGTATCGCCTTGACGAGTTTCGGCGGTGGAGTGAGTGGCTGGCTGCTGCGGGAATTTGTTCAAAACCGCAAGTGGATAACCCAGGAAGAATTCCTCAACGGCCTGTCGATCTCCCAGGCGCTGCCGGGTGTGAACGTCAAGAACATGGCCGTCTGGATCGGCTACAGGCTGCTTGGCTGGCGTGGTGCCATCATTGGTTTTGTCGGCATCATCGTCCCGCCTGCCATCGTCATCGTCCTGTTGGGAACGGTATTCTCCGCGTTGTCGCGATATCCGCTGACGCATGTGGCGTTGACAGGAGCCGCGGCGGCGGCTGTTGGCCTGTCGCTATCAATGGGCATCACGGCCGCGCGAGCGGTGCCTCGAAACGTTGTTCCCATTGCGATCATGGCCGGCACATTCATTGCCGTCGCACTTCTGCACTGGCCGCTTTTCTGGATCGTTCTCGTCGCCGGGTCGGTAAGCGTCGCCGACACCTACGCCAGGGCAAAGTGATGAGCGAGAGCCCGCATACATCGTTGTTGCTGAGCTTGCTGGCGGTATTTGCTCCGCTCTCCCTCGTTACGATCGGCGGCGGGCAGAGTGCGATTGCCGATATCAACCGGCAGGTCGTCGACGTTCATCAGTGGCTGAGCCAGGCGCAATTCGTCGATGCGTTCGCCATCTCGCGGATGGCGCCTGGGCCGGGATCCCTGCTGGTGACGTTGATTGGCTGGCAAGTCGCGGGTTTTTGGGGCGCCGTGGTTGCAACGATTGCAATCTTCGGCCCAACCACCTTCCTTATCTACGCGGTCGCCCATATGTGGTCCCGCAATGGCGGCGCGCGCTGGAAGCGAGCGCTGGAGGCAGGGCTCCGGCCAGTCGCCGCGGGCATGATCCTTGCCGCGACCTATGTGTTGCTGCAGGCCATCGATGGCGGCTGGTTTGCACGCGCCGTGGCATTCGCGTCAACGGCAACGCTTCTGCTGACTAAGGTGAACCCGCTGCTTTTGATCGGCGCAGGCGTGGCTATTTTCATCGGACTTCACGCGATGACCCTGGTTTAGGCAACCGCCAACCTCTGCAGCCCACAGCTTAGGCCGCCTGGCCCGCCACCCAGCCCGATGACCATGCCCACTGGAAATTGTAGCCGCCAAGCCAACCCGTCACATCGACCACTTCGCCAATGAAGAACAGGCCCGGTACCGATTTCGCCTGCATCGTCTTCTGGTCCAGTCCGTTGGTTTCGACCCCGCCCAACGTCACTTCGGCGGTGCGGTAACCCTCGGAACCCGCCGGCTTGATGCGCCAGTCATTGACCGCGGCGCCGACGGTTTTGATCTGGCTATCAGAAAGATCGGCGAGATTGCCGTCGAACCCGGTGCGCTCCGCGATCGACTGTGCAAGCCGTTTCGGCAGGTGATTTGCGAGCACTGTCTGCACCGCCTGCCGCCCATTGGCGCGCTTGGCCGTGCGGATGAGATCCGCCACATCGACCCCGGGCAGCATGGCGATGCGGATTTCGTCGCCCTCGCGCCAATAGGATGAGATCTGCAGGATGGATGGCCCGCTGACGCCACGATGCGTGAACAGCATGGCCTCTGAAAATCGCGTCTTGCCACAGCTGACTTCCGCGTCGACTGCGTTGCCGGCCAAGGGAGCCAGCCGCTCGAGCGTTTTTTCGTCGAAGGTCAGCGGCACCAGCGCCGGCCGCGTCTCGACAATGGCAAGGCCAAACTGCTCGGCGACCTCGTAGCCGAAACCCGTCGCTCCCATCTTGGGGATCGACTTGCCGCCGCACGCCACCACCAGGGACTGGCAAGTGACCGTACCCGTGGAGAGAGCGAGCACGAACCCCTCCACGGTTTTGCCGACATCCCTGACCTCGGTCGACAGGGCCAGCTCGACGCCCCTGCCCTGCATTTCCGAGACCAGCATGTCGATGATCTGCCGGGCGGAGCCGTCGCAGAACAGCTGCCCCAGCGTCTTCTCGTGATAGGCAATGCGGTGACGCTCGACGAGCGCAATGAAATTGCGCTGGGTGTAACGGCTGAGCGCCGAGATGCAGAAATGCGGATTGCCCGAGATAAAATTCTTCGGACTGGCGTGGATGTTGGTGAAATTGCACCGGCCACCGCCGGAGATGCGGATCTTTTCGCCTGGCATCGCAGCGTGATCGAGGATCAGCACCGAACGACCCCGCTTGGCGGCCTCCATGGCACACATCATTCCGGCGGCGCCAGCGCCGATGATCACGACATCGTAGGATTGCATCAGGCCAGTCGTTCCCGCTCGGCCCCCGCTCAATTCAAGGGGCCGTCATTCAGGCTGCCTGATACCGCGAACGGTTCGGTCAGCCAACAGGCAAGAACAGCCGCGCGAAACTCAGACCAGCGTTTCGGCGAACAGCGTGATCAGCCTTTGCCAGTGTCGTTCGGCGCCGGCTTCATTGTAGACGCTGTGATCCGGCACGCACCAACCATGTGCCATGCCGACATAGTTCTCGATCGCATGATCGACCTCTGCTTCCCTGAACGCCTCGGCCAATCGCGTCGACTGCTCCGGCGGGAAACTCCTGTCGACGCCCGCCATGCCGACATAGACACGCGCCTTGATGGTGGCGGCGTGGCGATGCGGGCTGTCGGCGGCATCGCTGGCGAGATTGCCGCCATGGAAACTGGCGGCGGCCTTGATCCTGTCCGGGTAAGCCGCGGCGGCGTTCATTGCCCGGGCGCCACCCATGCAATAGCCGACGGTGCCAATCGGCCCGGTAACACCCTCAGCAGCGAGCGCTTCGAGAAAGGCGGCGCTGTCGCTGATGGTCATCTCCTGCGTCGTGCCGGTGACCAGCGCCATCAGCGCTGCCTTGGTCTTTTCCTCGGTGAAGGCGGTCTTGGCGTCGAAGGGACCGTAAGGCGCGTTGCGATGGAAGAGATCGGGCACCAGCACCGCATAGCCCTCGTCCGCCAGCCGCTCTGCCATGCCGTCGAGCGCCGGGCGCGGACCAAAGGCGTCCTGGTAGAGAATGACACCAGCCTTGGCCGGGGACGTCTTGGCCGAGCGGAACAGGCCCGCCTTGGCCGTACCGTCACGGGTCTTGATCTGAAGGTCCTGCTTCGTCATTGCCTGCTCCGTTGGTCAGATGCGCGATACATATCCGCACGGCCTGCCACGGCAAGGCATTCCCTGAAGATAGCCGTCAACATTTCGTGCAGGAACGCGTGACGTGTTCGCGGGCTCCCGAGACTCGAGGAGGAAGGCCTGGATCAGCCTTCCTCCTCGATGCGCATGGTCCGGGCGCCGACATGCAGCGCACGTCCGGCACCAAACCCCATGATGGCCGCCCCCAGTCCAAGCGCGACGAACAGGAAAGCCGATTCCGAAAAACTGCCGGTCCAGCCGCGGATCAGGCCGACCAGCAGTGGGCCGGTTGCCGCAAGCACATAGCCGACACCTTGCGCCATGCCCGAAAGATGCGCCGCGACATGCGAATCCGGCGAACGCAGCACGATCAGGGTCATGGCGGCGGCGATCAGGCCGCCTTGCCCGATGCCTTGCAGAACCGCCCAGAAAAGCACGGTAGAGGTCGGCGCGAACAGGATGCCGAGCAGCGCAACCACCGCGATGCCGACGAGCGCCACGTTGATGCCGCGCTGGTCCTTGAGCCGCACCGCGACGGATGGCACAGCAAGGCAGGTGACGACCTGCGCCATGACAGACACCGAGGCGATGGCGCCGGCGGTGGCCGCGTCGAAGCCGCGCTCGCGCAGGATCGGCGCCAGCCAGCCGAAGATGCAATAGGCCAGTGCCGACTGCAGGCCCATGAACAGCGTCACCTGCCAGGCCAGGCGATCGCGCCACAGGCCGACGACGCGAAAGCCGCGATGGCTGACCTGCCGCCGGCTGCCCAGCGCCTGAGGAATCCAGATCAGCAGCACGAGCAATGTCGGCACGGCCCATGCAGCCAGCGCGCCCGACCATGAACCCGTGACAAAATGTTCGATCGGCAGGGTGAGGCCGGCGGCGGCGGCCGAGCCGGCGCAGAGCGCCATGGTGTAAAGTCCGGTCATGACGGCGGCGCTGCCGGCGAAATCGCGCTTGACCAGGCCCGGCAGCAGCACATTGGCGATGGCGATGGCGCCACCGGCAAGGAAGGTGGCGATAAACAGCAGCGGCACCGAGCCGAACCAGCGCAGCCCGGTTCCCAGCGCCAGCAGCACCAGCGCGCCGAGCAAGGTGCGTTCGGCCCCGTAGCGCTGGGCAAGTTTTGGCGCAAAGGGCGCGAACAGGCCGAGGCACAGGACCGGCAGCGTGGTCAGCAGGCTGGCGCCGGTCGTCGAAAGGCCGGTCGCCTGCATCACCTCGGGCAGCAGCACCGACAGGCTGGAAAACAGCGGCCGCAAATTGAAAGCGATCAGCACCAGGCTGGCGCCAAGCACGATGCGCTCGGCTCGGCTGCGCAGTTCGGGCGGCTGCGGCTGCGGCAGGCTATCGGCTTCGGCATCGATGAGGTCCAGCCCCTCGACGGTACCGGATTGCTCCGTCAGGTCAGGCTGGCGAAATGTCTGGTTCATTGGGACAGCAGTCTTTCCAGTTGGGCAAGCACCGGCGCCATGAAGGCGCGGACGGCGGCAACCGCACGGTCCGGATCGTTGACGGCGATGGCGTCGACGATGGCCGCGTGCACCTGCTGGTCCGGCTCGGGCAGTTCGCCGTCGATGGTGGCATGGATGGTTTCGGTGATGGCGGCGGTGAAGAAGTCGTAGAGTTCCACCATCGCTCTGTTGCCGGACGCCGCGACAACCGATTTGTGGAAGGCGAGATCGCGCCGGATGAAGGCTTCGCTTCCGCCGTCGGCGACGGTGCCGCGCTCGCCAAGCAGCCGGCGCATCCGCTCGAGGTCGGCCGGCGTGTGACGCAAGGCGGCAAGCCGTGCGGCCTCCAGGTCGAGCGCTGCCCGCGCCTCCCATTGGTCGCGCAAGCCGGTGCGTTTGACCCGGTCGAGCGCTGCGGACGAATCGACGATCGAGCGCACGTAAGTGCCCGAGCCTTGCCGCGTGTCCAGCAAGCCTTGCGAGACGAGTACCCTCACCGCTTCGCGCACCGTGCCGCGGCTGACCGACAGCAGGTCGCTGAGGGCCGCCTCGTTGGGAATGCGCTCGCCGACGCTCCAGCGGCCGCCGACGATTTCAGCGCGCAGGCTGCCGGTCGCGCTGTCGGTAAGATTGGTTCGGATGGCAGGTTGCATCGGCCTATTCATCAAGTCATCGGATGACTTGATGAATAGGCCTGCTTCTGCCTGCCGTCAAGATGCTGATAGAGATGGAAGCTCACCAAGCCGTGGCGTTGATCAGTTGGCGGCCCGTGAAAAACTCGCCATGTGGAAGGCTTGGACCTCCGGCGGATAGCGATACTCCGTGCCATAGGGGCAGGCATTGCGGTCAAGGCAGCCGCCGCTGCGGCACGGCTCGCCCTTCGCCCCCCGCACATGCGCCAGGCAGGCCTGGTAGGCGAAGCCTTCCCTGGAATAGGCATCGACCGGACAGGATTTCAGGCAGGGTTTCTCGACGCAGGCATCGCAAAGATGGATTGCCTCGCCCTGCTCCGGAAGCGCAATCTCGTCCTCGAACAGCAACGCGCCGCGATAGGCATGCCAAAGCCCGTATTCCGGATGCATGAGGATGCCGAGCGGCGACGGCTTTAGCCCCTCCGCCCGCATCGCCCATTGCTGGAACGGCAGATAGGGTTTGTCCGAGGGCGAAACCGCGCGCGCGCCGAATGTCTCCGCCACAGCGCCGATGATTTGCCCCGACCAGCTGTCGAGCGGATTGGCGATAGTCTGTGGCTGCTGCTCCCGCCAGCGCAGGAAATGCGGCCAGGGTGCAGCCCCCGCTTGCCCCACCAGCAGCACGGACCTTGCCGGCGCGCCCGAGGCGCCATGCGGAACATCCTCGTCGTCATGAAAGACAAAGCCGCCGCGCAGGATGAGGTTGTTGGCGCCAAGCGCGGCCGTGATCTCTTCGATCATGCCGCGCACAGACTCATCCCTTCTTGTCCGGATCGGAGAAGGCGCTCCGCCAGACTTCCTTGTGGATGATGTTGGCGACTTTAGCCCCGCCTGACTCGGGCTCCTTTCAAGTGAAGGCGTCGGGCATCGACCCCTTCTTCTTGGCGATAAACTCCTTCAGCGCTTCGTCGATGCTCGGGTCGAGATAAGGCGCTTCATAGCTTTCCAGCCAGCGGCGGGCGAGCTCGTTGGCGCGCTGCGGCGCCGTCTTCTCGCCCTCGGCCAGCCACTGTTCGTAGGAATTGTTGTCGGCGATGTTGGAGCGGTAGAAGGCGGTCTGGAAATTCGCCTGGGTGTGGTCGCAGCCAAGATAGTGGCTGCCCGGCCCGACCTGGCGGATGGCATCCATCGCCTGGCCGTTCTCCGACAGGTCGACGCCTTCGGAGAATTTCTGCGTCATGCCGAGCTGGTCGATGTCCATCATGAATTTTTCATAGCAGGACGCCAGCCCGCCCTCGAGCCAGCCGGCCGAGTGGAGGACGAAATTGGTGCCGGCGAGAATGGTCGAGTTCAGTGTGTTGGCGCTTTCGTAGGCCGCCTGTGCGTCCGGAACCTTGGATGCGCAGAGCGAACCACCGGTGCGGAACGGCAGGCCTAGGCGGCGCGCGAGCTGGGCGGCGCCATAGGACACCAGCGACGGCTCCGGGGTGCCGAAGGTCGGCGCGCCCGACTGCATCGAGATCGACGAGGCGAAAGTGCCGAACAACACAGGCGCGCCCGGCCGGATCAGCTGCGTGAACGACGCGCCGGCCAGCACTTCGGCCAAGACCTGCGTCAACGTGCCGGCGACCGTCACCGGGCTCATGGCGCCGGCGAGGATGAACGGCGTCACGATGCAGGCCTGGTTGTGGCGCGAATAGACTTTCAGCGCGCCAAGCATGGTCTCGTCGAACACCATCGGCGAATTGGCATTGATCAGGCTGGTCAGCACCGTGTTGTTTTCGACGAAATCGTCGCCGAAGACGATCTTGGCCATCGCCACCGTGTCTTCGGCGCGCTCCGGCGCGGTCACCGAGCCCATGAACGGCTTGTCGGAATATTTGATGTGGCTGTAGATCATGTCGAGATGGCGCTTGTTGACCGGCACATCGACCGGCTCGCAAACCGTGCCGCCCGAATGGTGGATCGACGGCGCCATATAGGCGAGCTTCACGAAATTCTGAAAATCCTCGATCGTCGCGTACCGGCGGTTTCCGTCAAGGTCGCGCACGAAGGGCGGGCCATAGACCGGCGCGAAGACAGTGGCATTGCCGCCGATCTGCACAGACCGTTCTGAATTGCGGGCATGCTGGGTGTAGACGGACGGCGCGGTCTTCAGCAGCGAACGGCAAAGCCCCTTCGGGAAATGCACGCGCTCGCCCTTGACGTCGGCGCCAGCCTCTTTCCACAGCTGCAGCGCTTCGGCGTCATCGCGAAAAATGATGCCGATCTCTTCGAGCACCGTGTCGGTGTTCTTCTCGATCAGCGCCAGGCCCTCTTCGTCGAGCACCTCATAGACGTTGATCTTGCGCTTGATGTAGGTGAGCTGCGTGCCGGGCCCACCGCCCGAACGCGCCGCGCGCCGCGCCGCCGCGCCGCCGCTGGCAGCGCGCCCACGCCGTGCGTTTGACGCTTCCTGGTCGACTGCCGCGTGTTCGCTCATGATCGCTCTTCCCTGAATATGGCCTGGCCTGACGATGGCTGGTCCGTAACCGTTGCGGCCGCATGGCGCGGCTTTCGCCGGATCGTAGCCATGCACCCTATTCGAAACGGCCCGTCCGCGCCAACGCCTGTCGCAAAATCGACAAGAAAACCAATAGATTTTCCAGTCGCTTTCCTTTTGCGGGAAGTCGCAAATCAGCTATGGATACCCGCCCGTTGCGGGTTAGGTATGAACGCTAATATTTTGTGCCTTGCGACGCAGTCGCGATGCCGTGAGGAGCTGGATTAAAATGTCCGACGACGAGATCATCCTTTCCGAACTTTCCGACGACGAGTTGGTGCAGCAGATGCACGACGATCTCTATGACGGGTTGAAGGAAGAGATCGAGGAAGGCACCAACATCCTGCTGGAGCGCGGCTGGGTGCCTTACAAGGTGCTGACCGAGGCACTGGTCGAAGGCATGCGCATCGTCGGCGAGGATTTTCGCGACGGCATCCTGTTCGTTCCCGAAGTGCTGCTGTCGGCCAACGCCATGAAGGCCGGCATGTTCATCCTGCGCCCTCTGCTCGCCGCCACCGGCGCGCCCAAGCAGGGCAAGATGGTGATCGGCACCGTCAAGGGCGACATCCACGACATCGGCAAGAACCTCGTCGGCATGATGATGGAAGGCGCCGGCTTCGACGTCATCGATCTCGGCATCAACAATGCGGTCGAGAAGTATCTCGATGCGATCGAAAAGCACCAGCCCGACATCATCGGCATGTCGGCGCTTTTGACCACGACCATGCCCTACATGAAGGTCGTCATCGACACGATGAAGGAAAAGGGCATTCGCGACGACTATGTCGTTTTGGTTGGCGGCGCGCCGCTCAACGAGGAATTCGGCAAGGCCGTCGGCGCCGACGCCTATTGCCGCGATGCCGCTGTGGCGGTCGAGACCGCCAAGGACTTCATGAAGCGCAAGCACAATGTGCGCGCTTCGGCCTGATCCAGGGCATCAGGATGGACCAACAAGAAAAGCCGCGCATTGAAGCGCGGCTTTTTTGTTCCCAGATGACGGACGAGGCTGCCGATCAGTTGGCGACAGTGTCCTTGACCGCCCTGGCCGTCGATTTGACGTCCTTGCCGACGCCGCGGACGGTGTTCGCGCAAGCCGTAAGGGCGAGGACAGAGGCAAGAATGGCAATCGGTGCGATGCGAAGCAGTTTCATGGACGGTGTTTCCCTCAACAGATAAATTAGCCCCACAGCAACGAAAACCGGCTTTGACTGGTTCCATGGCCAAGACACAGAAAACGAAACCGAATCAAGGCAACAGGCTGCTCGTCATCGCCTGCGGGATGATTGCGCGCGAGGTATTGGCCGTCAAGGAACAGCTCGGGCTGAATCACCTGGACTTGACCTGCCTGCCGGCGGAGTTTCATTTCTATCCCGACCGCATCGCGCCCGCCATGGACAAGGCGATCGAGAAGGCCAAGGCGGAGGGTTACGAGCACATCTTTGTCGGCTATGCCGATTGCGGCACCGGCGGCCTGCTTGACCGCGTCCTGGAGAAGCATGGCGTCGAGCGCATGGCCGGCCCGCATTGCTTCGCCTTCTATCAGGGCATGGAAGCCTATGCGAAAATCGCCGATGACGACATGATGTCCTTCTACATGACGGACTTCCTGTGCCGTCAGTTCGATGCCTTCTTCATGAAGCCGCTCGGTCTCGACAAGCACCCTGAGCTGATCAAGGACTATTTCGGCAATTACGAGAAGCTGGTCTATCTCGCCCAGACCGACGATCCCGAACTCGACAAGGTTGCGGAAAAGGCTGCCGCCATGCTCGGCCTCGCCTATGAGCGGCGCCCGACCGGCTATGGCGACCTGACGGCCGGAATGGCGAGCGCCATGGCACATCAGGCCAAAACCTCTAGTCCCTGATAGCCCTGGGGTGCCAATTACTCGCTGTCGGCTCGACGATCCGATACGACATCAGCAATACGCCCGCTTTCAAGCCTGATTGGTCCCTGCGCGGTTGGATCCTTGCGGAGCGCCTCGGCAATCATGGCTTCGACGGCGTCGAGATTGCCTTGCAGAATTGAGCGGTCACGAAGCTCCCAATACTCACCTTCATCGGCTATATCGAGATTGAAAAAAAGGGGGGCAACTTCGCTAAAAAGCTCGATGATTTCGATATGCGTGTCTGCTCCCGCAAACTGGGTCTTGCAATATTGTTGTATGAAGAGGTGCTTGTCGAACTCGAACCGCAGGGGTTCTGCACCAAGGTGCGGTTGAAGTTCTATCCCTAAAACCGGACCGACATACTCCACCTCACGTTCGTCGATGACACGATTGAGTATCTTCTCGCGCTCATCTATTTCCCGAACTGGCCAGCCCCGGGTGAAAGCAAACGCTCTGGCTCCTCGCAAAAGGGCAGCATATTGCCCCTCTCCGCGCAATTGTCCCTCGAAGTGGATTGTTACTCCCATGCATCCCTCCCGGCGAAAGCATTCCGACGGATAGCTACGCTTCTACCCGCCCGCAAGTCCGGCGATCACATCGGCAAAACTCGTCTTGCAGACAAAACCCAGCCTGTCCTGCGCCCGCGACGCGTCATAGACCCGGTCGATGGAGGAAAACATCGTCCAGCCCTTTCGCGCGTAGAGCGCTGGAAAGTCCGGAAAATAACGAGCGACCACCGACGGCGCGTCTCTGATCAGCGCATCGCAGTCGCTGGGTTGGAACGGAGTCGGTGCACAGATGATGAAAGTATCGAAGCCAACCTGCGGCGCCTTCTCCAATGCAGCGATATGAGCCTGCGCCGCATCTTCCACCGTCAGCCGCCGGAACAGCAATTCGTTCGCCTTGGTGTTGGCATCAGACTGTTCGATGGCATGCGCCATGTCATCGGCCTCGGGAAAGAAGCGGGCCGTGCGCAGCACGACCACCGGCAGGCCGTGCTGAAGATGATAGAGGCGGCAGAGATGTTCGGCCGAAAGCTTGGTGACGCCATAGATGTTGCGCGGCTCGGGCGACATCGCCTCCGTCAGCCAGGCCGCCTTGCGCGCACCGCCATTGAACCCGTCGCGTATCGCCTGCGAGATCATCAGCGAAGTGGTCGACGTGAAGACGAAGCGCTGCACGCCGGTAGCCACCGCCGCGTCGAGTAGGTTCAGCGTGCCCTGCACGTTGGTGGCGACGAAATCGCTGTTGGCGCGGCTTTCTATATTGGGCTTGTGCAGCGCGCCGCTGTGAATGATGGCTTCGATACCATTATCTCCGACCGCCCGCATGACCAGGTCACGGTCGGCGATCGAGCCGATCATCTGGGTTTCCGCTGACGGGACGGGGTCGAGGCCGATGACGTCATGGCCAAGTCCGCGCAGGCGCGGCGCCAGCGCGCTGCCTAGCCAACCAGACGACCCCGTGAGCAAGATTCGCATGCGTCACACCATGATTTTTGACGGTGACGCTGTTAAGCATGGATGACAGGCGCGAGCGACCCAGTAAAGTCAGACATCGGCCGGCAGGAACGCCGCTCCAGACATTAACTGCCATTTTTTTCGACTGCCATTTTAGAGACTCGGGGAGTTTAGAGATGATCCTTCGCCCACTGCTCGCCGCCATCGGCCTGCTCTGCTGCACCCTGCCCGCTCTTGCCGACGGCGAGGTGCAGAAGCTGATCACCCCTGCCGACAAGGTTCGCCTCGACAAATATGGCGAGACGCGCAAGGCGGCCCTTGCCGAGGCGAAGGCTGGCGACCCGGCCGAGGTCAAACAGCTCGATGCCTTGCTGGCCAAGCCCCTGGTGTCGTTCTCCGACAAGGATCTGACCGGCAACTGGAAGTGCCGCACCATCAAGGCAGGCGGCTTGAGCCCGCTCGTCATCTATGGCTGGTTCAAATGCAAGGTGACCGACGATGGCTCCGGCTGGCGGCTGGAAAAGATCAGCGGCTCGCAGCGGACCCAGGGCCGCTTCTTCGACGACAACGAGAAGCGCGCGATCTATCTCGGCTCCGGCTCCGTCAACGACGATCGGGCAAAACCCTACGGCAGCGGCCCGCAGACCGACCAGGTCGGCTACGCCTTCCGCACCGGCGCCAAGGAATGGCGCATCGAACTGCCTGCACCCTATTACGAATCGAAGCTCGACATCATCGAGTTCAAGCGCTGAGCGTGGTCATCAAGATTTAACCCCATTCCGGCACAAATTCAGGCCAGCATGCGGCAGGCGGCCGCGTGCAAGGCAGGGAAGCGGGCTATGTCTTCACCGGTTGGAACCAGCGCGCCGATCGTCGTCGTGACCGGCGGCGGCCAGCATGTCTGGGCCATGATCAACGCAATCGCCGATCGCGTTGGTCCTGTCAGCGTCGTCCTCGAAACCCCTGAATCCAAAAAGCAATTGCTGCGTGGCCGGGCTCGCCGCCAGGGCTGGATCTCGGCCATGGGCCAGCTTGGCACGATGGTGCTGAGCAGGCTGGGCAAGCGGTTCCTCGCCGGCCATGCCGAGCGGCTGATTACAGAGGAGAAGCTGGAGGTCGAGCCGCGACCGGGCCAGGAGATCATCCAGGTGGCCTCGGCCAATGGGCTTGAGTGCCTGCAGGCGATCCAGAAGATCCAGCCAGGCGTTGTGCTGCTCAACGGATGCCGACTGATCTCGGCTGAGATGCTGAGCAAAATGCCCTGCCCGGTGCTCAACTACCATGCCGGCATCACGCCGAAATATCGCGGCATGAATGGCGGCTATTGGGCTCTGGTATCAGGCGATGCGCAGAATTTCGGCACCACTGTCCACCTCGTCGACGCTGGCGTCGACACTGGCGGCGTGCTGAAGCAGGCGCGCGGCAGATCGAAAAAAGGCGACACCATCTCAAGTCACGCGCTACGCCAGACGGCGTTCTCGCGCGACATCTGCGTCGAGGCGGTCCGCGATGCGCTGGCTGGAAAACTGACGACGATCGATCCCGGCCTGCCTTCGAAAGTGTGGTATCATCCGACGATCTGGTTCTACGTCTGGACCGGCCTCAGAACCGGAATCTGGTAGGTTTTTTCAGCCCCGGACCGCATAAGGCACGATGGCCTTTTTGGCACGCCGACCCTGCCGCCGACACACGCCGCAAACGAATAAACGCACCTTTCATTTTACGACATTGAAATGCGTCGCTTTTGAATGCGCGCGCGTCGTCCCATAACAAGCGGCCTCACGGCGCATGCGGCAATGCTCGATAGTTCGAGGAGCGAGAATTCATGGCCGATCTTATCGTCGTCTACTGGCGCGACATCCCTGCCCAGGTCATCGTCAAGAAAGGCCGGCAGAACGCCAAGCGCGAACTGCCGTTGCGCTTCACCGAAGCCATCGACATGTGCGCCATGCGCACCGGCGCCGGCGGCACCGACGACTATCTCGCCGAATGGCGTAAGGCCGATCCCATTCCGGTCAGCGACGATCTCGAAGCCGAAGTCGAAAAGGCTTTTCAGGACCTCGACACGAAATATGACCGCGAGCGGCTGGTCGCTCTGGTCAAGGCGGGCGGAAAAGAAAATGTCTGATCCTACTCCTGTCAAAAACGATGGGGCGACGGTTACCCAGGCCACTCAGGTCAAGAAGGCAGCGCCGAAATCCGACTACAAGCCGGCCGATGTATCGCCGCAGCGGCGCGTGCAGCGCTCGTTTGCGATCAGGCTGTGGTCGATCCGCCATTCGCGCCTGCTCGAATGGTTCTACGCCCGCTTTGCCGACACCTTCCTGCTGCTCCACCCGCTTTGGAAAGGCCTTGGCTACGGGCGCGTCGAGGCTCCGATCAAGTTCGTCGAAAAGCGCGTAAAAGGCTTCATGTTCGACTGCCGCATGTGCGGCCAGTGCATCCTCTCCTCGACCGGCATGTCATGCCCGATGAACTGCCCCAAGCAGTTGCGCAACGGCCCGTGCGGCGGCGTGCGTGCCAACGGCAATTGCGAGGTCGAGCCCGATATGCCTTGCGTCTGGGTCAAGGCCTGGGAAGGTTCGCAGAACATGGTCAACTCAGACAAGATCCTGACCGTGCAGAAGCCGGTCGACCAGTCGCTGCGCGAAACCTCTGCCTGGCTGCGGGTCACCGCGCAGGCAGCGGCAGCCCGTGAAGCTGCGGCCGCGCCAAAGACCGGAGCCGCCGCATGATCGGCCGTCAGCGCGACGAGAACCCGGCCGGCATTGATCTGCCGCTCGATCCCCTGCCCGGCCACTCCTCCCGCGGCCGGCTGGAGCGTGTGCTGCGGCGCGGTGAATTCGCGGTGACGACCGAGCTCAATCCCCCAGACAGCGCCGACCCGGAAGACGTCTACAACAGGGCGAAGATTTTTGATGGCTGGGTCGACGCCATCAACGCTGTCGACGCGTCCGGCGCCAACTGCCACATGTCCTCGGTCGGCATCTGCGCGCTCCTGACCCGCATGGGCTATGCGCCGATCATGCAGATCGCCTGCCGCGACAAGAACCGTATCGCCATCCAGGGCGACGTGCTGGGTGGTGCTGCCATGGGTGTCGCCAACATGCTGTGCCTGACCGGCGACGGCGTGCAGGCCGGCGACCAGCCTGGCGCCAAGCCGGTGTTCGACCTCGATTCCATGTCGTTGCTCGAAACCGTCCGCATCATGCGCGACAACGGCAAATTCCTGTCCGGCCGCAAGTTGACGACGCCGCCGCAAGTCTTCCTGGGTGCTGCCGTCAATCCGTTCGCGCCGCCCTTCGACTTCCGCCCCATCCATCTCGGCAAGAAAATCGCCGCCGGCGCGCAATTCGTGCAGACCCAGTATTGTTTCGACGTGCCGATGTTCAGGACCTTCATGCAGAAGGCGCGCGATCTCGGCCACACCGAGAAGGTGTTCGTCCTGTGCGGCGTCGGCCCGCTCGCCTCGGCCAAGACGGCCAAGTGGATCCGCAACAACGTGCCGGGTATCCACATCCCGGACGCTATCATCAAGCGGCTGGAAGGCGCGCAAGACCAGAAGAAGGAAGGCAAGCAGCTCTGCATCGACATCATCAACGAGGTGAAGGAAATCCCCGGCATCTCGGGCGTCCATGTGATGGCCTACCGCCAGGAGGAATATGTCGCCGAGATCGTCGATGAATCGGGCGTGCTGAAGGGCCGCCAGCCCTGGAAGCGCGAGATCCGTCGCGACGACCAGATGGTTGCCGACCGGCTCGACCACATACTGCACGACGAGATTACCGAAACACAGGTGGACATGGTAAAGACCGCGCACTGAGCGCGGCCCATCACCAGACCCTGGAACGAAACCAGAGACGATATAAAGAAGCACTTTATATCAAGGCGGAGAAACTTCATGACCCGGACCATCGTCGCCTCGGCGACACGAGAGATCATCATCGGCTTCGACCAGCCCTTCTGCGTCATCGGCGAGCGCATCAACCCGACCGGCCGCAAGAAGCTCGCCGCCGAGATGATCGCCGGTAATTTCGACACCGTGATCAGGGACGCGCTGGAACAGGCCGCCTGCGGCGCCACCATGCTCGACGTCAACGCCGGCGTCACCTCGGTCAACCCGAACGAGACCGAACCCGGCCTTCTCGTGCAGACGCTGGAGATCGTGCAGGGGCTGGTCGACCTGCCGCTATCCATCGATAGCTCGGTCACCGCCGCGATCGAAGCAGCACTCAAGGTCGCCAAGGGCCGCCCGCTGGTCAATTCCGTCACCGGCGAGGAGGAAAAACTCGAAGCCATCCTGCCGCTGGTCAAGAAATACAACGTGCCGGTCGTCGCCATCTCCAACGACGAGACCGGCATTTCGATGGATCCGGACGTTCGCTTTGCCGTCGCCAAGAAGATCGTGCAGCGCTGCGCCGATTTCGGCATTCCGGCGCATGACGTCGTCGTCGACCCGCTGGTCATGCCGATCGGCGCGCTGGGCGATGCCGGCCGCCAGGTGTTCGCGCTGCTGCGTCGCCTGCGCGAAGAGCTTAAGGTCAACACCACCTGCGGCCTGTCCAACATCTCCTTCGGCCTGCCGCATCGCCATGGCATCAACGCCGCCTTCATCCCGATGGTGATCGGCGCCGGCATGACCTCGGCGATCATGAACCCGGTGCGTCCGCAGGAAATGGAAGCCGTGCGCGGCGCCAATGTGCTCAACGGCACCGACGAGAACTGCACCAACTGGATCCGCACCTACAAGGACTACAAGCCGGCCGAAGGTGGCCAGGCGGTTGCCGCACCGACGCAGGTCAATGCACCGGGCGACGGTGCTGCCGGCGGTCGCCGTCGCGGCGGCCGTGAAGCCCGGATGGGTCGGGGATAAGCGCGCAATCGTGAATTCACCTGCCAACATCACCGATCCGCTCGTGCTGTTCATGCCGTCAGGCAAGCGCGGGCGGTTTCCCGTCGGCACGCCCGTGCTCGATGCCGCACGCCAGCTTGGCGTCTATGTCGAGAGCGTCTGCGGCGGCCGTGCCACCTGCGGGCGTTGTCAGATCGAGGTGCAGGAAGGCAATTTCGCCAAGCACAAGATCGTCTCCTCCAACGACCACATCTCGCCCAAGGGCCCCAAGGAAGAGCGCTACGAGCGCGTGCGCGGCCTGCCTGAACGGCGCCGCCTCTCCTGCTCGGCGCAGATCCTCGGCGACCTCGTCATCGACGTGCCGCAGGATACGGTCATCAATGCGCAGACCATCCGCAAGGATGCCGACACCAGGGTGATCGCCCGCGATACGGCGATCCGCATGTGCTATGTCGAGATCGAAGAGCCCGACATGCACAAGCCGCTCGGCGATCTCGACCGGCTGAAGATCGCGCTGATGAAGGATTGGGGCTTTAAAAACCTCGAATTCGACTTCTACCTGCTGCCGCAGGTGCAGGGTATCCTGCGCAAGGGCAACTGGACCGCCACCGCCGCCATCCACAAGGATGCCGACAGCGATATCGCACGCGTCATCGCTTTGTGGCCGGGCCTCAAGAACGAGGCCTATGGGCTGGCCTGCGATATCGGCTCAACCACCATCGCCATGCATCTGGTGTCGCTGCTGTCGGGCCGCGTCGCCGCCTCGTCCGGCACGTCGAACCCGCAGATCCGCTTCGGCGAGGATCTGATGAGCCGCGTCTCCTATGTGATGATGAACCCGGACGGCCGCGAAGGTATGACGGTGGCCGTGCGCGAGGCGATCTCCAGCCTCGTCGACAAGGTCTGCGCGGAAGGCAATGTCCAGCGCAACGACATTCTGGATTCCGTCTTCGTCGGCAATCCGATCATGCACCATCTGTTCCTCGGCATCGATCCGACCGAGCTCGGCGGCGCCCCGTTCGCGCTCGCCGTCTCGGGCGCGGTGCGTATCAAGGCCTCCGACATCGGCCTCAAGCTCAACCAGGGCGCGCGCCTCTATATGCTGCCTTGCATCGCCGGCCATGTCGGCGCCGACGCGGCAGCGGTGACACTGTCGGAAGGTCCGCATCGCCAGGACGAGATGATGCTGATCGTCGACGTCGGCACCAATGCCGAGATCGTGCTCGGCAATCGTGCGCGGGTCGTGGCGGCCTCCTCGCCCACCGGCCCGGCCTTTGAGGGCGCCGAAATCTCCGGCGGCCAGCGTGCCGCGCCAGGCGCCATCGAGCGCGTGCGCATCGATCCCGAGACGCTGGAGCCGAAATACCGCGTCATCGGCTCGGAGCTGTGGTCCGATGAGCCAAGCTTCCTCGACAGCGTGCAGGCGACCGGCGTCACCGGCATCTGCGGCTCCGGCATCATCGAGATCGTGGCGGAGATGTATCTCGCCGGCATCATCTCGGAGGACGGCGTCGTCGACGGCTCACTGGCCGCGCGCTCGCCGCGAGTCATCGCCAACGGTCGCACCTTCTCCTATGTGCTGAAGGAAGGCGAGCCGAAGATCACCATCACCCAGACCGACGTGCGCGCCATCCAGCTCGCCAAGGCAGCGCTTTATGCCGGCACCAAGCTGCTGATGGAAAAGCAGAACACCGAGCATGTCGACCGCATCCATTTCGCCGGCGCCTTCGGTTCCTTCATCGATCCGAAATACGCCATGGTGCTGGGCCTGATCCCCGATTGCGACCTCGACAAGGTTTCGGCCGTCGGCAACGCCGCGGGCGCCGGCGCGCGCATGGCGCTGCTCAATCGTGGCTATCGCCGCGAGATCGAGGAGACGGTGAGCCAGATCGAGAAGATCGAGACCGCGCTGGAACCAAAATTCCAGGAGCATTTCGTCTACGCCATGGCGCTGCCGAACAAGGTCGACCCGTTCCCGAAACTGTCGGCGGCGGTGAAACTGCCGCCGCGCAAGACGGTCAGCGAGGACGGTGTCGCCGGCGACGCCGCCCCGCGCCGCCGCTCGCGCGAAGGCCACGCGGCAAGACGCAGCCGGGAATAGAAGCGCGACGCGCTACAACGGATTCACCTGCCGCACCTTGAATCCATGTTTCAATCCGCGGCAGGTGCAAGTCAAACTATGGCTTGACCTGTTGCGGGCTTTTGGCGCGTGAGCGGTTTGAGCAAGCCGGTCAGCGGCTTTTCGACAATCAGATAGAGCGCTGCGGAAATCGCAATGCTGACAAAGGCAACCGACGCCGGTTGCCAACCTGGCGGAACCCCAAGCCGCAATATGATGCCGGTTACCACGACAACCACCAGCACATGCCAGACGTAGATCGAATACGAGGCATTGCCGAAAAATGTGAACAAGGCCATGGGGCTGAACGGCCTGGCGCGCTCGGCAAAAACCGCGCCGGCAACGACCAGCATCGACGGAACACCCCAACGCAGGACACGGGGCATTTCGGGGTCGAGCATCTGGACCATGACCAGCAAGATAAATCCGCCGACAACCAGCGACAGCGCCAACACAAGCTGGAGCCGAACATCCTTCATCCACAGGCGCCCGACGACAATGCCAGCCGCGAACTCGAGCACGATGGGCGAGGTAAACGCCTCGGCGTAGCCTTTCAGCAGCAACACGTTCAACACCACCAGCGCCGTCAGCACGCCGATCAGCGCGGCAAAACGCTGCTTCTCGCCCAGCAAGAGTGACAAGGCGAAAATGACGTAAAACATCATTTCATAACACAGCGTCCAGCCCTGGATCACCACGGGGTGAAGTGCACCATTCTGCGTGATCGGAAGAAACAACAGCGAGCCGACGAGATTTGCCGGGCTCAGCACATGTCCGAAGAGAAATTGCGGTTTGACGAAAATTGCCAGCGCGGTCAGCAGCGTGACAATCCAATAAAGCGGCACGATACGAACGATCCGTCGCCACATGAAACGCTGTGGATCGACAGGGTGATCGACCGTGGTCACCCACATGATGAAACCGCTGATGACAAAAAACAGGTCGACCCCTGCCGCACCAATTGCGAACGGGCCGCCGAACTGCTCGCTGATATGAAAGAGGACTACAGAGAAAGCGGCAAGCCCTCGAAGGTATTGAATACTATGGATGTCACTCACGCCCGTACCCCTACTACCTTAATTAGCACCCCCAAATGCTGCACTGCACAATAATGGACATCTGCTACCTGCTGTCAACCGGGTAAAACCGTAGGTAGCGTTACAGTGTCGCTTTCGGTTGGCCGCGACATGGCCGAGAAGCAATCCCTTCGGGCCGCAAACTCATTTGCATGCAAATGTTTCCGGATCGAAGCGATCTGGAAACCGAAACGCTGTTTTCGCGAAATCCATCCGATACATAGCAGGCGCATTTACCCCGCATCGAACGGCGGCCGAAGATAATCCTTGGCTACCGCCGTTCTTCAAGGGAGATGAAAATGTCGATGTTTGGAAATCTCGGCCGCTTCGGTGCGACCATCAGGCAGACCCATGCCAGGAACAAGGCGATCCGCGCGCTGAACAGCCTGCCGGCGCATGTCCAGAAGGACATTGGCTGGCCGGCATCGCCGCCCAGCGACCCGCAAGCCGCGCTCACCTCGTTGCTTCTGGGTACGGCGCGCTGATGACCTTCGCCGACAAATGCAAATTGCTCGGCAAGCGCCGGGGATCTCGCACATCCCCGGCGGCAACCAGCAACCGGTTGCGCGCGGCACTTCTGCCGCGCCGCTGACGTCAGTGGCGCAGATCACAGCGGCGTGTGGACACTGCGTAAAACTTGACTTTCTCGGCCAAGGTACGATCTTCGGAAATAGTGGAGGTTTCTCTTAGTCGGCTCTTGCCGAAGTTCGTGTATCCGCATGCCAAGTTTCAAAAGCCACGTCGTGTCCTTCGTGCTCAGGTACAGCCGCAAGCAAGCGTTTTCCAGCCCGGAAAACCTGCAGCGCTGGATCGCGGCCGCGCGCAAGACCGAGGATCACCATCCGCCGGCCTCGTTGCAGCAGCGCCTGGACATCCAGACACACACCGTCGACGGTTTTCCGGTCTATGAAATCGCTCCAAGAGCCGGCGAGTACAAGCGGATCCTCTATTTGCATGGCGGCGCCTATGTGTTTGAGATCACGCCCTATCACTGGCACCTGA
Source organism: Mesorhizobium sp. P3_A8 (assembly GCF_056402995.1). NCBI lineage: Bacteria > Pseudomonadati > Pseudomonadota > Alphaproteobacteria > Hyphomicrobiales > Phyllobacteriaceae > Mesorhizobium > Mesorhizobium sp. P3_A8. The sequence continues at coordinate 40,033 of NZ_JBFUGI010000009.1, read as the reverse complement.
TCGCCGACATGGCCGACCGGCTGGGCTACGGCATCACCGTGCCGATCTATCCCATCGCCCCGGAACACGATTTCCACGCCATGTTCGGCATGGTCGGCGACGTCTATCGCCAGATGCTCGACGAGACGGAAGCGGAAGACATCATCTTCATGGGCGATTCCGCCGGCGGCAATATGGCCGTGGTGCTGACCATGATGGCTGCCGAAGAAGGCTTGCCCCTGCCGTCGCGCCATGTGCTGATCTCGCCCGGTGTCGACATGTCGCTTTCCAACCCAAAGCTGTTCGAGGCTGAACGCAACGACCCCTGGCTCGGCATTCCAGGCGGCCTCGAAGCGATCCGGATGTACAGCGCCGGCATCGACCGCAGCGACTGGCACATCAGCCCGGTCTACGGTGATCTCTCCGTGCTGCCCAAGACACTGCTTCTGACGGGCTCGCGTGATCTCCTGACCCCCGACAATCTGGTCTTCGCGGAAAAGGCGCGTGCCGCCGGCGCCGAGGTCGACGTCGTCCACGAGCAAGGCATGTTCCATGTCTGGCCACTGTTCGACATGCCGGAATCGCGGCGCGCCCGCCAGCACATCGTGGCGTTTCTCAACGAGAGCCCCTCGCCGATCAGGCAAGACATGAAAACAAGGTTCGAAGCGCCCTCCGCCGACGCGGCGGAGTAGCGCTTCTGCCCTCGGTCTGATCCCGGCGGATCAGAACTTGCCGGTTTCCCGGAACACTTCGAAGGTCGCGCGGATATGGTCGGCGACGGCCTTGACCGGGGCGCTGGCGTCCGGCGCCACCACCATGGCCAGATTGTAGGTGCCGATATCGGGCATGCCGTCCTTCGGGCAGAGTTCGACCATGTCGTTGCCCAGAAACGACTTCGGCAGCGGCGCGACCGCGAGGTCGGACATGATCGCGGCGCGCTGGCCGGCCGTGTGTGCGCTCATATAGGCGATGCGGTAGTTGCGGCCTTCGCGTCCCAGCGCATCGAGCGCACCGGCCCGCCAGGCGCAGCCCTCTTCCCACAGCGACACCGGCAGCGGCTCGCGCAGATGCGCGCTACCGCCCTTGGCGCCGGCCCACACGATCGGCTCGGTCAAAAGCACCTCGGCGCCGAGCGCGCTGGTCTTGTAGGAATTGGTCAGAAGCGTGATGTCGAGCGCGCGGTCGTCCATGCGCCGGCGCAGATTACTGCTCTGGTCGATGGTGACGTCGACGGCGATCGAGGGATGCGACTGCGCGAAGCGCTTCAGCACATGCGGCAGCACGCGCTCGCCGTAATCATCCGGTGAACCGAGCCGCACCACGCCGACAATCTCGGGAATGATGAACTTCGACACAACCTCGCGGTTGATCGACAGCAGGCGCCGCGCATAACCGAGCAGCATCTCGCCATCCGTCGTCAGCGACACCGAGCGGGCGTCGCGCGCGAACACCGAGCGGCCAAGAATGTCCTCCAGCTTCTTGATCTGCATGGAGACAGCCGAGGGCGTGCGGAACACGGCATTGGCGGCGGTGGTGAAGCTGCCGGTCTCGGCAATCGCCACGAAAGTGCGCAAAACGTCGAGATCGAGCAGGGGCAGCGGATGATTGAGCGGGGCGTTCATGGGAACCGACCTTCAATTTTTCTGATACAAAGCATCATTCCATTTCGTTTGATTGAACATCAGATTGGGAGGATAGTCAACTCCATCGAAGCAGGTAGCTGCCACAAGCAGCCACGAAACGACCACGACACAGACCTGCAATCGACATGAAATGGGGTTGAAACACGCCGCGTGTAAGGCCCCACAGATCAAAGGTCGGAATATCTCCGGCCCGCCACCAAAGGAGAATGAAATGTCTATCCTGTCGTCCCTCGGTCGCATCGCGACTGAATTCAGCGCGGCACGCGCCCGCTACCAGACCGAACGCGCCATCCGCTCCCTGCCGATCGAACTGCAGAAGGACATCGGCTGGCCTGAAGCTTCCGACACCAAGTCCGGCATTCGCAACGGCGTTGGATCGTGGGCTGGAGCGAAGTAAACCGTGTGTACCAAATGCTGAAGGCCTGCCGCGCACCCAGCCCGGCAGGCCTTCTCTATTTTACCCCTTAAGCCCTCCGCACTTTATTTGTATTCAAATGAGTTTTGAAGCCATGTCGCCAACGCATGGCGCATATGAGCAAGCCGCATAGCGGCCCTGATTTCGAATTAATGCCTTGTAAACAATCATAATTTTCCAGCACGCTGCCCAAATTTGTCGCATTCGGTGTCGCATTTCATATCAAGCGCTTCGCTTTTGCGATTTAGTTTCATGCAGCACAAGCCTATATCACCTGCAGCAAACGAGCTGCCCCACTCCATAAAGCGAAGGCGACCCGTCTGAGCAACCGAATGGAGATGATCATGAAGCTTTTTGCCCGCCTCTTCGCCCGCCGCGAAATGAACCTGACCACCGCTCTTGAGCGCCAGCGCCTTGCCAACACCATGCCTGGCCAGACCGGCGCCATGGCTGCGGCGCGCCTCGGCTTCGTCGCCTGACCTTTTTTCCAGGCAGCGCCTCCCTGCCGCTGCTTTAAGACTGTAGCGCCGCCTGGCTCCAGCCACGGCGGCGTTTTTGTTTCGACTTTGTACATTTTGCCTGTCGCTTGAACAGTTGATGCTGCTCTCCGGAGCAGCGCCGCACAGCAATTGCCCATTTGCGACCCATGTCGCAAATTTTGTCTCGTCAAGGCAGCGTAGCCGATTGACAAGCAAGGTTTTTCCTGATGACGCTATGCTATTCGCGACATCCTGTTCGCGCCATGGCTGCGTGAGGTTCCCTTGAACGCCGTAAAGCATCCGATCAAGCGATCGTTTGTATTCTTCCTTGTTCCCGATTTCACCATGATCGCGTTTGCGACCGCGCTTGACCCGCTGCGCTCGGCCAACCGCATGCTTGGCTACGAGGCCTATCGCTGGCGCCTGGCCAGCATCGACGGCAAGCCGGTGCGGGCTTCGAACGGCGTCGAATGCGCGGTCAACACCTCGCTCGAGGAAGAGCGCAAGAAGATGGCCGGGCCCGAGCGGCCCAACATGGCCATCGTCTGCAGCGGCATCAATGTCGAGCGCTACCAGAACAAGTCGGCCTTCGCCTGGCTGCGCGAAGAGTACAATCGCGGCGTCGCCGTCGGCGGCCTGTGCACCGGCGCGCATATCCTGGCCGCCGCCGGCCTCTTGTCCAACAAGCGCTGCGCCATCCACTGGGAAAACCTGCCGGGCTTTTCCGAGGCGTTTCCGAAGGCCAATGTCTTTGCCGACCTCTTCGAGATCGACCAGAACATCTACACCTGCGCCGGCGGCACCGCCGCGCTCGACATGATGCTGAAGCTAATCGGCGACGATTTCGACGAGAGCCTCGTCAATCGCGTGTGCGAACAGGTGCTGACCGACCGCGTGCGCAGCCCGACCGACCGCCAGCGCCTGCCGCTGCGCGCCCGCCTCGGCGTGCAGAACTCAAAAGTGCTGACCATCATCGAGCTGATGGAAGGCAATCTCTCCGAGCCGCTGTCGCTGATCGAGATCGCCGACCATGTCGACCTGTCGCGCCGCCAGATCGAGCGCCTGTTCCGCACCGAGATGGGCCGGTCGCCAGCCCGCTACTATCTGGAAATCCGGCTCGACCGCGCCAGGCATCTGCTGATCCAGTCGTCGATGCCGGTGGTCGAGGTAGCGGTCGCCTGCGGCTTCGTCTCGGCCTCGCATTTCTCCAAATGCTACCGCGAACTCTACGCCCGCTCGCCGCAGCAGGAGCGCGTCGACCGCAAGCAGCTACTGGCGGCCTGATCCCGGGATCAAGCCTTGATCCCGGATCAAGGATCAAACCTTGATCCCAGATCAGGCCTCGGCCGGCCGCCCCTGCGCCGTCCGCATCGCCTCGACACGAATATCCTCGGTAAGCCGTGCCTTCAGGGCTGAGAATTCCGGGCTGGTCTTCAGCGTGTAATGACGCGGATGCGGCAGGTCTATGGCGACATCCGACTTGATGCGGCCGGGTCGCGCCGTCATCACGATGACGCGCGAGGCCATGAAGATCGCCTCCTCGATGTCGTGGGTGACGAACAGCACCGTCTTCTTGCGTCGCTCCCAGATGCCGAGCAGAAGCTCCTGCATCAGGCCACGGGTCTGGTTGTCGAGCGCGCCGAACGGCTCGTCAAGCAGAAGAATCTCAGGATCGTTGGCGAGCGCTCGGGCAATCGCGGTACGCTGCTGCATGCCACCGGAAAGCTGCTTCGGCCAATGGTTCTCGAATCCCTTCAGCCCGACGAGATCGACATAGGAAGCGACGATCCCGTCCCGCTCCTTTTGCGCCATGCCGCGTTCGCGCAGGCCGAAGGCGATGTTTTCTGCCACCGTCAGCCACGGGAACAGCGTGTAGGACTGGAAGACCATGCCGCGATCCGGCCCCGGCCGCGTCACCGCCTTGCCGTCGAGCAGCACACGACCCTCGCTCGGCGCCTCGAGACCGGCGACGATCCTCAGCAGCGTCGATTTTCCGCAGCCGGACGGCCCCAGAATGGTGATGAAATCATTGGCGGCGACCGCCAGGTCGACCGGCATCAGTGCCTTGACCGGCTGCCCACCGCGCACGCCGGCAAAGGTGCGCGAGACGCCCTCGACGAGAAGCTTGCTCACGCCAGGCTCCATGGAAAGAGCCAGCGGTTGAACGCCTTGAAGGCGAAATCGGACAGCAGCCCGATCAGGCCGATGACGATGATGCCGAAGATGATCTGTCCCGTCGCCAGCCGTGACTGGCTGTTGATGATCATGTAGCCGATGCCCGACGACGAGCCGATCAGCTCGGCGACGATGACATAGGTCCAGGCCCAGCCGAGCACCAGCCGCAGCGTCTCGGCGATTTCGGGCGCATTGGCCGGCATGATCACCCGTTTGACGATGCCATTGTTGGTCGAGCCCAGCGTATAGGCGGCCTCGACCAGGTCGCGCCGTGTCGACCCGACCTTGACGGCAACAATCAGGATGATCTGGAACACCGAGCCGACGAAGATGACCAGCAGCTTTTCCAGTTCGCCGATGCCGGCCCACAGGATGAGCAGCGGAATGAAGGCCGAGGCCGGCAGATAGCGGGCGAAGGAGACGAATGGCTCCAGGAACGCTTCCACCGGCTTCCAGGCGCCCATGGCGATGCCGATCGGCACGGCGACGACCGAGGCCAGCAGAAAGCCGCCGAAAACCCGCCAGATGGTGATCAGTATGTCAAGCCAGAACCGGTCCTCGACCAGCAGCCGCCAGCCATCCCTGAGCATCGACAGCGGATCGGCGAGGAAGATGCGGTTGACGTGTCCGCCAAGCGTGATCCAGGCCCAGAAGGCGACGAACAGCACGAAGAAGGAAATGCCGAGCACCGTTCGCAGGCCCGGCGAGACTGTATGCAAGGGGCGCATCTTCACATCGTCCCCATCAAATGGTCACTTGTCCAGGAGAGGACGGCGGCGCCAGGCGCCGCCGCAGGATGGGCGAAGACCGGACGATCAGTTCGCCACCGCGCTGGTGTCGGCCAGCGTGGCCACATCTGGCGCTTCCTTGATCAGCCCCATCTGCAGCAGCAGATCGCCGGCGGTCTTAGAAAAATCGGGGAATTCCTTGGCGAAGAACTGCTGGTTGTCGGCCTTGTCGGCCCATTTCAGGTACTTCGCCGAATCCTCGAATTCCTTGGCCGACTGCTTCACGTCGGCGCCCATGATCTCGTAGGATTTCTGCGGGTCCTTCTTGATCAGGTCGAGCGCTTCGAAATAGCTGTCGGCAAGCGCCTTGGCGGCGTCAGGATTGGCCTTGAGGAATTCGGGCGTGCAACCGACTGTGTCGAGCACCATCGGATAGTCGAGCGTGGTCGCCAGGATGTGGCCCTGGTCGGCCTTGTCGCGCACCGCCGAGATGAACGGCTCATAGGTGACGGCGGCATCGTTCTGGCCGGCAAGGAAGGCCTGCGCGGCCGCATCCGGCTCCAGATTGACGACGGTGACGTCCTTGGTCGACATGCCGTTCTTGTTCAGCATCCAGGCAAGCATGAAATAGGGCGAGGTGCCCGGCGCCGAGGAGGCGACGTTCTTGCCCTTGAGATCGGCGACGCTCTTGATGTCGTTGCGCACGACAATGCCGTCCGCGCCATAGGATTTGTCGAGCTGGAAGATCTGCTTGGTGGTCACCCCGCTGGCATTCCACACCAACCAGGTCTCGACGGTGGTGGCGGCGCATTGCAGGTCGCCACTGGCGATGGCCAGCGGACGGCTGGCCTGCGGCACCTTCTTCAAGGTCACGTCGAGGCCGTGCTTCTCGAAGAGGCCCGCTTGCTTGGCGAGCGTCAGCGGTGCAAAGCCGGTCCAGCCGCTGATGCCGATGGTGACCGAGGTGGCGGCCATCACCGGCGCGGACAAACCGGCGGCAAGCGTCAAAGTTGCGGCGAAAACGGCGATCCTGTTCATGTCGGTTCCCCTTTGTTTCTCTGGGCGAAATTGTTCACAGACGCCTATCGGCTTGTCAATCAACAGGAACGTGTTCGGCGGCACCCGGCAGGCTCACCTCGCCGCCGACGCTCAGCAGGGCTGAAGCCCTGCCCCTCAATAGCCTTCGAATAGCATTTGGCCGATGAGACGCGGTCGTTCCAGCCGCCGGATGCTGGACAGCGCGGTCGGCCTAGCGGCTGTCCAACATCCAGCTGCGGTTGCGCCACATCTTCTCGCCGATCTGGCAGTCGCTGGCGGGCTTGTCCTGCGCCAGCACCACGGGCGGATGATCCGCCTCCTCCGCCGCCCATAGCGGCGACGCCGGGCCGGCAAGCTCCAGCACCAACTTGCGGCGTATGGCTTCGGGAAATTGCGTCCAGTCGTTGACCGGGATCATGAACGCTCCCGGGCCACCGATGACGCAGTCGCTGTAGTAGCGGTCGAGATCGTTGACATCGTAGACGCCGGAAAACCCACCCCGGGTCATCAGCGGCAGGCCGTTGATGATGATGCCTTGCCTGACCACGCCGTCGCGGGTGAGATTGACCGGCGCGCCCTGATTGTTGGGTCCGTCGCCGGAAATATCGATGACCCGCTTGGTGCCCTGGTAGCCGCTTTCGGCGAAAAGGTCGCTGCCGAACTCCAGCGCACCGGAGATCGAGGTGCGCCGCGCGCTGTTCGGCGGCTGCGCCGACAATTGCGCCACCACCCGCTCCGCATCGGCGCGGTTGGCAATCACGGTCCACGGCACGATGACGCGTTGCCACGTGGTGCCGGCCCATTCGACATAGGTGACGGCGATCTTGCCATAGGCGCCATCGGCGATGGCCTGCAGTACGTTGTCGTGGGTGAGTGCCGCCGCGTAGCCATGACGCTGGATCTCGAGCTCGTCCGCCGACATCGACAGCGAAACGTCGACCGCCAGCACCAGTTCGACATCGACCGGCTCGTCCGCACGGGTTCCCGACGCCAGCCAGAGCGTCAGCGCCAGCGCGGCGCAGCCGGAAAAGAGATGTCTTGCGCAGGAGAAAGCAGACATGCCGTAAAGGTAAGCGAGAATCGTATTGTGGCAAAGAAAAAAGCCGTATCTGCTGGTTTCGGGACGCAACCTTCACAACGCCGGTCGGAGCTTAGCGGCACTGATACTATTTGTTGATCGGCCGTCCGCCTCTGCCGCGCCACTCCACGTCATCGTCGGCCTCGACTGGGCGCGACGGATTGGGCTTCTTCTTGCCGGTGCCGCGAAACGCTCGCCAATTCGGCTTGAACGCCGGCGGAAGCCATAGCAGGACGCCCGATATGGCAGCAGCGAGGATGACAACAAACCGCAAGATCGAGAGGACGACGCCACAGAAGCCGACGATCCGTGCTGCCGTGCCGCTTCCGAAGCGCCGTGCAAGCAGATGCCGCGCAATCGTGCTGCCATCGAGGGGATAGGCGGGAAGAATGTTGAGGATGAAGAGCGCCCCGTTCAGCAAAGCGCCAATCCAAAGTGTCCATTCCAGAAGGTTGACCGGCCCTGGAGGCGGCGAATTGAAGAGACTATCCACCTCAACGGGCGGCAACAGCGCCGCGAGGAAATAATAGGAAGCAGCGAGACCCGCTGCCAAAACGATATTCGCCAATGGACCCGCAAATGCGATCCATGCCCAACCACGCGGCGAGGCTACGCCCCGCTTGAAGTAAGCAAACCCACCAAAGAGATAGAGTTCTATCCTCTCGGTGCCGATGCCCTGTCGGCGCGCAGCCCATACATGCGCCAGTTCATGTAAAAACACCGACACGAAGAACAACACGGCAAATACGAACGTATGGATCAAGGCATCCATCGGCCGCGTCGACCACTCCCGCAGAAAAGGCAAGATAATTGGAACAGCAAAGGTCCAACTGACACGAACGGGAACGTTCCCGCTGGTCGTGAACACGAACGCATCGTTCTTCTTATCCCAGCCGAACCGTTGCAAGTGCTCTACTCCGCCCGTCACGACGGTAAGCGAGAATCATCCGGTTAAAAAGACAAAAGCCCGGCTCGAAGCCAGGCTTTTGCAATCGGTACACTCTCGGCCGAAGATCAGCTGCGCGGCTTGAGGTTCTCCGGGTCGTAGAGCGGCTTGTAGCCGACGCCGGCGACTTCGACCGGATAGGTCTCGCCGAAATACTCGACCTTGAGCTTGCGGCCTTCCTGCGCATACGAATGCGGCAGGTAGGCAAGCGCGATGTTCTTGCCGATGGTCGGGCCATAGGCGACCGAAGTGGTGAAGGAGCGGCGGCCGAGTTCGTCGACCAGCGTCTCGCCGGTGGTCGGATCCATCACCGGCATGATGCCCACGGGATAGCGGGCGACGCCCTTGGAGTCAGTGTTCTCGGTCATCACCAGCGTGCACAGCGTCGCCGGCTGATGCTCGCGGGCGCGGTATTCGACATGCTTGGCCTTACCGCAGAAATCGTTCTCCTTGACCTTCGGACGCGCCAGATCGGCTTCAAGCAGATTGTACTCGGTCAGCAGGTCGGCGTTCTGCAGCCGCAGGCTCTTTTCCATGCGGCGCGTATTGGCATAGGTCTCGACGCCGAACGGCATCACGCCGGTCGAGCGCAGCGCGTCCCAGACGGCGAGGCCATCCTCGTAGCGCATGTGCAGTTCCCAGCCCTGTTCGCCGACATAGGAGATGCGGAAAGCGGTGACATCCTTGCCGCCGATCCTGACTGGCTTGATTGCCGCGAAGGGGAAGTTTTCGATCGACAGCCCGTCCGGATTCTCGACCACCTTCTGCAGGGTCGTGCGGGCGTTCGGACCCCATATGCCGATGGTCACGTATTTCTCCGTCACATCGGTGATGGTGACATCGAAACCTTTGTCCTGCGCGGTACGCTGCATGTAGCGGAAGTCGCGCGGGCCGGCGTCGGCGCCGTCGATCAAACGACAACGATCAGCCATGCGGATGACGGTGAAGTCGGCGCGCACCATGCCTTCTTCGTCGAGGAAGTGGGTGTAGATGCCCTTGCCGATATTGTTGTCGCCGCCGACCTTGGCCGCGCACAGCCACTCCAGCAGCGCGACATGGTCGGGTCCCTCAATGTCGTACATCGAGAAGTGCGAGAGATTGACGATGCCGCAATCCTCGCTCATCGCCAGGTGCTCGGCATTGGAGACGCGCCAGAAATGGCGGTTGTCCCACTCGTTCTCACGCACGGGTACCCGGTTGCCATACTTCTCCAAAAGGTGCTCGTTGGCGGCGTAGCCATGGGCGCGCTCCCAGCCGCCCAATTCCATGAAATAGCCGCCGAGTTCTTTCTCGCGCTCCCAGAACGGCGAGCGCCTGATGTTGCGACCCTTGGAGAAGGGCTCGCGCGGATGCACCGCCGGATTGTAAACCTTCATCGCCGTCTCGGTGCAGCGATCCCAGATGAATTGTTCCTTGGTCTGGTGCGGATAGAAGCGCGCATAGTCGATGGCGTGGTGGTCGATCGCCGTGCGGCCGTCGGTCATCCAGTCGGCGATCAGCTTGCCCATGCCGGGGCCGTCCTTGACCCAGATGGCGACGGCATACCAGAGACCCCGCACCTTCTGGCTCTCGCCCATCGACGGGCCGCCATCGGCCGTCACTTGTAGCAGGCCGTTGAAGGAATGGCTTTCGTTGTAGCCGAGTTCGCCCAGGATCGGCGTCAGTTCCATGGCGCGTTCGAGCGGCGCCAGGATCTGCTCCATGTCGAGGTCGCGCTGCGAAGGCGACAGCCGCGCCTCATGCTTTTCCAGCAGATCGCGCGGATGGCAAAGGCGCGGATTGTTTTCTTCGTAATAGCCCCACTCGATCTGGCCGCCCTCGGCGGTCTTGGGATCGCCGGTATCGCGCATATAGGCGGAATTACCCTGGTCGCGCAGCAGCGGCCAGCCGATCTCCTTGCCGGTGCCGGCGAACTCATTGTAGGGGCCGAAGAAAGTCAGCGGATGGTCGATCGGCATGACCGGCAGGTCTTCGCCGACCATTTCCGCGATCAGCCGGCCCCAGATGCCGGCGCAGACGATGACATAGTCGGCCTCGATGGTGCCGCGGTCGGTCACCACGGCTGATATGCGGCCGTCCTTGACGACGAGCGACCTGGCCGACGTGTTGGCGAAGGATTTCAGCTTGCCCGACGCTTCCGCCTGGTCAACCAGCTTGCCGGCAACGGTCTGCGAGCGTGGGATGACGAGGCCGGCGTCCGGGTCCCAGAGCCCGCCCTGCACCATGTCCTGTTCGATCAGCGGGAATTTTTCCTTGATCTCGGCCGGTTCGATCAGGCGCGCACGTGTTCCAAAGGCCTTGGCCGAAGCGATCTTGCGCTTGATCTCGTCCATGCGGCCGTCGTCGCCGACGCGGGCCACTTCGAGGCCGCCGATGCGGGCGTAGTGACCCATCTTCTCGTAGAAATCGATGGAATAAAGCGTCGTCCAGCAGGACAGGAAGTCGTGGCTGGTCGTGTAGCAGAAGTCGGAAGCATGCGCGGTCGAACCGATGTCGGTCGGGATGCCCGATTTGTCGATGCCGACGATATCGTCCCATCCGCGCTCGATCAGGTGATGGGCGATCGATGCGCCAACAATACCGCCGAGGCCAATGATGACGACCTTCGCCTTTTTCGGAAACTCTGCCATTGCCCGCGACTCCAAAGTGCTATTGCGGGCAACGTCGGCGCCCGTTTTGATCGGCGCACAATATGCAGGCGACCGGCACGACGCTACCGCCTGTTTGCGACACGCCACGGATGCGGCGCGACCCGATATGGATCAGGAAAAAGCTGGCTTCAGGCGAATGCCCAGATGTCCTCGGCCTGGAAGCCGACCTGATAGCCCGCCGTCTTCAGCTTGACCACGACCTGGCCGATCTCGGCTGCCGGCAGCGCTCCTACCTCGACCTTGATCATGCCCGGACGATAGCGCTTGAGGTCGAGCTGTTCGAAGACGATCCAGTCGGCACCTTCGCAATCGACAAGGAAGGCATCGATATGACTGATGCCGTTGCGGTCGAGCAACGTCTGCAGTGTTTCCGACGGCACTTCGATGTCCTTCAGATGCGGCGCGAATTTGTTGAAGTTGGCGTCGGCCTCACCCCAGGCATTCTTGCCCGACATCAGATTGGTATCTGTCACCGACGAGCAGCCGATGAACTCGATCGGCAGCGTGCCGGCCTCAAGAGCTGCGGCATCGAACGTGTGGACGGTGATCGTGCCCTTTGTCCTGGTGACGGCCACCGGCTCGATGATGAAGCGGTCCGTATCGGGATAGTTGGCGCGCAGCCGCTTCTGATTGTACGGGATGGGCTCGACCAGCATGGCGCGGGCGCCGGAAATCTTGTGCAGCCACGGCGTGACATCGTCGAACAGCGCGCCGTCGCAGGCGCCGACATTGACCATCTGGAACGGCTGCCCTGCCCCACCGAAGCGCGCTTTCAGCGCCGCCTTGGCCAGGAATTTCGTGCCGCGCAGCGACGGCCCGCGATCGAGCAGGCCTGAGGGAAGGCCGAGCGACAAGGCGATGCGCGCCAGGTTGGATAGCGAACTCATGGCTTGTCTCCGGGAATGATGTGCAAGGCGGCGCGATGCTGGCCGCGTGTCACCGCCGCCCACAGCGCCATGAACGGCGTCGCCAGCAGCAGGAAGGGCGGGATCAGGTGTGGAAAATAGATGCGCGTATCGTGGATCGGGAAGACCGTGAATTTGGCCAGTGCCCCCAGCACCAGCGCCGCGAACAAAATGCCGGCGCGGCGGTCGAGACGGAAGCCGGCGCGGCCGGCGGCGAACCAGCCGGCCAGTGCAAGCACCGAAACGCCGACCCAGCTGTTCAGATTGACGGCGCGCAGCAGCGATGTCGCAAACGCCTTGAGATAGGCGGTGACCGAAAACGCCGGCTCGAAGCCGTCCATATTGTAGTGCTGCTCGATGCTGGAGAACCACAGATGCGGCCACCAGCCAGGGTGCTGGGCCCAGTGCGAAATGGCGAAATAGGCGACGAAGGACGCGGCAAAGCCGGCCAGCGCACCCCATGCCTTCTGCCGGAAAGCGACCAGCAGCACCGCGAAAACGGCAAGGAAAACAATATTGTCCGGCCGCACCATGAAGGCGAGGAAGAGCAGGATCGCCGTCGCCACCTCGCGGCCTCTGATATAGGCGTAGAGCCCGCCGAGCAGCAGCGCCGACGTCAGCAGGTCCGGCGTCGAAGCCCGCGCCGCATCGCCGAAATCAGCCATGATCAGCACCGCGCCGGCCACCGGCGCCAGCGCCAAAGCCTTTTCCCTGCGCAGCCAGAGCAACGTGATCGCGCCGAAGAGCAGCACCGAAAACACCTGCACCAGGCGCATCGCCTCGACCGGCGACATCACCGCACTCAGCGTCGACAGGATCTCGGCATAGAGGAATTTGATCCGGTACATGCCGAGCAGTGAATGGAAGTCTGCGGCATTGTCCGTCATGTGGCTGCGGAAGCCGCCGCCATCGTCGGTCAGGGCCTTGTAGTCACCGGCCGAAACACCTGATTTGACGGTGCTGTAGGCATAGTCATGCAGCGCCTGCGCATCGGGATAGCTGCCTTCCTCCGATATTGCGAGATAGGGCAGCATGTCCCAGTTGGCGTCGGGCATCGCCCATGCCGTGAACGCGGTCAGAAGGATGTAGAGCGCGAAAGCCGCCGCGCCGATCGGTGCGGCCAGCCGCGCATAGGTCCCCTCGCCCCACGCCAGACCAGCCTCGGTGAGCCGGTCGAGTGGGTTTTTCGCAGCGGGAGACTTGGTCAGCATCGTTTCGCTCAACGAACCTGGCTTTTGACGAAATCCTTCACGATCGAAACGATGCCGCGCGACAGCAAGCTGTCGAAGGCATCGACGAAGCGGTCGACATGCTCGCGCTGGCAGATCAGCGGCGGCTCGAGCCGGATGACGTTGCGGTTGTATTCGGTGAAGGCGACGAGCACGTCGTAGTCACGCAGCAGCAGCGCGCCGACGAAACCGGACAGCGAGCCCTTCAGCTTGTCGTCGAGCACACTGACGATCGGGCGCAGCACCATCGGCAAGGTCTGCGAGAAGTCGTGGAACTCCAGGCCGATCATGAAGCCCTTGCCGCGCACATCCTTGATGATCTTGGGGTATTTTTCCTTCAACGCCTGCAGCCGCTGCAGCAGATAGTCGCCGGTGACGGCGGCGTTGTCGATCAACCCCTCGTCATAGAGCACGTTGAGGCCCTCGATCGCGGTGACGCAGGCTTCGCCCATGCCACCGAAGGTCGCCATGGCATGGATCATCGCCGTCTTCGGCGTGCCATAGGCCTTCATGTAGACGTCGCGCTTGGCGATCATCGCGCCGACCGCCGCCTTGCCGGCGCCAAGCGACTTGGCAAGTGCGGTCACATCAGGCACGACACCGTAATGCTCGAAGGCATAGAAGCGGCCCGAACGGCCATAGCCGCACTGGACTTCGTCGGCCACCCACAGCACACCAAACTGGTCGCACAGCGCGCGCAGCTTCTGCCAGTATTCGGCAGGGGCCTGGATGATGCCGCCGCCGCCCTGGATGGTTTCAAGCACGATGACGCCGACTTCCGGATCGGAACGGAACAGGCGCTCGACCGCCTCGATGTCGCCGAACGGAATACGCACCGTATTCTCGGCCATTTTGAAATCAGCGCGATAAAGCTGGCCGTCGGTGATGCCGAGCACCCCCTTGGTCTTGCCGTGGAAGGAATTCTCGGCATAGACGATTTTCGGCCGCTTCGGCCCGGCAGCGCGCTCGGCAAGCTTCACCGCCGCTTCCATCGCCTCCGAGCCGGACGAGCCCAAAAACACCATGTCGAGATCGCCGGGCGAGCATTTGGCGATGTTGTGCGCCAATGCCGCCGCATATTGCGACATGAAGGCGATGGCGATTTCCTGGCGTTTTTCTTCCTGGAACTTTTTGCGCGCTTCGAGGATGCGCGGATGGTTGTGGCCGAAGGCCAGCGAACCGAAGCCGCCGAAGAAATCGAGGATCTTGCGGCCGTTCTGGTCGATGTAAAACATGCCTTCGGCACGCTCGATCTTGATCTTGTGGAAGCCGAGCAGCTTCATGAAATGCAGCTGGCCGGGGTTGAGATGCGCCTTGAACAGATCGGTCATGCGGGCGACATCCATCGCCTTGGCCTGCTCGACGCTGATCAAATCGGGCTTGGCGATGGTGGCGGGCGACAGCGCCGGCGCGCTGACTAGGGTGCGCGCGTTGGTCTGTTCGGGCTTGGCCATGACGGTCATTTCAATCTCCTGTCCGCGCTGACGACCCGCGTCGTGCGCCATAAAACTGTTTGGCAGGCCCGCTATTCGGCGGGCACATGTTTGGTGGCGACGGCGTGACCGGCCTTCTTGGCGCGGTACTCGCTGTAGGCGGCGATCAGCATGTCCTCGTCGCGATATTGCGGCACCCAGCCGAGCTGGCGCTCGGCCTTGGACACGTCGAGCACGCACTCCTCGTCGGCGATCAGATATTGCTCCGGGTCCATGATCGGCATGTTGATGAGATCGAGCAGGTCGAGCGTACGCTTGACCGCCCAGCCGGGCGTCGGCAGCAGGATCGATTTCGAGCCGGCATGCCTGATCAAATCGCCAAGCAATTTCTTGACCGGCGGCGGTTTGAGCGAGCCGAGATTGTAGGCCTCGTTGGGCACGCCGGCTTTCCAGGCCGCACGCGCGGCCTCGGCGCAGTCGAACACCGAGATGAATTGATAAGGGTTCCTGCCCGAACCGATCATCGGCACGGGAAAATTCCAGTCGATCAGCTTGAACAGTTTTTCAAGGATGCCGAGCCGGCCCGGGCCGATGATCAGGCGCGGGCGAAACAGCGAGATCGACATCCCGCGCTTGCGCCATTCGGCGGCCAGTTCCTCGGTCTTCTGCTTCGACCAGCCATACTCACCAAGCGGCGCGACAGGGTGCTCCTCGGTCATCGGCTGGGTGACCGTGTGGCCGTAGATCATGTCGGTCGTGTAGTGGACGAGCCTTGGTGCACCCGCCTTGTCCATGGCCTGCATGATGTGCTCGGTGCCATGGAAATTGACCGGAAAGAAAAACTCGTGCCGCTTGGCCCGAACCTGGATCGGCGACAGCATCTTGGCCGAGAGATTGTAGACCATGTCGTCGGCCTTCAGCCCGACAGTGGCGACCGACGCCGGATCCGTGACGTCGCATTGGACGAACCGGACATTGCGGTAATGCGCAAGGTCGCTCTTGACGATGTCGGCGACGAGAACCTCTTCGCCATCGGCCACAAGCTTCGGGGCAAGGTGACGGCCGACGAAGCCGTCACCGCCGAAAATCACATGTCTCATCGAACGGTCTCGTTTGCAGGGATCTTGTCGGGCGTGATGGAAGCGGTCTGGTCCTCATGCCCTCGCCCGCTTTGCGCGATCAGCACGGTACCGACGCAGATGAAGGCGATGCCGGCGATGCGCCAGCCATTGAGGTCTTCGCGGAAGACGAAATAGGCGAAGATGGCGACGGCGACATAGGCAAGGCTGAGGAAGGGATAGGCGAAGGAAAGCTCGACCTTGGACAGCACATAAAGGTGCGAGGCCATGGAGATGACGAAGGTGCAAAGCCCGAGGAACACCCACGGGCTGAAGACGATCTGCAGCAGCTTGATGAGCGGATTGACGCCCTCGAACGAGATCGGTCCAAGCGACATCATGCCTTGCTTCAGCATGAGCTGCGCAGCGGCATTGGTCATGACCGTAAAGAGAATGAAGACGATATATTTCATGCCTGCGCGCCCACCCCGTGACTTCCAGTACAAACCCGAAAAGATTTCGTGAACTCACAAGAGTGTTTTGAGTAAACCTTGCGATTAATCATTCGCTAACCACGATTCATTCCATTTTTATCTATTCCGCGGCCTCGGCGCCGCGCCGCCGCAGGTCGATGCTGCCAGCCGTGCGCGCCCAGAAATCGGACATGAAGGCGGGGTCGCGCAGCGCTTCCAGCCTCGGCCAGTCCGCAAAGGAGGCGGCGAAGGTCGCAGCACTCATGCGCGCATCCTTGTAAGGGTTGACCGCCCCGCCGGCCGCGACAGTTATGCGGTCGAGTTCACCAAGCAGGGCAAGCGTCGCCGCGCCCTTGTTGGGGAAATCCAGCGTCAGCGTGTAGCCCGGCCGCGGGAATGACAGCAGCGCCGGCGAGCGGATCGAACCGAAGCGTTTCAGCACGGTGAGGAAGGAGCCCTGCCCGGCCCGCCGGGCCGCCGCGAGCAATTCCGGCACAACGATGCGCGCGACCTCTTCCGGCACCACGCTCTGGTGCTGGAACAGCCCTTTGGGGCCATAAAGCCGGTTCCAGTCACGCACGCCGTCTAGCGGAAAGAAGAAGCCTTGATAGCCGGCCTGGCGCGGCACCGTGGCGCGGCCTTTCTTCCACCGGTAGGCGGTATTGAAAGCGGTCAGGAACGGCCGGCTGAGCACGTTGAAGGGCGGCTGGAACGGCACCGCAAGAGTGTCGCTGGCGCGCGCGGCCGCATGCGAGCCATGCTCGGCGTGGTTGCCCGTGAACAGCAGGCCGCGCCCGCTGTTGCGGCCGCCGGCGAGCTGGTCGATCCAGGCTACCGCATATTCATTGGCCTGGTCCGCCGCCTCGGCCAGATCGAAGAATTCGCCGAGATCGCGAAACGGCGTCGTTTTCTCGACGATGTCGAGCGAAGGCACCCGCATCAGCCGGATCGAGGCCGACAGGATCAGGCCGGTCAGGCCCATGCCGCCGATGGTCGCCGCAAACAGGCGCGGATTGTCCGTGGCCGAGCAGCGATGGGTCTTCCCATCCGACCGCAACAGCGTGAAGCTTTCGACATGGCAGCCGAACGTGCCGCGCCGGTGATGGTTCTTGCCATGCACGTCATTGGCTATGGCACCTCCGAGCGTCACGAACTGCGTGCCCGGAACGACAGCCGGGAAGAAGCCGTGGGGTGCGGCGTGCGCGATGATATCCGACAGCAGCACGCCGGCATCCGCCTCGAGCACACCGCTCTCGGCATTGAAGGCGCGGATGTGGTTCAGGGTTCGCATGTCGACCACCGCGCCGGCCTGGTTCTGACAGGAATCGCCATAGGACCGGCCATTGCCATAGGCCAACAGCGACCCGTCCTTCGCCTGGCCGCCCTTGAGCAGCGCAATGGCATCGTCGGCGTGGATTGCACGTGGCGCAGGCGGCGTGGCGAGGCCAAAGCTCTGGAACCGGCCGGCCATACCTACCAGCCCCCGATGACCAGCAGCACCGCACCGATCGCCACCACGATCTGGCTACGCCAGTCGCGGATGATGAAGACGACCGGGTCGTCATGCATCTCGTCGCGGCGCGCCAGGATCCAGACGCGCATGGTGAGGTAAAGCACGATCGGCGCCAGCGGCCAGATCAGCCATGGATGCGGATAAAGTTCGCGCACCGCGACACTGTCCATGTAGAGCGCCAGCACCAGCGCCGAGGAAAAGGCCGAGGCCATGCCGGCCTGGGCGACGATCTCCTGGTCTTCAGTGCGATAGCCGCGGCCGGCAATGCGTTCGCCCGGCGGAATGGCGGTGGTGCGCAGCTCGACGAAGCGCTTCACCAGCGCCAGCGACAGGAAGAAGAAGATTGAGAAGGCGAGCAGCCAGAACGAGACGTCGACGCCGGTCGCGGCCGCACCAGCGATCACGCGGATCGAATAGAGGCCGGCAAGCGTCAGCACATCGACCAGCAGCATGCGCTTGAACGACAGCGAATAGGCCGTGGTGACGACCATGTAGCCGCTGAGCACACCAAGGAATTGGATTGGCAAAAACAGGCTGGTGCCGATGCCGATCGCCAACAGCACGACGATCGCGCCGAGGCCGAACGGGATCGACAGTGCGCCGCTGGCGAATGGCCTGTTGCGTTTGGTGACGTGCTTGCGGTCAAGCGCGAGATCGAAGAAATCGTTGAGGATATAGATCGCCGACGCCACCGCGCTGAACGAGATGAACGCCAGCAGGCATTGCCAGATCATGTTGGCGTTGAAGTACTCATGCGACAGCACCATCGGCACGGCGATCAGCGAGTTCTTCAGCCACTGATGCACGCGCAGCATCTTGACGATGGTCCGCAAGGTCGGCTTCGGCGCCGGCATGGTTTCGGCGCCATGCGCCGCCTGCCAGCGCGCGGCATGTCGGTCCGGCGCAACCACGATTGCCTTGCGCGCGGCATCGAAGACCTGGAGGTCATGGCGGCTGTTGCCGGCATAGTCGAACCCGCCATCGCCATAGGCCGTGACCAGCGAAGCACGCTTCTTGCCCGAGGTGAGATTGTCGAGGCCGTCGGTCGCCAGCACCCGGTCGAAAATGCCGAGATGGGCTGCTATGGCGTCGGCGAATTTGCGCGGCGTACCCGTCGCCAGCACGATCTTGCGACCTTCGCTGTGCTCTGTACGGAGCCGGTCGAGCAGCGGCGCACGATAGGGCAGTGTCGCGGGGTCGATGTCTATGCGCTGCGCGATCGCCTGCTTCAGCCGCGCCGGCCCGCCGGCCGCCCAGAATGGCACCAGGAAAATATAGAGCGGGTTCTTCTTGAGCAGAAGGAACAAGCCTTCCCACAACAGGTCGGTCGCGATCAACGTGCCGTCGAGATCGACCGCAAGCGGTATTGCGTTCCTGTCCGACCGCGCGTCCATGTCCGTCCTGCCCTGCCAGCGTATGATCCGGGAAACCGGAATCTGGTTGCGCGCCGTTTCGGCGTCTTGACGCTGGTATAGCGGGGGATGGCGTAGTGAACGTTAAAACGCCTGGTTGCAGGCGGCTGCCGCACCGGTATTTCCGGCGTCATTGTTAAACAACTGCTACCGGAAACGATAAAAGGCCGAGCAAATGCCCGGCCTTTCCAATCATGCCGCCGACATTACTTGATGCGGGCGACGCCGCCCGAGATTTCGACGGTTTCCGAGCCGGTCAGGGCTTCGAGGTCACCGTTGGGCAAGAGAACGAAGCAGCCATTCTGGCAGAACTCGACGGTTTCACCGCCGGCCAGCGCAAGCTCGGTCTTGCTGCCGCCCTCGGTCACGACCAGCGTACGGGTCTCGGCGTCCTTGTTGACCGCGCTGGCGGCATGGGCCGAGCCGCTCACAGCGAGCAAGGCGACGGCAGCGACGAGAGACTTCCACATTTTGCAATATCGGTGTTCCCACCGCCTCTGTTGCATTTCGCAAGGCATTTTCGCCCTTTGCATGGGAGCTTATATGAGATGGAAGCTGAACCGCAACTGAATGCCGCATTCATGCCGCAATTGGCTTTGGCTTCTCCAATGCAGAGTAAGAGCGCACGCTGGGCCCTGTTAATTTCGCCGGCCGGCACGATATGAACCGAAGGCGGCAAACGCGAAGAAGAGACTATGCACGACAACTGGCTGGAAACGATTGGCGTTGGGGTTGAGTCGCGAAGGATCACTGCGGGGCTGACCCATTATGTGCCCGCATCCATCAATCATCGGCTTGGAATCCACGTCGGAGCGCCAGTCAACGCGTCGTGCCACTGCGACGGAAAACATCACCGGCGGGTCCAGTCGGATGGCGACATCGATATCGTGCCAGCCGGGCTCGATGGCGACTGGGAGGATGACGCCGACTGCACCATCCTGCGGCTGTGGGTCAGCCCGGCCCTGGTTCGGCGTGCCGCCGAGGATCTCGAAATCGATCCGGACCGAGTCGTCGTCGATCCGCAGTTCCAGCGCCGCGATCCGAGGATCGAACATATCGCCCATGCGCTGGCGACCGGACTGAGCCCGGACGTGCCATCCGACCGGCTGTATTTCGAAAGCCTGGCCAAGGCGCTGGCGGTACAGCTCATCCAGGGTGAAGGGTCGAAGTCGAACGTTCCGGCCAGGCAAACGCTTTCCTTCGGCCAGAAGCGCAGATTGGCCGATTTCATCGAGGCCAATCTCGATCAGGACCTTTCGCTGGATGAGCTGGCGCAAGTGGCTGCCATCAGCGTCTCGCATCTGAAAGTGCTGTTTCGTCGCACCTTTGGCATGCCGCCCCACCAATATGTCATCCATCGCCGTGTCGAGCGGGCCAGGGCCCTGTTGCATCAGGCGAAAATGCCGCTCAGCCAGATCGCGCTGGAGGCAGGCTTTTCGCATCAGAGCCATATGGCGCAAAGCATGAAGCGCATCCTCGGTGTCACGCCTGCCGCACTGCTTCGCATGCAGCGATAACCGGCGGTCCGGCAACTTCGCCGGCCGTGCCGTCAGCTTTCGAAGCCACCATCCGTTTTTGTCTTCCGCCGTCTGTATCTGGGCGACCCGAGCGCACCAATCCGGCATTCCTGACATCCCATTGGTCAGGACGAAGGATACGGGCATGTTTGTTGTGTTGGGCGCTAGCGGGAAGATCGGACGGGCCACCATCGGTGGACTGCGTCGACATGGCGTTCCGGTCAGGGCCGTGGTGCGAAACCCGTCGCATGCCGAAGAGTTCCGTGCGCTTGGCTGCGAGACAGAAATCGCCGATCTGCGCGATGCGCCGGCATTGGCCCGGGCAACAAAAGGCGCGACCGCTGTTCAGGTCATCTGCCCGACTGGCGTGCGCGCCGATGATGCATCGGCGGAGATGGAAGCCACCATCCGGTGCATCGTTGACGCACTCGATCAAGTCAGGCCGCAAAGCATCCTGGCGATCTCGGATTATGGCGCCCAGCTTGCCGCCGGCACCGGCATCACGCTCACCTTCCACCATCTGGAATCGCAACTGAGGACGATTCCGGCGGCGCTGACGGTGCTGCGTTCCGCCGAGCATATGCAGAACTGGAACCGCCTGGTCGGCCGCGCGATCGAGACCGGTATGCTGCCGAGCCTGCATCATCCCGTCTCCAAGTCCTTCCCGACCGTGTCAGCCGGCGATGTCGGCCTGATGGCTGCCGATCTCCTCCTGTCGGGAGGCGGCGATGCGCTGCGCGTGGTCCATGCCGAAGGGCCTGATCGTTACAGCGCAACCGATGTGGCGCGGACGCTTGGCGAGATTGCCGGCCGAGAGATCACAGCCCGCGAACTGCCGAGGCAGGACTGGGTTCCCGCCCTGGTCGGCGGCGGCATCAGCACGAGCTACGCCGAACTGGTCGCTTCGATGTTCGATGCCCACAATGCCGGTTGCATCGATGTCGAGCACGGCGTCGGCGAGATCAGGCACGGCGAGACCGATCTGCGCACGGCACTGTCCGCGCTGATCGAGAGCCGCGAACAGGTCTAGTCGGGATCGGGCTTGCGCAGCTTCCGTCCTGATTTGACGAGCTTTTTCGCCTCGGCCGCGGCGTCCGCCTTCGCCTGTTCCTGGTCGGCGAAGTCGGCCTCGATCTTGTCGTCGTCGGTCGGCCAGGCCTTCGCATGTTTGGTCTCGATGACGGCGCGCGGCGTCGACGGGATCTCGATATGCTGGTCGCTGAATTTTTCCAGCACGGCGAAGCGGACGTCGTTCTGCACGATGTTGCCGTTCATCACATCGGCCAGGAACACACGGATCTCGAATTCGAGTGCCGCCGGTCCAAAATTGGAAAACAGCACGAAGGGTTCGGGGTTCTTCAGCACCATCGGGTGGCTGCGTGCGATCTCCAGCAGGATGGCGTGAACCTGCTTGACGTCGCTGCCATAGGCGACGCCGACCTTGATGTCGATGCGGCCGAGCTTGTTGCGGTGCGTCCAGTTGCCGACGGCATTGTTGATCAGGTTCGAATTGGGCAGGATCACCGACTGCCGCTGGAACGTCTCGATCTCGGTGGCGCGCACGCTGATCTTCTTGACCGTGCCGCTGACGTCGCCGGCGACGATCCAGTCGCCAACCTTGAACGGCCGCTCGGCCAGCAAGATCAGGCCCGAGACGAAATTCGACACCACATTCTGCAGGCCAAAGCCGATACCGAGGGAAAGCGCACCGGCGACCAGCGCCAGGCTGGAGAGATCGATGCCCGCCGCTGATATGCCGACCAGCCCCGCCAGAGCTACGCCGGCATAGCCGACCGCCAGCCGAATCGAGTTGCGCACGCCGGTATCGACCTTGCCGCGCGCCATGACGGAGCCGTCGAGCCAGCCCTGGAACCAGCGCGTCAGGAAATAGCCGATGACGAAGACGATGATGCCCGAAAGGATGCCGGTGACCGAAATCGTAACCGAACCGATATTGATCCCGGTCGCGAGCTTGTAGGCCCAGGCCTGGATGTCTCCGGGCTGGAAGCCCCACATCAGCAGGATCAGCGGCAGGAAAACCAGCACGATCAACAGGTTGATGGCGATGCTGACGACGAGGCCAAGCTGATCGAGCGCGGTGTCTTCGTAACTCGAATTGGTCGACAGCCAGCGCCCGACGGACGTGTTGGCGAATGCCCCCTCCTCGCCGATCGCCCGCGCCGACAGGAAGCCGATATAGGCGGTGATCAGCGCCGTGCCGGTGACCACGACCTGCAGCGAGACGAACAGCGCAAGGCCGATATAGCCAAGCAAGGCGGCGACGATGGTGAACAGGCCAAGCGCCAGCGCCAGATAGCGCAGCCATGCCGGCCATGGCCGCCAGCTTCCGTCACGCGCCTTGAACGGCCGTAGCATCGCCATCAGGATCAGGATGATGCCGACGATGATGGTGGCGACGAAACTGCGCGCGATGGTCAGCGACAGCGGCGAGCCCATCTTGTCGTTGATGACAGACAGGAAGGTGTTGACTGAGATGACCACCGCCATGGCGGTGGTCAGGCGCACCAGCCAGCGCGCCGGCCCGGTCTCGACGGGGATCAGACGCCAGTTCGGCAGCCGCGGCTCCAGCGCCGCATTGGTCAGCCGGTTGACGCAGAACACCACGCCGATGACCGTCGCCATCGCATTGAGGAAGAGGCCAATGTCGCCACGCAAGACGTTGTAGTAATTGAAAAAGAAAATGGTCGAGCCGAGAAAGGCGCCGACAGCCAGGGTCGGCAGCAATGTCGACCAGAAGGCCACCGTCAGGCGGCTGAGATAGGATGGGTCTTCATCGGTGGGGTCGGCCTCGAACATGCGCCCGAACAGCCGCCTGCCGCCAACCAGCAGCACCAGCGCTAGGCCAAGCGCCACGAAAGTTGCCGCGAGGATGGCCTGGAACTTGAATTTGAAAGCGAAGCTCAGCCAGGACGACACCGCCTTGTAGAAATTGTTGAACTCGTCGCGGGCGTCGGAAAAAACCTGCGGGCTCAACGCATCCGTCAGCACGTAGCGCTTGCTCAAAAAGTTCCGGAACAGCTCGCTGCGCATATTGCCGATCTTGTCGATCAGTCCGCTGATGCGGATCGACAGGTTCTGCGCGGCGGCGACGACCGCGTTGATCTCGGCCTTTTCCGACGCCAGCGCCTGGCGTTCGCCGGTCACGATGTCGGGCTCCTGCGGCTGGCCCGCCGACGGCGGCGGGCCTAGCACCTCGATGCGATTGTTGATGTCGGTGAGGCGCGAACGGAACGCCAGCGCACTGGTCAGTGCCGCCCGCGACAGATCCTCAAGCTGCAGACGGATATCCACGAGCGAGGCATCGTCCTCACCGTCCTGCTGTATTTTCTTCTCGAGATCGTCCGTCTTGGCCGTCAGCCCCTGGATGACTTTCTGCTGATCGGTGATCAAACCGGCGGAGCCCTGGCCAAGCGCCTGCGCCATCGCCTCGAACGAAGGCTGCGCCGAAACGACGAGCGCGAGGATCAGGAGGAGGCGAAGCAATCGAAAAAGCATGATTTGTTGGCGACTCACGGGCGGCAAAGGCATTCAAAAAGCCTGTCCTTGATAAAGACGGCCATATCATGGGGCAAGCCGTCGCATCCGATCGCGCTCGGATCGCGATCCGAGCGTCGGTCAGTCGAAAGGCCATGGCGCAATATTGGCTTTGCGTATGCGGCCTGCTCTATAGTCTGCCGCATCGCCCGAACCGGATGACAATGATGGCAGAGTACTCGGCCTTTTCGCTGCTCGCGAACGCGCTCAAGGGAAACAAGGACTGGAAGCCGGCCTGGCGCAAGCCGGATCCGAAGGCATCCTATGACGTCATCATCATCGGCGGCGGCGGCCACGGCCTGGCGACGGCCTATTATCTTGCCAAGGAACACGGCATCACCAATGTCGCGGTGCTCGAAAAAGGCTGGCTCGGCTCCGGCAATGTCGGCCGCAACACCACGGCCGTGCGCTCGAACTATCTGCTGCCGGCCAACACCCGCTTCTACGAGCATTCGATGAAGATGTGGGAGAACCTCTCACACGAACTCAATTACAACGTCATGTTCTCGCAGCGCGGCTGCCTGAACCTGGCGCACACGCCGGCCCAGTTCGACGACTATGCCAGGCGCGGCAACGCCATGCGCCATCTCGGCGTCGACGCGGAGCTGATGACGAAGGCGCAGATCAAGCGCCTGATCCCAGCGCTCGATATCTCCGATAACGCACGCTTCCCGGTGGTCGGCGGCCTGATGCAAAGGCGCGCCGGCACCGCCCGCCACGATGCCGTGGCCTGGGGCTATGCGCGTGGCGCCGACCGGCGCGGCGTCGACATCATCGAGAATTGCGAGGTCACCGGCTTCCTGCGCGATGGCGACCGCGTCACCGGTGTCACCACCTCGCGCGGCGATATCCGCGCCAAGAAAGTGGCGGTTGCCGTGGCCGGCAGCACCGGACGCGTCATGCAACTCGCCGGCATCGAGAGGATGCCCATCGAGAGCCATGTGCTGCAGGCCTTCGTGACGGAATCGCTAAAGCCCTTCATCGACACGGTCGTGACCTTCGGCATGGGGCATTTCTACATGTCGCAGTCCGACAAGGGCGGCCTCATCTATGGCGGCGACATCGACGGCTACAACAGCTACGCCCAGCGCGGCAATTTGCCCATCGTCGACGAGGTGATGAGCGAGATGCTGGCGCTGTTCCCGGGCCTTGCCCGCGTGCGCATGTTGCGCTCCTGGGGCGGCGTCTGCGACATGTCGATGGATGGCTCGCCGATCATCACCACCGGCCCGCTGCCCGGCATGTATCTCAACTGCGGGTGGTGCTATGGCGGCTTCAAGGCGACGCCGGCCTCCGGCTGGAGCTTTGCCTGGACCATCGCCAAGGATGAGCCGCACGACTTCAACGCGCCGTTCACGCTCGACCGTTTCCACCGCGGCCTCGTCATCGACGACAAGGGCCAAGGCGCGAATCCCAGGCTTCACTAGGAACATCCTGTGCTCATCACTTGCCCCTACTGCGGCCCGCGCGACGTCATCGAGTTCACCTATCAGGGTGACGGCAACCGCGAGCGGCCTGACCCGGCCTCGCAGAATTTCGAGGCATGGAACGCCTACGTCTATGACCGGCTAAACCCGGCCGGCGACCACAACGAGATCTGGCAGCATTCCGGCGGTTGCCGCGCCCATCTGCGCGTCGTGCGCAACACGCTGACGCATGAGATTTCCAGCGTCGCCTTCGTGCGCGGCGATCATAGCTCAGCCGCGCGCCGCAAGGCGGAGGACAAGGCATGAGCCCGCGCCGCGCCGACACTGGCGGCCGCATCGATCGGCTGAAGACGATCCGCTTCACCTTCGACGGCGTTGCCTATACCGGCCATGCCGGCGACACCCTGGCGTCCGCTCTTTTGGCCAAGGGCGTCACGCTTTTCGGGCGCTCGTTCAAATACCACCGCCCGCGCGGCCTGCTGACCGCAGGTGTCGAGGAGCCCAACGCGCTGGTGACGGTGCTGACGGGCGAGGTTCGCGAGCCCAACATTCCGGCAACCATGGTCGAGATCCATGACGGGCTGATCGCCGTCAGCCAGAACCGCTTCCCCTCGCTGGCCTGGGACGTCAACGCCGTCAACCAGCTCGGCGGCAAGATCCTGTCGGCCGGTTTCTACTACAAGACCTTCATGGGACCGGTGGTCGGTCCGCTGAAGGGCACGCGTTTCTGGATGTTCTGCGAGCATTTCATTCGCCGCGCCGCCGGTCTCGGCAGCGCCGGATCAGCGAAGGACCCCGCCCGCTACGAACGCATGAATGCCTTTTGCGACGTGCTGGTGGTCGGTTCCGGCCCGGCCGGGCTGATGGCCGCCAAGGCCGCCGCCGATCAGGGCGCCCGCGTCATGCTGGCCGATCTCGAACCGCGTTTCGGCGGCTCGACCAACTGGTCCGATGAAACCATCGATGGCGCGCCAGCCACCGATTGGGCGCGCCGCACCGTCGCTCAGCTCGAAGGCCGCGACAATGTCCGGCTTTTGCCGCGCACCACGGTCTGGGGCTACTACGACAACAACACGCTTGCAGCACTCGAACGCGTCAGTGACCACAAGGAGCAGCCCGCCAAGGGCGAGCCGCGCCATCGCTACTGGGCGATCCGCGCCAGATCCGTGGTGCTGGCCACCGGCGCCTTCGAGCGGCCGCTCGTCTTCCCGGGCAATGACCGGCCGGGCGTGATGCTGGCGCATGCCGCCGAGCGCTACGCCAATGAGTTCGGCGTGCTGCCGGGCGAGCGGATCGCGCTGTTCACCAACAATGACAGCGCCTATCGCGCGGCGGTCGCCTTGAAGAAGGCCGGTGCGGCGATCGTCGCCATCGCCGACGTCAGGTCCGAGCTGTCAGCCGAAATACGCAAACTGGCGACGGAGGCCGAAGCCGAACTGTTGGCCGGCCATGCGGTCATCGCCACCGAGGGCGGCAAGGCGGTCTCCGGCGTCAAGGTCCAGCGTTTCGACATGGTCACCGGTGCGCTGAGCGGCGACGAACGCAGCATCCATGCCGACTGCCTGCTGATGTCAGGCGGCTGGTCGCCGACAATCCATCTGGCCAGCCAGGCCGGCGCCAAAGCGGAATGGAATGCCGCGCGGCAGGCCTTTCTGCCGCCGAAGCCGACACAGCATTGGGTCGGCGCCGGCGCCTTTACCGGCAGTTTTTCCACCACCGCGGCGATCGCCGAAGGCCGCGCCGCCGGCATTGCAGCAGCCGGTGGAACAAGCACGCCGGCGGCGTTGCCCACGGTCGAGGCTGTACTCGGCGACCCCGATCCGGCGCCGGTCTTCGAGATCAGGGCCAAGGGCAAGAGCTTCGTCGATTTCCAGCATGACGTGACGGCTGAGGATGTAAGGCTGGCGCATCGCGAAGGCTTCGTCTCGGTCGAGCATCTGAAGCGCTACACCACGCTTGGCATGGCGACCGACCAAGGCAAGAGCTCCAATGTCCCCGGCCTCGCTATCATGGCCGAGGCATTGGGCAAGCCGATCCCCGAGGTCGGCACCACGCGCTTCCGGCCGCCCTTCGCGCCGGTGTCGATCGGCTCGCTGGCGGCGGAGCGCTTCGGCGACCTGAAGCCCGAGCGGCTGACGCCGATGCATGACTGGCACCTTGCCAATGGCGCGACCATGTATTCCGCCGGCCTCTGGTACCGGCCGATGATCTACGGGCTTTCAGGCGAAACGGTCGAGCAGGCCTATGTGCGCGAGGCCAAGGCGACGCGCGAGAGTGCCGGCATCGTCGATGTCTCGACGCTGGGCAAGATCGCCGTGCAGGGCCCCGACGCCGCCGCCTTCCTCGACCGCGTCTACACCAACATGTTTTCGACGCTCGCCGTCGGCAAGGCCCGCTACGGGCTGATGCTGCGCGAGGACGGCCTTGCCTTTGACGACGGCACCACCTGGCGACTCGGCGAGCAGGATTTCCTGATGACCACCACCACGGCCAATGCCGGCAAGGTGATGCAGCATCTGGAATATTTCCTCGACGTGATCTGGCCGGACCTCAAGGTTCACGTCACCTCGGTGACCGACGAATGGGCGGGGGCGGCGATCGGCGGGCCGAAGGCCAGGCAGATCCTTGCCGCCTGCGTCACCGGCACCGCTGTCGACAATGCGACCTTGCCCTTCATGGGCATCGTGCGTGGCGAGATCGCTGGTGTGCCGGTGATGATCTGCCGGCTGTCCTTCTCCGGCGAAATGGCCTTCGAGGTCTATTCCGGCGCCGGCCATGGCACCCATGTCTGGGAAGCGCTTGTTGAAGCCGGCAAGCCGTTCGGGCTGGTCACCTACGGGCTCGAGGCGCTGGGCACGATGCGCATCGAGAAGGGCCATGTCACCGGCGCCGAGATCGACGGCCGCACCACGGCGCGCGACCTGCATCTCGACTGGATGCTGTCGAAGAAGAAGCCCTTCATCGGTTCGGCGATGATGGACCGAGAAGGCCTGATCGCGCCCGACCGGCTGGAACTGGTCGGCCTGATCGCACTCGACAACCGGCCCCTCAATGGCGGTGCGCACATTGTCGAGGAGTTGGACGAAGCCAATCCGCACGGCTCGATCGGCCACATCACCGCCTGCTGCTATTCGCCGGCGCTCGGCAAGCATATCGCGCTCGCCCTGGTCGAGGGCGGCAAGGCACGGCACGGCACCCGCGCCCATGTCTCCGATCCCTTGCGCAACCGGTTCGGACCGGTCGAGATCGTCTCCAACCATTTCTACGATCCGGAAGGGACCCGCATGCATGGTTGAGCGCCAATCCCCCCTCGAGCCGGAGTTTCATGTCGGCTCGCACGGCAATTTCGAGCATGGCGTCGAGATCATCCTCACCGAAACGCGGCCGGGCTCGATCGTGCAGCTCGCCGCCTGGCCGGGCGAGGAGAAGAGGCTGATCACCGCCATCCGCACCGTCACCGGACTGGCGCTGCCCGACGGCGCCGGCGGCGGCCTGAGCGACGGCGTGAAATCGGTGTTCGGCTTCGCGCCGGGAAAATTCACCGTGGCCGATGAAGCCGAAGGGCTGGCCGCTTCCCTCGCCAAGATGGTGACTCCGGCCATCGGCACAGTGACCGACCTGTCGCACGGCCGCACTGCCATACGCATCGCCGGGCCGAAAGCGGAATGGGTGCTGGCGAAATTCTTCGCCATCGACTTCGCGCTGCCGGCCTTCCCGGTCGGCGCCGGCCGCTCGACCACCCATCACGATGTCTTCGCCCAGATCCAGCGCACCGGCGCCGACCAGTTCGACATCTACGTCTTCCGCTCCTTTGCGCGTTCGTTCTGGAAAGCGCTCTGCCATGCCAGCGAGGAAGTCGGTTACGAAGTGCAGTAGGTGGTGCAGCCGGATGGCCGCGCCACTGCTGCTTCTGGCCTCAATGCCGGCCGGTTCTGCCGCTAGAGAATCGCGCCGCGAGCGGCCATGGTAGGAAAACGTGGCCGCCAGATCGGCCCAAGGGGCATAAAACCCCGTCTCAGACTCGGCACATTCGTTTGGTTCGAACATCCCCATGACCGCAGAACTATCCACCGGCGCCACGGATCGCGCCGATGTGTCGGCCAGAGCCTTGCTCTTGCTGCCGCTGACGGTCGCTTGCGGTGTGTTCATGACCAGCCTCGACCAGAATGTCGTGGTGACGGCCCTGCCCGGCATCGGCGAAAGCCTCGCCCGCCCGCCGAGCCAGCTCGGCCTTCTGATCACCGTCTATGTCGCCAGCCTGATCATCTCGATGCCACTCGGCGGCTGGGCCGCCGATCGCTTCGGCCTGCGCAACGTCTACTGCTTTGCCTTGCTGGTGTTCGCCGGCTCGTCGGCGCTCTGCGGACTGTCCGACAACATCTGGATGCTGGTCGGCGCCCGCGCCCTGCAGGGCTTCGGCGGTGCGCTGATGGGCACGCTCGGCCAGGTCGTCATATTGTCGAGCTTTCCGCGCAGCCGCACGCTCAAGGTCAACATGTATATCTCGGTGGCCAGCCAAACCGGGCCGCTGGTCGGGCCGCTCGTCGGCGGCGCGCTGACCACCTACATTTCCTGGCGCTGGATCTTCTTCATCAATGTGCCATTCGCGCTGGCTGCGGCAATCCTTGCCGCATCATTGTTTCCGACAGTGACCAAGCCCGTGCGCACGCGGTTCGATTTTCCCGGTTTTCTGCTGGTCGGCAGCGGCATGATCCTGCTGGTGTTCGGCATGGACTCGCTTGCCGCCAAAGACGCCGTAGGCAGCATGGTCGCCGGCGAACTGGCGTTGGCGGTCGTCATCCTGTCGATCGCCTCGCTCTACTGCCTGCGTGTGCCCAATCCCCTGCTCGACCTCAAGCTCCTGCGCATCCGCACCTTCCGCATCTCGTTCCTCACCGGTGGCGGCCTGGACACGATCGGCCTCAGCTCCGTCGCCTTCCTGTTGCCGCTGATGTTCCAGCTCGGTTTCGGCATGAGCGCGGTGCAGGCGGGATCGCTGACCTTCGTTGCCGCACTCGGCTCGGTGATCATGCGTTTCTTCATGCCGCGCGTCCTCAACCGGTTCGGTTTCCGCCGCGTGCTGGTCTTCAACACGCCGATCGTTGCCGCCATGGTCGCCGGCTTCGCCTTGATGCAGGCAACGATGCCGGTCTGGATCGTGCTGACCTACATCTTCGTTTTCGGTGTTTTCCGTTCCATCCAATGGGCCTCAACCGGAAACCTCGCCTATTCCGACATCGCGCCGGAACAGCTCGCCCGCTTCAGCGCGCTCTACTACATCCTCTGGCAGCTGGCAGTCGCGATCAGCGTCGGCCTTGCGGCGGCCATGCTGTCGTTCCTGGCCGGCGGCGGGCCTGCCGTGACCAAAGATTTCCGCATCCTGTTCGCGATCGAGGGCGTCATCACGCTCTGCGCGCTGCTTGCCTACCTCAAGCTGACGCCGCAGGACGGCGCCCATGTCAGCGGGCACGGCATGCAGATGAATACGGAATAGGGTATGTCGCTCGCGTCGGCATGCTTACCGGTGCGGCGAGGCTATTCGTTGAACGTCACCCACTCTTCCAGCGGAACGCGATCAGTGCGGAAGGCGTTTTCCGGCTTGGAAATGTCCTCATAGCCCAGCGCCATGCCGCAGACGACGATCTCCTCGTCGGGAATGTTGAGCACCGGCCGGATCTGCCGGTGATAGGGCGCGAAGGCCGCCTGCGGGCAGGTGTGCAGGCCCCTGCCCCGCGCCGCAACCATGATGTTCTGCAGGAACATGCCGTAGTCGATCCACGAGCCCTGGTTGAGGCGGCGGTCGATGGTGAAGATCATGCCGACAGGCGCATCGAAGAAGACGAAGTTGCGGTCGTGCTGCGCGCGCATCTTGTCGACCTCCCGGCGGCCGATGCCGAGCGCGCCGTAAAGCCCGAAACCATTGGCGCGGCGCCGTGTCAAATAAGGCTCGAAGAACTGGGTCGGATAGTAGCGATACTCGTCCCAGTCGGCCTTTTCGGCGCGGATACCGGAATTCAGGACAGCATCCGATATCTGTTGCTTGGTCTCGCCCTTGGTGACGTAGACCCGCCATGGCTGCATGTTGGTGCCTGAAGGGGCGCGTGCCGCAACCGCCAGAATGTCGCGGATCGTCTCGTCGTCGATCATGTCGGGCAAAAACGCGCGCACAGAACGGCGCGACACGATCGCCTCATCGACGATCTCGGCCTCATCCGCGATTCGAGCCTTCTTTTCCAGCATGGGCCGTCCCTTAGCCTTTGTATCGATCGGACGTCCCCACTCGCCGCTCGCGGCGGAGCCTTTGCATGAACCGTCAAAATCCTGCAAGTAAATCTTGAGCATCGGTGAAATTCTGCTTGATTTTTTCATGAGCTTGATTTCTCATGAAATTCGGATTGAAATTTTCATGAAGTGAGCGTTTTGGCGTCTCCTAGCGCACGAACATTGCAGGGACCTGACGAACGCGTGCTGGCCGGCGATATCAGGGCGCTGCGCCGGGCACGTGGGCTGACGCTCGCCGAAATCGCGCTGAAGCTCGACCGTTCGGTCGGCTGGGTCAGCCAGGTCGAGCGCGGCCTGTCGACGCCGTCGCTCAGCGATCTCAGGGCCTTTGCCGAACTGTTCGGCGTGCCGATCAGCCTGTTCTTCAGCCATGACGTACCGGTCGAAAGCGAGCGTGGTGTCATTGTTCGCGCCGGCAGGCGCCGCACGCTTGGCACCAGCGAAACCGGCCTGGTGGAAGAACTCCTCTCGCCCGATCTCGGTGGTAGCTTCGAGATGGTGCGCTCGATCTTCGCGGCGGGCGCGGAGATGAAGACCGAGCAGCTGCGGCCGACCGAGGAAGCCGGCTATCTCGCTTCGGGTATTTTCGAGATCGAGATAGCGGGTATCTGGCACCGGCTCGGCGAAGGCGATTCCTTCCGCTTCGAAGGCAAGCCCTATCGCTGGCRCAATCCGGGCACCGAGCCGGCGGTTGTCATCTGGGTGGTTTCGCCACCGGTTTATTGAAATGCATGTCGCCCAAAAGTGTGCAGCGGTTTTGGGATAACGACATGCATCAAAACAAAAAATAGAAGCGCGACGCGCTTCGGTCTGGGAGAAGAAACATGGCGGGTTTGCCGAGCACGGCGCGCGTGGTGATCATCGGAGGTGGCGTTGTCGGCACCTCCTCGCTCTATCATCTCGCCAAGGCGGGCTGGACCGACTGCGTGCTTCTGGAGAAGAACGAACTGACATCAGGCTCGACCTGGCATGCCGCCGGCAATGTGCCGACCTTCTCCTCGTCCTGGTCGCTGATGAACATGCAGCGCTATTCGACCGAGCTGTACCGTGGCCTCGCCGACGCGGTCGACTATCCCATGAATTACCACGTCACCGGTTCGCTGCGGCTCGCCCATTCGAAGGAACGCATGCAGGAATTCCAGCGTGCCAAGGGCATGGGCCGCTACCAGGGCATGGACATCGACGTGGTCGGCGTCGACGAGATCAAGCGCCGCTACCCCTTCATCGAGACACATGATTTGAAAGGCGCGCTCTACGACCCCAGCGACGGTGACATCGACCCGGCTCAATTGACCCAGGCTCTGGCCAAGGGCGCGCGCGACTTGGGCGCGAAAATCATCCGCTTCTGCCCCGTTACCGGCGTGCGCCGCGAAAACGACGAATGGGTGGTCGCCACGCCACAGGGCGAGATCCGCTGCGAAATCGTCGTCAACGCCGCCGGCTATCGCGCCGCCGAAGTCGGCCGGATGTTCGGCCGCGAAGTGCCGATGATGGTGATGAGCCACCAATACATCCTGTTCGAGGAAATCCCCGAGCTTGCGGCGTGGTCGAAGGAACAGGGCAAGAAGCTGCCGCTGCTGCGCGATGTCGATACCTCCTACTATCTGCGCCAGGAAAAGGCCGGCATGAATCTCGGCCCCTATGAGCGCAATTGCCGCGCGCATTGGGCCACCCCTGGCGATCCGATGCCGGAGGACTTTTCCTTCCAGCTCTTCCCCGACGATCTCGACCGGCTGGAGCATTACCTGGCCGACGCCGTCGCCCGCGTGCCGATCCTGGGCACCGCCGGCCTGTCCAAGGTCATCAACGGCCCGATCCCCTATGCGCCGGACGGCAATCCGCTGATCGGGCCGATGCCCGGCGTGCCCAATGCCTTCGAGGCCTGCGTCTTCACCTTCGGCATCGCCCAGGGCGGCGGCGCCGGTAAGGTGCTGGCCGAATGGGTCACGCAAGGCCAGACGGAGTGGGACATGTGGTCCTGCGATCCGCGCCGCTTCACCTCCTTTGCCTCGGCGCCCGATTATTGCGTCGCCAAGGGCCTGGAAATCTACGGCAACGAATACGCCATCCAGTTCCCCCGCCATGCCTGGCCCGAAGGGCGAGACCGGAAACTGTCGCCGATCCACGACCGCACCAAGGCGCTCGGCGGCCGTTTCGATGCCTATAATGGCTGGGAACGCGCCACCTGGTACGCGAAGGACGGCGACGACATCTCCGAGGAAGCCACGCTCACCTTCCGCCGTGAAGGTCCCTGGCAGCAACGCGTGCGTGAGGAATGCCTCGCCGTGCGCGATGCGGCCGGCATCCTCGACCTGCCCGGCTTCTCGCGCTTCAATCTCGAAGGTCCGGGTGCTGCCGAATGGCTGGGCCTGCAGGTCACCGGACTGGTGCCGAAGCCCGGCCGCATCGGCCTCGTCTATTTCGCCGACGACAAGGGCCGCATCGTCACCGAAATGTCCGTCGTTCGCCACGACGAGAATGTGATGACGCTGATCACCGCCGCGGTCGCGCAATGGCATGATTTCGAGTGGCTGAAATCGCGCATGACCAAGGATGCATCGTTCAAGTTGATCGACCGGACCGAGGAATTCTCCACCCAGATCCTGGCTGGCCCCAATTCGCGAAAAATCCTCGCCGATGTCTGCGACGCCGACCTCTCCTTGCCGTGGCTGACGCATCAGGAAACGAAGATCGCCGGCCGCTGGGCCAAGCTGGTGCGCGTATCCTTCGCCGGAGAACTCGGCTGGGAAATCCACACCAGGGTCGACGATACGGCCGCCATCTTCGATGCCGTCTGCGCGGCAGGACAACAGCATGGCCTGAAACCGTTCGGCATGTACGCGCTGGATTCGCTCAGGCTCGAAAAAGGTTACCGCACCTGGAAGGGCGATCTCTCGACCGACTATTCCATCCTGCAAGGCGGGCTCGAGCGTTTCGTCAAATGGGAAAAGCCCGACTTCCGTGGCAAGGCCGCGCTGCAGAACGAGAAGCAGCAAGGCGTGAAGAAGCGCTTCGTCACGCTGGTCGTCGAAAACCCCGGCGATTGCGACGCACCCTACATGTCGACGCTGTGGCATGGCGGCCAGATCGTCGGCGAGACCACGTCGGGCGGCTGGGGCCATCGCATCGACAAGTCGATCGCGCTCGGCATGTTGCGCGTCGATTTGACCGAGCCCGGCACCTCTGTCGAGGTCGAAATCTTTGGCGACCGTTTCAAGGCGATCGTGCAGAACGACGAACCTTTGTGGGATCCGAAGAACGAAAGACTGAGAGCATGAAGAAAGTCATCCTCACCGACGGTGGTATGGGTCAGGAACTGGTCCGGCGCAGCAAATCCGAGCCGACGCCCTTGTGGTCGGCCAGGGTGCTGATCGATGAACCCGATCTGGTGCGCGGCCTGCATGCCGAATTCATCCGCGCCGGCGCCCGCGTCATCACCATCAACACCTATTCGGCGACCCCCGAACGCCTGGCGCGCGAGGGCGCCGAGGAGCTGTTCAAGCCGCTGCAGAAGCGTGGCATCGAATTGGCCAGGCAAGCTCGTGACGAAGCCGGCGATGCCGCGATAGCAGGCTGCCTGTCGCCGCTTTTCGGCAGCTACGCCCCGGCGCTGACCATCTCTTACCAGGAGACGCTCGACATCTATCGCCGCATCGTCGCCGAGCAGGCGGATGGCGTCGATCTCTTCCTGTGCGAGACCATGGCCTCGGCCGATGAGGCGCGCGCGGCCGTCACCGCGGCATCGGAAAGCGGCAAACCTGTCTGGGTGTCGTGGACGCTCGCCGATCACGGCACGCCACGGCTGCGCAGCGGCGAAACAATAGCAGCCGCGGCCAGCGCGCTCGATGGCCTGCCGATAGCGGCGCGGCTGCTCAACTGCTGCCGGCCGGAAGCGATCGCCGCCGCCTTGCCTGAACTGATCGATCTCGGCGGCCCGGTCGGCGCCTATGCCAATGGCTTCACCTCCACGGAGGCGCTCAAGCACGGCGGGACCGTCGATGTGCTGCATGCCCGCCACGACCTCGGCCCGGACGCCTATGCCGAGCAGGCAATCGGCTGGGTGGAGGCAGGTGCTGACATCGTCGGCGGCTGCTGCGAAGTCGGACCGCCGCACATTGCCGCGCTGCGCGACCGGCTCGAACGGGCCGGCTACGAGATTTCGGGAGTTTTGCATGCCTAGACCATCATCGCGCATTTCCGGCATTGTCCCGTCGGGCAAGGACGGCTGGGAGGTCCATTCCGCCGCCTGGGCCCGCAAGGCGGCCGGCGAGGACATCATCATGCTGTCGGTCGGCGACCATGATTTCGACACGCCTTCGCAGACGATCGAGGCCTGCGTGGCCGCGGTGCGCGGCCACAATCACCACTACACGCCGCTGCAGGGCCTGCCGCGCCTGCGCCAGGCAATGGCGTCGGCCTCCAGCGCCTGCACCGGCGTCGAGACGACGCCGGATCAGGTGATCGCCACACCGGGCGGCCAGGCCGCACTCTACGCGGCCGTACAGGCGGTGCTCGACACGGGCGACCACGCCATCGTCGTTGCCCCCTACTACGCCACCTACCCCAACACGTTCAGCGCTGCCGGCGCCAGTTTCACCGTCGTCGAGACGC
Source organism: Mesorhizobium sp. P3_A8 (assembly GCF_056402995.1). Lineage (NCBI taxonomy): Bacteria > Pseudomonadati > Pseudomonadota > Alphaproteobacteria > Hyphomicrobiales > Phyllobacteriaceae > Mesorhizobium > Mesorhizobium sp. P3_A8. The sequence goes on along the minus strand of NZ_JBFUGI010000009.1, from coordinate 3,486 downwards.
CGGCCGAGGATGGTTTCCAGCCGCACGCCGACATGATCCGCGCGGCACTCAAGCCCAACACACGCGCCATCCTGATCAACACGCCGAACAACCCGACCGGTGCGGTCTATTCGCGCGAGCGGCTGGAACAACTGGCCGAAATCTGCAGGGAGCACGACCTCTGGCTGTTGTCGGATGAGGTTTACTGGACGCTTGGTGGTGGCGAGCATGTCTCGCCGCGCTCGCTGCCCGGCATGGCCGAGCGCACGCTTGTCATCAATTCCATGTCCAAGAGCCATGGCATGACCGGCTGGCGCATGGGCTGGCTGACCGGTCCCGAAGCGATGATCACCCTGCTCATCAATCTCAATCTGGTGACCACCTACGGCCTGCCGGCCTTCATCTCGGTCGCTTGCGCCGAGGCGCTGGAGAACCATTACGGCGTGAAGGACATCGCCGAGCGCTACGCGGCGCGCCGCACCGTCTTTCTCGATGCCGTGCGCGGCATGAACGACGTCAGTGTGCGCGGCTCCGAAGGCGGCATGTATGTCATGCTCGACATATCCGAGGTCGAACCCGACGACGAAAAATTCGCCTTCGCCTTCCTCGACAAGGAGAACGTCGGCGTGATGCCGGGCTCCAGCTTCGGCGAAGCCGCCGCCGGCCATATCCGCATCAGCCTCTGCCAGCCGGAGCCGATTCTCCAAGAAGCAGCACTTCGGCTGCGCCGTTTTGCTTCCACCTATCGCCGCGAGGCCGCATGACCACCAAGACCATCCCCACCAAGGCACGCGCGGTCATCATCGGCGGCGGCGTTTCCGGCTGTTCGGTCGCCTACCATCTGGCCAAGCTCGGCTGGACCGATATCGTGCTGCTGGAGCGCAAGCAGCTGACCTCGGGCACGACGTGGCATGCCGCCGGCCTGATCGGCCAGTTGCGCGGCTCGCAGAACATGACGCGGCTGGCGAAATATTCGGCCGACCTCTACGTCAAGCTGGAAGCCGAGACCGAAGTCGGCACCGGCATGCGCCAGGTCGGCTCGATCACCGTGGCGCTGACCGAGGAGCGCAAGCACGAGATTTATCGGCAGGCATCGCTTGCCCGCGCTTTCGATGTCGATGTGCGCGAGATTTCACCCAACGAAGTCAAGCAGATGTACCCGCATCTCAATGTGTCCGACGTCGTCGGCGCCGTGCATCTGCCGCTCGATGGCCAATGCGATCCCGCCAACATCGCCATGGCGTTGGCCAAGGGTGCGCGCCAGCGCGGCGCCACCATCGTCGAGAATGTGAAGGTCACCAAGGTGCACACCAAGGCCGGTCGCGTCACCGGCGTATCGTGGGCACAAGGCGAGGACCAAGGCACGATCGAGGCCGATGTCGTCGTCAATTGCGCCGGCATGTGGGCGCGGGAGCTTGGCGCCCAGAACGGCGTCACCATTCCGCTGCACGCCTGCGAGCATTTCTATCTCGTCACCGAGCCGATCGCCGGCCTTGGCCGTCTGCCGGTGCTGCGCGTGCCGGACGAGTGCGCCTACTACAAGGAAGACGCCGGCAAGATGATGCTCGGCGCCTTCGAACCGGTGGCCAAGCCTTGGGGCATGGACGGCATCCGCGAGGATTTCTGCTTCGACCAGTTGCCCGAGGACATGGACCATTTCGAGCCGATCCTCGAAATGGGCGTCAACCGCATGCCGATGCTGGCGACCGCCGGCATCCACACCTTCTTCAATGGCCCGGAGAGTTTTACCCCCGACGACCGCTACTATCTCGGCGAGGCGCCGGAGCTCTCCGGCTACTGGATGGCGACCGGCTACAATTCGATCGGCATCGTCTCCTCCGGCGGCGCCGGCATGGCGCTGGCGCAATGGATCAACGACGGCGAAGCGCCCTTCGATCTGTGGGAAGTCGACATTCGCCGTGCCCAGCCCTTCCAGAAGAACCGCCGCTATCTCAAGGAGCGCGTCTCCGAAACGCTCGGCCTGCTCTATGCCGACCATTTCCCCTATCGGCAGATGGCGACGTCGCGCAATGTCAGGCGCTCGCCCCTGCATGAGCATTTGAAAGCGCGCGGCGCCGTGTTCGGCGAGGTCGCCGGCTGGGAGCGCGCCAACTGGTTCGCCCGCGAGGGACAGGAGCGCGAATACCGCTATTCCTGGAAGCGGCAGAACTGGTTCGACAACCAGCGCGAAGAACATTTGGCGGTCCGCAGCAAGGTCGGCCTGTTCGACATGACCTCGTTCGGCAAGATCCGCGTCGAGGGCCGCGACGCCTGCGCCTTCCTGCAAAAACTGTGCGCCAACGACATGGACGTGGCGTCGGGCAAGATCGTCTATACCCAGATGCTCAACCAGCGCGGTGGCATCGAAAGCGATCTCACCGTGTCCAGACTTTCGGATACGGCCTACTTCCTCGTCGTGCCGAGTGCCACGCTGCAGCGCGACCTCGCCTGGCTGCGCCGGCATGTCGGCGAGGAGTTCGTGGTCATCACCGATGTCACAGCGGCCGAAAGCGTCCTCTGCCTGATGGGGCCGGACGCGCGTAAACTGATCCAGAAGGTCAGCCCCAACGACTTCTCGAACGAGAACAACCCGTTCGGCACGTTCCAGGAGATCGAGATCGGCATGGGCCTCGCCCGCGCCCACCGCGTCACCTATGTCGGCGAACTCGGCTGGGAGCTCTATGTCTCGACCGACCAGGCGGCGCACGTCTTCGAGGCGATCGACGAGGCGGGTGCCGATGTCGGCCTGAAACTCTGCGGCCTGCACACGCTCGATTCCTGCCGCATCGAAAAGGCCTTTCGGCATTTCGGCCATGACATCACCGATGAGGACAATGTGCTGGAGGCCGGCCTCGGCTTTGCGGTGAAAACCTCAAAGGGTAACTTCATTGGCCGCGATGCCGTGCTGAAGAAGAAGGAAGCCGGATTGAACCGCCGGCTGGTCCAATTCCGCCTGAAAGACCCGCAGCCGCTGCTCTTCCACAACGAAGCGATCCTGCGCGACGGCAAGATCGTCGGCCCGATCACATCAGGTAATTACGGCCACCATCTCGGCGGCGCGATCGGGCTGGGCTATGTGCCATGCCAGGGCGAAAGCGAGGCGGATGTGCTGGCCTCGTCCTACGAGATCGAGATTGCCGGCGAGCGGTTTGCGGCCGAGGCCTCGCTGAAGCCGATGTATGACCCGAAGGCCGAGCGGGTGAAGATGTAGCGCCGTCTTCCTTCGCCCCGTTCACGGGGAGAAGGTGGCCCGAAGGGCCGGATGAGCAACTGTGTTTTCAGGCTTTGTCTGGACACCAGGGTTGGTTGTGTCGAAGCATGGCGCTGAGGATGGTCATAATCTTTCGGGCCACGGCGACGATGGCGACCTTTGGTTGCTTGCCGTTGGCAATGAGACGCTGGTGGAAGGCTCTGAGTACGGGATTTGAGCGGCTGGCGGTGAGCGCTGCCATGTAGACCACCCTGCGCAGAGCATGCCGGCCGCCCCAGATATGACGCGGCGACCTT